>QHWR01000161.1 GCA_003223835.1 Acidobacteriota bacterium | reverse complement strand
CGACCGTGCGGTCGTTGATGATGACGCCGATCTCGCGGCGGCCGTCGAGCTCGAGCTTCCTCAGGCTCTGACTGCCGATGAAGGCGTTCGTGCCGTCGCGGATAATCGCGCGCACGTGCAGCCTGAGGTCCGCGAGCTTCCGGACCTTGCATTTCGGAATCGTCTTTTCGAGCTTCCCCAGGATCCGGATCTCGACGCCGGCTTTCGCGCGGTCCATCAGCACGCGCTGCATCAGGTTGTCGCTCACCTGCTGGTCGTAGATCAGGAGCTGCTCCTTCGCGCCCTTGATGAACGCGGTCAGCACCTGACGCGAATTTTCGGGGCTGACGACGAAGCGCTGGTTCCCCGGCGCATACGTCTGCCGGACGGTGTCCGCCTCGAACAGCTTCGCGGCCGCCTGCACGAGCTTCCTGTTGCGGGTGACGATCCCGAAGCTGCGGCTCTTGTCGATGTCCAGCCGCGTCAGATTGAAGCCGTAGATGTGCAGCGTCCTGCCGTCGACGATCATCATCTTCCCGTGGTAGCGGGGCAGGTCATCGGCGGTTCGCGCGACGACGATGCCCGCCTCGAGCAGCGCCTGCTCGAGCTTGCGCAGGCTCTTCTGGCCGCCGCGATTCGTGTGGGCGATGAGCGCCCGCACGACGACATCGCGATCGACGGCGACCTCGAGGGCTTTCCGAATCTCGGAGCGATCGAACCGGAAGATGACGATGTCGATCGTCTTCTTCGCCTTCTTGATCGCCTTGACGATGGGGGTCGTGCCCGCGTCGGGCTGGATGATGAGCTGCACGTCTCTGGGGGGCCCGGATTATTTCGCCTTCTTCTTTTCGGACCACTCGCCCGCCGCGTGGCCCTTGGGATCCAGCTTCAGGATGTCGTTGGAGACCCGATCGGTTTGCAGGCCGAGCGGCACCGACACGTCGTAGCAGACCTCCTCGTCGGATGACGTGCGCAGCTCGAACTGGACGCGGTGGCGCCGCAGGATGGCCTCGATGCGCGGACGCAGCTCGTCGGTCTGCTTGCCGATCTTCACCTTGACGTCGAAGCGCTTGAGCGAATGCGGCTCGAACGACTCGATGACCCAGAGCGCGACGAGGATGAACCCGGCCGAGAACACCGCGATCACGTACAGGCCCACGCCCGACGCGAGCCCGAGCGCCAGCGTGGAGAGCATAACACCGGCGTCCTTCGGGTCCTCGATCTTCGCGCGATAGCGCACCAGGCCGGCGGCGCCGACAACCCCGAACGCGCGCGCGAGGTTGGTGCCGACGACCATCATCACGAGCGCGCCCACGATCGCGAGGATGATCTGGGTCTGGACGACGGCGGGCTGGCGCGGCGGCGTGCCGCGCCGGCGCGGCCGCAGCGCGAGCGCCACGCCGAGCAGCGCCGCGAGCGGCAACCGGATCAGGGCCTCGGAAATCTCGGCGACCGGGTCGAGCGCCGTGACCGCGCCCTTGCGTGGTTCCTCGAGCTGGGCCGGCAGCGACGTCTGATCGGGAGCGGTCATCGCCGGCGAAGCGGCTGCGGACGCAGGGGCCGCGATCACGATCGCGACCGCGGCCGCGGCCAGCCACCCGCGCACCGTTCGGCCGGTCATCGTCCCGGCGCTCCCGCGTGCGAGAGCGCCAGCCCTTCCTGAATCTTCTGCTTGAAGCGGCGGATGAAGCGGTCGGCGAGCGGCTGCGCGTAACCGCCGGCGCGGAAGGCGTCGGACCACTGCCGGTCCGTCAGCCGCTGGAGCCGTTCGCACGTCCATCGCACGTCTTCCGGCGTCATGTGGTCGACGAGGTCGCCGTGCAGACCGCGGTAATCGAACCGGACGTGTCCCTGCGCGTCCACGCCCTTGATGAACGGCGTCTGCTCGAACACCTGGACGTCGCCGCGCGGCGGGTTCCACTTGCCGGTGCGCCCGAACGACTCCCCGAGATCGACGGCGGCGTACCACGTCGCGGCGCCTTCGACGGGCGCCTTCAGCTCGTAGATCGCGTTCTGCTCTTCTTTGAGGTCGGAATTGCCGAGCATGACCTGGAACACGAGCAGCCCGTTCAGCTCGCGCGTACCGACGAACGGGTTCGCGTAGTACGACCACAGGCCCTTGTACGTGAGGTCGTGAAAGTCCGGTTTCTTCTCGCGGAAGCGCGCGGGGAGCTGAGGGTTCTTCTCCGGGGCGCCGGTTGCGTTCCATTCCGCGAGGTAATAGATCGGGGGCTGGTGGAACCCGATCGCGGCCTCGGGAGGAAACTTCGCGCTCCACTCGTGGCTTTGCGGATCCTGGAGCGTGAGGCCGCGGCTGAAGCCGCCGTGCTTGACGGCGATCACCTGGTACGCGACTTTCGGATCCGGCGCGAGCCGCGACCCGCCGAGGCCCCAGAACAGGTCGCGGTCCGCCTCGGGATCCACCCACAACTCGGCGAGCTGGGCGGGAGAAGGCGGTCCCTGGATCGTCGATCGCATCGCGGTTCGGCACGCGATGATCGACGCCGCAATCGTCACGAACAGCAGAGTCCGTCGCACTATCACCTCGAGTAAATTTGCAAGCGCCGGGCCAGGAGCTCAGCCGTCAGCTTACCGGAAATCGTGGGAATTGGGGGCGGGACCGCCGCGGCCGAGCGACAGCAGCCGCTCCGCCTTCACCGACGTGACCCCTTCCTGGATCTGCAGCGTTCCCTCGACCAGCAGATACGGTTCGCCGATCACCGCCGCCCGCTGCTCGGTGAACAGATCCGGCCGGACGATGATGTGTGCCGGGCCGCTGCCGCGTGATCACCGCCCCGGCGACGCGGTCGCGCCGTCCATGACGTCCGCGCGGCAGCTCGCTCGCGCGCAGCACGCCGCGCAGCGCCAGCTCGGCGCGCCGCAGCGACATCGGATGCGGCCCGATCGTCAGCCCCGTTCCCGAGTAGTCCGACAACAGCCGCTCGGGGGTGGTCATGGGTTTCAAAGGCGACGTCGTCGTTGGTCGTTCGTCGTTGGTCGCCGGTCGGGCGTCATCGAAGAGTTCGCCCGCGGGCCTGATCGCCTGCTCGATTTGCCAGAGCGCCGTGCGGCGGTCGTAGCCGAAGGCGTTGAGCGCGCCGATTTCGGCGAGCGTCGCGATCTCGTCGCGGCGGATGCCGGTCGTCCGGATGAAGTCGTCGAGCGTGGCGAACCGATTGCCGATTGGCGATTGCGGGGTGGACCGCGGCCACAGATGCGAGCAGACGTTGCAGAACGCTTCGCCCGTGTGCAGCGTCTCGAGCATGGACTCGTCGTCGCACCCGCATTTGGGGCAGCGCTCCAATCGCCAATCGTCATTGGGCAGTGACGTCCAATCGGCAGTCGCCAATCGGCAATCGACATTGGCGATTCGCTCCCCCACGTCCTTCCGCAAGCCGTTGACGTACATGAGCCCCAGCCGCACGCGGCCGTCCCCTTCGACGCGGCACGGCCAGTCGGAGATCTGCACGTCGATCGGCGCGAAGCGGACGCCGTGGCGCTGCGCGTCCTTGACGAGCGTCGCCGGATGGTAGAACCCCATCGGCTGGTTGTTGAGCATCGCGGTGTACAACGCCGCCGGAAAGTGCGCCTTGAGGTACGCGCTCGCGTACACGAGCAGCGCGAAGCTCGCCGCGTGCGATTCGGGAAATCCGTACAGCGCGAACGACGTGATCGACGTGATGATCTGCTCCGCCGCCTCCCCGGTGATCCCCTGGCGCACCATCCCGGCGCGCAGCTTGCCTTCGATCTGCTGCATCCGTTTCTCGGATCGTTTGAACCCGAACGCGCGGCGCAGCTCCTCCGCCTCGCCGCCGCTGAACCCGGCCGCGACCATCGCCATCCGGAGCAACTGCTCCTGGAAGAGCGGCACGCCGAGCGTCCGCTCGAGGATCGGCTGCAGCGACGGATGCGGATACGTCACCGGCTCCTGTCCCTGCCGCCGTTTCAGATACGGGTGGACCATGTTGCCGACGATCGGCCCCGGCCGGATGATCGCGACCTCGACGACGATGTCGTAGAAGCGTTCGGGGCGAAGCCGCGGCAGCGTCGCCATCTGCGCGCGCGACTCGACCTGGAAGATCCCGATCGTGTCCGCCTCCTGCAGCATCCGGTAGACGTCGGGGTCGTCGGGAGGGAGATGGGCGAGATCGACCGGATGATGGATGATGGATGATGGATGACGGACGTCGCTCTCCGGATCCGTCATCCGGCATCCGCCATCCGCCATCCCACTATTGACCAACTGCAGCGCATCCTGCAGCACCGCCATCATGCCCAACCCGAGGAGATCCACTTTCACGATGCCCATGTCGGCGCAGTCGTCCTTGTCCCACTGGATCGCGACGCGGCCGGGCATCGTGGCGTTTTCGAGCGGGACGACTTCGTCGAGCCGCCCCTGGCAGATCACCATGCCCCCCGAGTGCTGACCGAGATGCCGCGGCAGGTCCTGAATGCGCTGCCACAACCGGCCGAACACCTGGATCGTGGGATCCTGCGCGTCGAGGCCGGCGTCGCGCAGGTTCCGCTCGAGCGTCTCCTTCGGATCGACCCACTCGAAGGAGTTCATGATCTTCGCGAGCCGATCGACGACCGGCTCGTCGAGCGACAGCGTCTTGCCCACTTCCCGCGCCGCGCTGCGGCCGCGATAGGTGATCACGTTCGCGGTCATTGCTGCTCTCGGCCCTTCGGGGACGGCGCCGTGCTTTCCGTACTTCTCGTACATGTGCTGGATGACCAGCTCGCGCCGATCGCCGCTCGGCAGATCGATGTCGATGTCGGGCCACTCGCCGCGCTCTTCGGAGAGAAACCGTTCGAACAGCAGGTCCATGCCGACCGGATCGACCGCGGTGATGCCGAGGCTGTAGCAGACGGCGCTGTTGGCGGCGGACCCGCGTCCCTGCACGAGCACGTCGTGCTGGCGGCAGAAATTCACGATGTCCCAGACGATGAGGAAGTAGCCGGCGAGGTCGAGCTTCTCGATCAGGCTCAGCTCGCGCTCGATCTGGCGCGCCGCGCGGTCGTCGAGCGGGCGGTAGCGTGTCGGGCACCGGGTAGTCGGGAAACCGGTAGCCGAGATCCGCCATCGTGTACGACAGCCGGTCCGCGAGCGCGCGGGTACCGGCGATCGCTTCGGGCAGATCGGCGAAGAGCTGCGCCATCTGGGCCGGCGACTTCAGGTAGCGCTCCGCGTTCCAGCTCAATCGCCGTCCCGCGCGCGCCAGCGTCGTCTTGTGGCGGATGCAGGTGAGGACGTCGTAGAGCGGACGGTCCGCGGGTTCCGCGAACCGGACGCCGTTGGTCGCGACGACGGGCACGTGAAACGCCGAGGCCAGATCGAGGAGCGTCTGGTTGTCCGCTTCCTCGTCGCGCAACAGGTGGCGCTGCACTTCGATCGCGACGTTCGCGCGGCCGAACACGCCGACCAGGCGATCGATCAGCCCGCCGACGCCGAAGCGCGCGCCCGAAAGCATCGCGCGTCCGGCGAGCGCCACGAGCCCCGACGTGAAGCCGTCCAGCTCGTCGATCGCGAGCGCCCCTTCCCCTTTCGGCGCGCGCAGCTTCATCAGCGTCACGAGGCGGCAGAGATTCTTGTAGCCCTGCCGCGACTCGATGAGGACGGGGAGGCGGAAGACGGCGTCGCTGGTCGCCGGTCGTTGGCCGGTGGTCGTCACGCCAACGGTGAGTTCCGCGCCGATGATCGCCTTGATCCCCGCTTTCTTCGCCGCGAGGTGAAACCGCGGCGCGCCGTACACGCCGTCGCGGTCGGCGAGCGCCAGCGCCGGATACCCCAGCGCCGCCGCACGCTCGACGAGCGCTTCGGGCAATGAGGCGCCGTCCAGAAACGAGAACGCGGAACTGGCGTGAAGTTCGATATACATCGGTTCACGGTTCACCGGTTCACCGGTTCAACGGTTCACGGTTCACGGTTCACGGTTCACGGTTCACGGTTCACGGTTCACGGTTCACGGTTCACGGTTCACGGTTCACGGTTCACGGTTCACGGCGTTCACCGATTCACTGTTCGAACCTGAACCTGTGAACCCGTGAACCTGTGAACCTGTGAACCTGTGAACCTAGTCATAAACCCCATCCATAAACCACCGCCCGGTGTCCCGGTCGCGGAAGATGCGGCAGATGGCGCCGCCGGCCAGCGCGACGTCCCATTCGTCGCGGTTCCACCGCGTGCGCTGCCACCACGAGCCGGACGTTCTCCACGGGCCCGCGGCGTCGATGACGGCGCCGGACGGCTGGCCGCGGCGCGGCGAGGCGACGTGGACGGGACGTCCGCCGTCCGCGCGGACGCGGATGGCGGCCGGCGGCCGGGATCGCCGCAGTGTCACCGCGGGGGGCGACGCGGCGTCGCGGTCGGCCGCCTGCGCGCCCCGCGCGGTCACGCCGAACGCGCGCATCTCGAACGCTCCGGGTTCGTGCGTGTCCACGAGCCCCGCCGACCCGACGCGGGCCTCGCCGGTGAGCGCGCGCAGCCGCGCCAGCAGCGTCGTGACGGTTTCCGCCGACGGCAGCGCGCGCTCGAGCAGCGAGAACTGCGTGATGCGCGCCGGCGCCGGGTCTGTTTCAATGGCGACGACGTCGATGGCGGCGCGAGGCGGGTGCGATTCGAGATCGAGGAGCAGCAGCGTACGCAGGACGCGCGCGTCGCGGATCGCGGCCGGCAGCTGCAGCACGCGCGCGTGCGTCGAGCGGTCCACGAGCCGCAGATCCAGCCGGACTGCCGCCGCCCCGCGATCCGCGCGCTCGAGCGCCGCCGAGAGCGGATCCAGCAGCCGCGCGAGCACGAACGACAACGGCTCGAGCGCGTCGATCGGCCATTCCAGCTCCAGCCGCTCGCGATAGCGCGGCGGATCGGCGTCGGGCACGAACGGACGCGGATCCCATCCGCGCGCGAGCCGCTGCAGCGCGACGCCGCGCCGGCCGAGCCGCGACGACAACGCCGCCGGCGGGAGCGCCGCGAGATCGCCGAGCGTCGCAATCCCCCAGCGGCTCAACGTGTCGAACGGCCGCGCGCGATCGCGCGGCGACAGGCCGCCGGGGAGCGCCTCCAGCTCGCACAACAGCGTGACCGGCAGCGGCGCGAGCGCCGCCGCGACGTCGCCGGTGACGACCATCCGCGGCGGACATCCGATCGCCAGCAGCCGCGCCGCCGTCTGCGTCGGCGCCATCGCGACCCGCACGTCGATCCCGGCCTGGCGCGCGGCGCGATCGATCTCCGCGGCAATCACCGGCGGCGCGCCGATCAGACGGCCGAGCCCGGACACGTCCACGATGACCATCCGCGGACCCGCCACCGCAATCCGCGGCGAAAACTCCCGCGCGATCGCGACCGCGGGCGGCGTGACGCGGACGTCGCCGAGCGACATCGCAACGTCATCGCCGCCTTCGTAGAGACACGCGAAGAGCGTCGTGGGCGCGCCGACAACACTGCCTCTCTGCGGGGTCAGGTCGTCATAGGAGGGGACTCGCATGAATTCGTGAATTGGTGAATTGGTGAATCGCGACGTCAATGCGCGCGGACGATGCGCGGCGAGGTGGCGAGTCCGCGGAACACGCGGGCGCGCGGGCCGGTGCCGGACCAGCGGGCGCCGGCGGGCGACTCGAGCGCGATCGTCACACCCGCGGGGCTGCGCGCGACGCGCTCGCCGGCGACGAGGAGTGCAACGGTGTCGCTCCCTTCCACAATCCGCGCGACGCGCATCCACGTCGTCCAGGGGAAGCGGCGCACCGTTGCCGGCGCCACGTCCGCGAGATCGAGCGCGACGAGGCCGAACCCGCCCGCCTGGAGAATCAGCGAGAACGCTTTCAGCGCGCGAGCGGCGTCCCCGGTCTCGCGCACCCATAACAGGCGCGCGAGATCGACGCCGGCCGCCGCGGCCGACGCCGGATCGAGCGCATCGCACGCGTCAACGAGCGCGGCGAGTTCTCCGCGCGCCGTCGCCGCCGCGATCGCCTGCAGGACGACGGTGGTGCGTCCCGTCGAGGGGGCGCCGATCGCCTCGCTGAGATGGCCGCGGCGCGGTGCGAACCGGGCGGGCGGCGCGTCCGTCCGCCCTGCGGCCGACGTCAGCGTGACGTCGAGCTTTCGCGCACGAAGCAGCGATTCCAGCGCGGCTTGCATTTCGCCTTTTCTTCGCCTCGGTCAGCAGTATATGCGGCTCCGGTCCGGCGATCAAGCTGTGACGCTAAGCGATTGATAGCTAATTCGTTAGCAGGCAGACCGAGTTTTTAGATACGTTCCGGTGTTCTTCTGTGGTCTGCTGGTGGCGTGTCGGTCTCCGTGCCGAAAACCGTCGGCGTGGCGGTGGTGCGCCGCGCGCTGGCAGCCTTCACGTACCGCGATTTCCGGGTCCTCTGGTTCGGCGCGTTCACCTCGACCGTCGGCAACTGGATGCAGGACGTCGCGCAGGCGTGGCTCGTCTTCGAGTTGACGAAGTCGTCGTTCTATCTGGGGCTCGACGACTTTCTCGGGCAGCTTCCCATCCTCCTCTTCACCTTGATCGGGGGGGTCGTCGCCGACCGCTACGATCGGCGTCATCTCCTGCTCGGCTCGCAGTACGTGCAGATGTCCACGGCGTTCACGCTCGCGGCGCTCGTGTACTGGGGCGCCGTCCGCGTCCAGCACGTGCTGGTGCTGTCGTTCGTGGCGGGAATGGGGCAGGCGTTCGGCGGACCCGCGTATCAGGCGCTGATTCCGTCGCTCGTGCAGAAAAAAGATCTGCCCAACGCGATCGCGCTCAACTCGATCCAGTTCAACCTCGCGCGCGTGATCGGGCCGCTGCTCGCCGGCGTGACGCTCGCGGCCTGGGGCGGCGCCGCGTGCTTCGGCGTCAACGGCCTGTCGTTCCTCGTCGTGATCGGCGCACTCATGTCGTTGACGGTGAAATACATCCCGCCGACGGATCGCACGTCGATGCTGCACGAGCTGAAGAGCGGGTTCCGCTACGCGCGCAGCGAGCCCGCCATCATCGCGCTGACGGTGCTCGCGTCGCTGACGACGTTTCTGGGGCTGCCGCTGCTGACGCTGCTCCCGGTGTTCGCGCGGGAGATCTTCCACGGCGACATCAACCGCTACAGCCACATGATGGCGTTCTCGGGCGCGGGCGCCGTGGCCGGCGCGCTGGTCGTGGCGTGGCTGGGGCGGTTCCGTCACATGGGGCTGACGCTGCTGATCGTGCAGGCGTTCTTCGGCCTGCTCGTGACGGCGTTCGCCTGGTCGCGCGTCGCGTGGTGGAGCGATCTCCTGCTGTTTCTCGCCGGGGCGGCGCTCCTCATGGTCTTCTCGATGACGTCCTCGCTCGTGCAGTTGATCGTGCCGGATCGCCTGCGCGGCCGCGTCATGAGCATCTACATGGTGTTCTTCCGCGGCGGGATGCCGGTCGGCAGCCTGACGGCCGGCTATCTGGCCAGCCTGACGTCCGCGCCGCGGGTCCTCGCCGTCAACGGCGGGCTGGTGACGATGGTCGCGATCTTCTTTCTCGTCAGAGGCCGCGACGTGCGAAGCCTGTGACGAGTGCTGGGGGCTGGGTGCAGAAACAGGGTGCTGGGAAAGTCGCGTGCTGAGGGCTGGGTGCCGAGAGGGAGTGCTGGGCACCACGGTGCACGGTGCACGTCCGTCCGCAGCACCCTCTCTCAGCACCCAGCCCCGAGCACATTCTGTTACACTTGTCGGCGCTTGCTGCTCATCGCCTCTGCTCTTTTTCTGGGTTTCCTCCACGGACTCGGCGCGGATCATCTGATGGCGATCGCGGCGCTGTCGGTGCGCGAGGGGGACCGGCGCACGCGCGCGCTCGGCGTGGCCATGCGGTTCGCGCTGGGGCACGCGGTGATGCTGGCGCTCGGCGCGGGGGCGCTCGTCGCGATCGGATCGACGATTCCGCTGATCGTCGAGCGCGGCGGCGAGCTGCTCGGGGGCGCGCTGCTCGTCGTCATGGGGGGCGTCGGCTTGTGGGGCGTCGTCCTCGGCCGCGTGTACGGGCATTCGCACGTCCACGATCGTGAGCCGAGCGCGCACTGGCACGTGCACGTCGGCCGGCGCGATCGTCATCCCGCCGAAACCGCGCACTCGCACCTGCCGACGATTGTCGGCGCGGCGTTCGCGATCAGCAGCCTGCGGGCGCTCGCGCTGCTGACGCCGTTCGGCGGCGCGATCGGGGCGTCGCCGCTGCCCCTTCTGCTGACGCTGATCGCCGCGTTCGCGCTGGGGATCCTCCTGTCGATGTCGGTATTCGGGATCGCGCTCGCCCGTGTGTTGTCGACGCGCGCGCTCTCGCACGCCGGCCGCTTCTCGAGCGGAGCCGTCGCGCTCGCCTCGCTGACGCTCGGAACGATCTGGATCGTCACGAGCTGGTAAAGCGTCCGGTTTCCGGCGTCCAGCTCCCAGCCTTCATTTGATCTTGACCGTCCACGTGAGCGGCACGGTCGCCGGCAGGTAACAGACCGCGTCGTCGCACGCCTGATACCGGAGCGTGCCTTTGACTGTCACGGTCCCGCCGCGCTGGCGCGCGATGGTCACCGGCTGCGTGATGCGGAAGGGGTGCGAATAGACGCGTTGCGTTTCGTTCAGCGGTTTGAAGAAGAGCTTCTCGGACGCCGGAAACTTCGCGGCGCCTGCGGCAAACGCCTCGTCCTTCTCGAGCGTCAGCGAGACGCCGAGGTAGTCCTGCTGCCCCGGCGCGTAGACGTGCATCTTCGGCTTCGGCGCCAGATCGACGAACAGAGAGAGCCTTCCTCCCGCCACGACCTCCGCGGCGCTGGCCGACGTCGTGACCCGCAGATGCCGCGTCTCGATCGACGCCGGCTCAGGTTTCGAAAGGCCGCTCCCCTGGCTCCGCGGGTCCAGGTCCAGGGCGAGCACGGAACAGAACAGGGCGGCGAGAAGCAGTTTCATCGCTGTCGAAAACTCAAGGGGCGCCGGGAATGTTCCCGGCGCCCCTTGAGTCTAGTTCAGCTTTACTTCCGTCTCGTCACCTGATCCCAGATGGCCGAGGCGCCGCCGCCGAGCGCCGCGCCGATGAGCGCGCCTTTCTTGCCGCCCACGGCCGCGCCCACGCCGGCCCCGATGCCGGACGAGGCGCCGATGATGATCGCGCTCTTCTGCCAGCTCCGTCCGTTGCGCACCACGCGCTCCGGCGCGCGTTGATAGACCACCCGGCGGGGCTGCGCCGCGCGCACGGTTGACGGCGCGGGCACCACGCGGGCATCGTCCAGCGGCTGCTGCGCCACGGGCTGCGCGTAGCCGTAGTTCACCGGCATGACGCCGGGCACCCCGGCGGCCGGCGCGTAGCCGGCCGGCGCGAACCCCGGCGCCGCGGCCGCGACGCACTCGACCTGCGACATCGTCACGCCGTTCAGCACGACGGGACGCACGATCGTCTGTTGGTTCGGCGCGCAGCCGACGACCATGCCGGCGCCGTTCGCCGTCTGGATCCGCGCGTCGGTGAGATCGCGATTGCAACCCGCAACGACGAGCGCCGCGGCGCCCGTCAGCGCGGCCGCGATCGTCCATCTGCTTCGAGTCGAGTGCACGTTCATGATGGGCCTCCCGAATAAAGCTGCCAGCTTCCAGCTGCCAGCTTTTCCCTTTTCCGCTTTCCGTTTTCCGTTTTCCGTTTTCCGTTTTGTCGCCTCGCTCAAGCCGCGGGCGGTCTTCCGGCTTTCGTCTTCCGTCTTCCGGCTTCCGTCTTCGCATCAAGGGGGGTGCCAGCCGGGGCGGCGCAACATCCGCGAAAATCGGCCTGTTTGCGGACACTTCGGAGGAATGCCAGAATCGACTGTCCTCCGGGTGGCTCAGCGGTGACCCCTCGCCCGGGACAGGAGCTCATGAGCCGCGTACTCATCGTGGAAGACGACCGCGACATCGCCGATCTCATCGCGCATTATCTTCAGCGCGCCGGCTACACGACCGAATCGGTGGGCGAAGGGACTGCCGTGCTCGCACGCGCGCAGGCGACGCTGCCAGATCTCGTCATCCTCGATCTCATGCTTCCGGGGATGGACGGCATGGCGGTGTGCCAGGCGTTGCGCGGCGAGCCGGTCACGGCGCCGATTCCCGTGCTGATGCTCACGGCGCGAGGCGACGAATCGGACCGCGTCGCGGGGCTCGATCAGGGGGCGGACGACTACGTCACGAAGCCGTTCAGCCCGAAGGAGCTCGTGGCGCGGGTCGGCGCGCTGCTCAGGCGCGCGAAGCGGAACGCGCCAGGAGGGATCCTTCGCTACGGTGTCCTCACCATCGACGTGGATCGCCATAGCGTGGACGTCGGCGGCGACCACGTGCAGCTCACCGCGAAGGAATTCCTGCTGCTCCAGTATCTCGTGCAGCACCGCGGCCGCGTGCTCTCGCGCGATGTGCTGCTGTCGGACGTCTGGGGCTACCACTACACCGGCGGGACCCGCACGGTCGACGTCCACATCCGCCGGCTGCGCGAAAAACTGCCGGCGCTCGCCGAAGCGATCGTCACGGTGAAGCAGTTCGGGTACAAGCTCGAGGACCGTCCGTCCGCGTCACCGTGACCTTTCGAACCAAGATTTTCCTGACGGCGTTCACCTCGGCCGCGATTGCGCTCGCGGTCGCGACCGCGCTGCTGTCCTGGTCGATCCGTCGCGACCTCGAGTCGCGCATCCAGCGCGACCTCACGTCCGAGGCGCGCATTGCGGCCGAAACGCTGTCGCACCGCACCGCGGCCACCGAATCGGACCTCGACGCCGAGGCGGACGCGCTCGGCCGGCTGATGTCGGCGCGCATCACCTTCATCGCGCCCGACGGCCGCGTCGTCGGCGACTCCGAGCTGACGCTCGATCAGATCCACACGATGGAGAACCACGCCAACCGCGCCGAGGTCGTCGAGGCGCGCGAGCGCGGGATGGGCACGTCGCGGCGCTTCAGCAACACGATGCAGACCGAGATGATGTATGTCGCGATGCCGGTGCACAACCCGAACGCGCCGCTGCTCGCGCTCGTCCGCGTCGCGCTGCCGCTGACGGAGGTGGACCAGCAGCTCGCGCGCGTCCGGCATTTCGCGCTCGTCGGCTTCGGCGTCGGGATGGCGGCGGCGCTGCTGCTGACGTGGACCTTCTCCGCGCTGGTGAGCCGCCGCGTCCACGAGATCGCCGACGAGGCCCGCCGCTACGCCGCCGGCGACCTCGAGCGCCCGGTCCGCGACTTCGGCAGCGACGAGATCGCCACCGTCGCGCGCGTCCTCGACGACGCCGTGCAGAATCTGGGCGGACGCGTCTCGGAGCTGGCGCAGGATCGCGCGCGGATGGAAGCGATCCTCGCGGGCATGGTCGAGGGCGTGCTGGTGGTCAACGAGTACGGCCGCGTGCAGCTCGCCAACGACGCCGCGCGCAGCATGCTGAGGCTCCCGGATCCGGCCGGACGCCACTATTTCGAGATCGTCCGGCAGCCGGCCATCGCCGAGCAGATTGCCGGGGTCCTCACCGGGAAGCCGAGCGAGAGCGTCGAGCTGACCGGCGTCGGCGACGCGGCGACGACGTTCATCGCGCGCACCGGTCCGATTTCCAGCCCCGGCTCGCGCGGCGCCGTCGTCGTGCTCCACGACATCACGGACCTGCGGCGCGCGGACCGGATCCGCCGCGACTTCATCGCCAACGTGTCGCACGAGCTGCGGACGCCGCTGACCGCCGTGCGCGGCTACGTCGAGGCGCTGCTCGACGAATCCATGGAGCCGGAGGACGCGCGGCGCTTTCTCGAGATCATCGCGCGGCATTCCGCGCGGATGGAGCGGCTCGTCCGCGATCTGCTGCGGCTCGCGCGGCTCGACGCCGGCCAGGAAAGCATCGAGGGGGTGGCGGTTTCGGTCGAAACGCTGTTTCACGAGATCCAGGTCGAGCTGTCGGACGTCCTCCAGGCGCGCCAGCAGCACGTCCGGCAGCGCATCGCCGCCGACGCCGGCGTCGTCCACGGCGATTCCGCGAAGCTGCACGACGCGCTCCGCAACCTCCTCGAGAACGCGATCAACTATTCCCCGGTGAGCACGAGCATCACGCTCGGCGCGGCGCGGCGCGACGGCCGGATCCTGTTGACCGTGGAAGACGAGGGACCGGGGATTCCGGACGCGGATCTCCCGCGCGTGTTCGAACGGTTCTATCGTGTCGACAAGGCGCGGGCGCGCAGCGGCAAGGATCCCGGAGGTACCGGCCTCGGGCTCGCGATCGTGCGGCATCTCATCGAGCTGCACGGCGGCTGTGTCAAGGCCGCGAATCGTCCCGGCGGCGGCGCCATCTTCACCGTCGAATTACCCGGGTGACCGACGAAACCATTCAGGGCGCCACCGTGATCGCCGTCGCCCAGTAGACGAGCGCCGCGATGATCGCTGACGCGGGGATCGTCAGAATCCACGCCCACACGATGCGCCCGGCGATTCCCCACCGCACCGCCGACAGCCGTTTGATCGATCCGACCCCGACGATGGCGCCCGTGATGGTGTGCGTCGTGCTGACGGGAATCCCGAAATGCGTGGCCGTGAAGAGCGAAATGGCGCCCGCGGTTTCGGCGGCGAATCCGCCGACGGGGACCAGCTTGGTGATCTTCGACCCCATTGTATGGATGATCCGCCAGCCCCCCGACAGCGTCCCGAGCGCGATCGCGGCGTGCGCGATCAGGATGACCCAGAGGTCGATCCGGAACGCGCTGATGTAGCCGCCGGCGAACAACACCCCGGCGATGATCCCCATCGTCTTCTGCGCGTCGTTCCCGCCGTGTCCGAGGCTGTAGGCCGCGGCCGACAGGAGCTGCATCCGTCTGAACGTTCGATCGACGCGCGCCGGGGCGGTCGGCGAGAAGATCCACAGAATCAGGACCATCAGCAGGAAGCCGAGGATCAGGCCGATCATGGGCGCCAGCACGATGAAGATGAGGGTCTTCGTCCAGCCGGCGGGGAGAATCGCGCTGAATCCGGCTTTCGCGACCGCGGCGCCGCCGTAGCCGCCGATCAGCGCGTGCGACGAGCTGGTCGGCAGGCCGTAATACCACGTGATCAGATCCCAGGCGATTGCGCCCACCAGGCCGGCGAAGATGACGCTGAAGGTGACGATCTTGAGGTCCACCATCCCGGACCCGATGGTCTTCGCGACGGCGGTGCCGAACAGAAACGCGGCGACGAAGTTGAAAAACGCGGCCCAGATGACCGCCTTGCCAGGGCTGAGCACGCGCGTGGACACGACGGTCGCGATCGAGTTCGCGGCGTCGTGGAAGCCATTGATGAAGTCGAAGGTCAGCGCGACGAGAATCAGCGCGACGACGGCCAGCGTGGTTACGGTCATCGACAGGTCAGGCGTGCTTCACGACGACCCCCTCGAGGACGTTGGCGACGTCCTCGCAGCGGTCGGTGGCCTGTTCGAGGAAGTCCAGGATCTCCTTCCACTTGATGATCTCGATCGCGTTCTTCTCTTCCGCGAAGAGGGAGCGGATGGCCGCCTGAAGGGCGCGGTCCGCCTCGTTCTCGAGGCGGTTGATCTCGACCGCCCGCTCCGCGACGCCTTTGCGGCCTTCGAGCGCCTTGATCGCGTGGACGACCTGCTCGGCGGAATCGAGGATGATGCGCGCCAGCTCGCGCGCCCCCGGACGAACGCTCTCGATGTGGTACAGGCTGACGATCGTCGCCGACGCGTCGATCGCGTCCATGACGTCGTCGAGCGAGCGCGCGAGCGTGTGGATGTCCTCGCGGTCGAGCGGCGTGACGAACGTGCGGTGCAGGCGCTGAATGATCTCGTGGGTCAGGAAGTCGCACTTGTGCTCGACTTCCTTGATCTCGTCGGCCTTGTCCCAGATCGGGCGCGACGGCTCGAGCATGTCCAGCAGCAGCCGCGCGCCGTGCCGGATCTGCTCGGCGAGCGCGTTGAAGTCGTCGTAGAACCGAGCTTCTCTCGGGATTAGTCTGAACGCCACGCGCCTCCCCTTTCAGCCGCGTGAATCTTAGCAGATCGTCCGCAGATCCCAGACGCAGAGTTAACACGCCCGAAATACCGCGGTCATCTGTGTGAAACGTCGCGAGGGTACCGTTGACGGAATCGGAGGACAGCGCATGACAGTGCAGGTGCGATTAGGGCGATTGCTCGCGGCCGGCGCGCTCGTTGCGGCGATCGCCGCGCCCGCAGAGGCGCAGGTCACGCCCGCGGCGGGGTACACGCCGCCGGACGACACGCCGTCAATCAGGGTCGGCGCGACGATCTACGCGGATTACACGGTCCAGCAGAAGCCGAAGATCACCGACGCCGACAACAACACCGTCACGTTCAACAGCTTCAACGTCGGCCGCAGCTACGTCAACATCACCGGCAACATCAACCATTACATCGCGTTCCGGATTACGCCGGACATCTCCCGCGAGACCAATACGGCAAGCTCGCTCGCCGGCAGCTACGTGTTCCGGCTGAAATACGCCTTCGCGCAGTTCAACCTCGATGACTGGATCACGAGAGGATCGTGGGTCCGGCTCGGCGTGCAGCAGACGCCGCTCGTGGATTTCATGGAAGGCATCTATCGCTATCGGTTCCAGGGGACCGTCTTCTCCGAGCGCGAGGGATTCCTCACGTCGTCGGACGCCGGCGGGTCGTTCCATTACAACTTCGACGGCAACTACGGCGACATCCACGCGGGCTTCTACAACGGCGAGGGCTACTCCCGCGCCGAGGCCAACGATACGAAGGCGTTTCAAATCCGCGGGACCGTTCGCCCGTTTCACATGCACGCGATCCTGCGCGGCCTGCGCTTCACCGGCTTCTATGACGCCGACGCGTACGTGAAGGACGCCGACAAGCGTCGCGGCGACGTCGCGATCACATTCGAGCATCCGCACCTCAACGCCGCGTTCGAGTACCTCGCGACGAAGGATCAGACGTCGATCACGAAGTCCAGGGCCGACGGCAAGGGGTGGGCCGTATGGCTCACGCCGCGAGCGACGAACGGCTGGGAGGCGCTGCTGCGCGTCGACCACTTCGAGCCGAACGACACGACGGATCAAAAGCGCGAACGCCAGATCTTCGGCGTGTCGTACTGGTTCCCGCATCAGGGCAACGTCTCGACCGCGCTGCTGTTCGACGTCGACAACGCGACGTTCAAGAACTTCACGCCGTCGCAGCCGACGCAGCGGCGCATTGCGCTCCACGGCCTGGTCAACTTCTGAATCGGAGGAAGCATGAAGGGATATCTCACCAGCGCCGCGGCGGTCCTGGCGGGCGCGACGCTCGCCGCCGACGGAATCCAAATCAACGGGGCCGGAGCGACGTTTCCGAACCCGATTTATCAGAAGTGGTTCAGCGAGTACAACAAGCTGCACCCCGACGTGCGGATCAACTACCAGTCCGTCGGCTCCGGCGCGGGCATACGCCAGATCACGAATCGGACCGTGTTCTTCGGCGCCACCGACGGGCCCATGACGAACGACCAGCTTCTCGCCGCGCCGGGAAAGATTCTGCACTTCCCCACGGTGCTCGGCGCCGTGGTGCCCGTCTACAACATTCCGGGCGTTTCCTCGGATCTGAAATTCTCAGGAACGGTGCTCGCGAACATCTTCCTGGGCACGATCACGAAGTGGAACGACCCGGCGATTACGCAGCTGAATCCGGGCGTCACCCTGCCGGGCACCGACATCACGGTCGTGCATCGCGCAGAGGGGTCCGGCACCACGTACATCTGGGTCGACTACCTGTCGAAGGTCTCGCCTGAGTTCAGAAAGCGGGTCGGCGTCGCCACCTCGGTGCAGTGGCCGGTGGGCGTCGGCGGCCAGCGCAACGAGGGGGTCGCCGGTCTCGTCAGCCAGACACCCGGGTCGCTTGGATACGTCGAGTTGATCTACGCGCTGCAGAACAAGATCAGCTACGGTCAGGTGCGGAACATGAACGGCAAGTTCGTGCGCGCGTCGGCCGAGTCCGTCACGGCCGCGGCTGACGCGGCCGCGGCGAAGATGCCGGCCGACTTCCGCGTCTCGATCACGAACGCGCCCGGCGATGCCGTGTATCCTGTCGCGTCGTTCACCTGGCTGCTCCTCTTCGAGAATGCGCCCGACAAGAAACAGGCGAAGACGATGGTCGAGTTCATGAAGTGGGCGCTCGCCGACGGTCAGAAGTACTGCGTCGACCTCGGGTACGCGCCGCTGCCGAAACCCGTCGTCGATATGGAATTGAAGGCGCTGCAGCAGATCAAAACGCAATGAAACGCTGGCGTGCCCGTCCCGACGAGCTGCTCTTCCGCGCCGGGACGGGCGTGTTCGCGCTGCTGCTCATCGTCCTCGTCGCCGGCATCGGGGTCGAGCTGTACCGCCAGTCGCGCCTCTCCATCCACGAATTCGGCTGGAAGTTCTGGCAGACGGACGTCTGGGACCCCGTTTCCGGCGAGTTCGGCGCGCGGCCGTTCATCTGGGGCACGTTGTACTCGTCGGTGCTCGCACTGGTTCTCGCAGCACCCATCGCCATCGGCATTGCGATTTTCCTCTCCGAGCTGTCGCCCCTGTGGCTCCGGCGACCGCTCGTATTCCTGACGGAACTCCTGGCGGCGATTCCCTCGATCGTCTACGGCCTGTGGGGCATTTTTGTGCTCGTTCCGTGGATCTGATCGCTCGAGGTGGCGACGCCGCCATGGATGAAGACGATTCCGCTGTTTACCGGACCGCCGATCGGCGTCGGCATGCTCTCGGCTGCGATCATCCTCGCGATCATGGTGATCCCGTTCACGTCATCGGTGGCGCGAGAGGTCCTGAAGGCAGTGCCGCAGGCGCAGCGTGAGGGCGCCTATGCGCTTGGCGCCACACGGTGGGAGGCGATCCGGATGGCGCTCTTCTACGCGCGGACCGGCATCATCGGCGCCGTCATGTTGGGCTTCGGTCGCGCGCTCGGGGAAACGATGGCGGTCACGATGGTGATTGGGAATACCCCGCGGATCTCGCTGTCGTTGTTCGCCCCGCAATACACGATGGCGGCCGTGCTCGCGAACGAGTTCGCCGAAGCGGGCGACGACTTGTATCTGCACGCCCTCGTTGAAATCGGCTTCGTGCTGTTCATCATCACCCTGATCGTGAACATCGGATCGCGTGTCTTCATCTGGTCGCTTGGCCGCCAGCCGCGGTCCGCACGCGTGGCGGACGCCGCCGCCGCGACCGCCGCATGATGCGAGACCGTCGCCGCCGCGTCGTGTCTCACGCCATTGTCCTCCTGTGTGGGGCGGCGGTGGTCTTCGCGCTGATTCCACTGGCGCTGGTGTTGTTTTACGTGGTCAGCCAGGGGATCGGATCGTTGAATCGTGAGTTCTTCACGCACACGCCGGCCCCGCCCGGGGAACTCGGCGGCGGCATGGCGAACGCGATCGTTGGCTCCCTGCTGGTGACGGGGATTGGTGCCGTCTTCGCGATTCCCGTCGGGCTGCTGGCGGGGATCTACGCCGCGGAATACTCGGGCACGCGTCTCGCGTCTTCGGTCCGCTTTGCCGCCGATACGCTCAACGGCGTCCCTTCCATCGTGATCGGCGTGTTCGCCTATGGCCTCGCCGTGCTGCCGTTCCACCGTTTTTCCGCTCTGGCCGGCGGCGTCGCCCTCGGCGTCATGATGCTGCCGCTCATCATGCGCACGACCGAAGAATTATTGAAGCTCGTGCCGACGACGCTGCGTGAAGGAGCGCTCGCGCTCGGCGCCACACGCGCCCGGGCCGTCTTCAGCGTCGTCGTGCCTGCCGCGCTGCCGGGAATTCTCACCGGCATCCTGCTCGCCTTCGCTCGCGTCGCCGGCGAGACCGCGCCGCTTCTCTTTACGGCGCTGAACAATCAATACTTTTCAACGGACGTGCGCCAGCCGATCTCCACCTTGACGGTGCAGGTCTTCAACTACGCGATTTCGCCGTACGCGGACTGGCACCGCCAGGCCTGGGCCGGCGCGCTCGTGCTGGTTACCATCGTCCTGACCTGCTCGCTGGTTGCGCGCTTCGCGACCGCCAGACTCGAACGGATGCACCGGGGAGCATAGTCAGTCCCTCGTCCCTTGTCCCTCGTCCCGTCCCGAATCCCTCGTCCCGAGTCGGTTCCGTCATCCACCATCCGTCATCCGGCTTCCGGCTTCCAGCTCTCAGCGTAGCCGCTGCCGCTCGATGAAATCGCGGACGCGCGATGCGATCTCGTCGCGGATGGCGCGCACGTCATCGACGCCCTTCCCCTTCGGATCCGGCAGCGGCCAGTCTTCGCGTTCGACGCCGGGCGCAACCGGACACTCGTCACCGCAGCCCATCGTGATCAGCCAGTCGACGCTGCGCGCCATCTCGGGTGCGAGCAGTTGCGGACGCGCGGTCGAGAGATCGATCCCGATTTCGCGCATGGCGTCCACCACGACCGCATGCACACGGTCCGCCGGATGCGTACCGGCGGAAAGCGCCCGCCCCTGCGCCGGGTTCACCAGACGGTTGAACACCGCCGCGGCCATCTGCGATCGACCCGCGTTATGGACGCACGCGAAGAGGACGGTAGTCACCCTTTTGTCGCCCGAATGAACGCGCTCGCGACCTTGCCGTCGACTTCGGGCGCCAGCGCATCGACGTCGAGTCCGGCGTCGGTCAGGAATTGACGCGCGTCGTTCGCGCGATACACACGCCACGGCTCGACGGTCACGCCGCTGAATCCCGCCGCTTCGAGCAACCGCGTGTACTCGTCTTCGTGCAGCGCGCCCGCGACGCACCCGACCCACAGCTCGAGGCTGCGTCGCACCTGCGCCGGGATTTCGCCGCGCACGACGATATCGGAGACGGCGAAGCGGCCGCCGGGGCGGAGCACGCGAAACGCTTCGCGCAGGACCCGCGCCTTGTCCGCCGACAGGTTGATGACGCAGTTCGAGATGATCACGTCGACCGACGCGTCGGGCAGCGGGATGTGCTCGATCTCGCCCTCGAGGAACTCCACGTTGGCAACGCCGGCACGCCGCTGGTTCCCGCGCGCGAGCGTCAGCATGTCGTCCGTCATGTCGAGACCGTACACTTTCCCGTGGGGTCCGACGCGGCGCGCGGAAAGGAGCACGTCGATGCCCCCGCCCGACCCGAGGTCGAGCACGACCTGCCCGGGCGCGAGATCGATGAGCGCCGTCGGATTGCCGCAGCCGAGCGAGGCGGCGATCGCTTGCGCGGGCAGCGCCGCCGTGTCGTCGGCGCCGTACAGATTCGTCGTGATCGGATCGTCGCAGCCGCACCCGGTGCCGCAGCACCCCGTCCTGGCGGCGCCCGCCGCCGCGCGCCGCGCGGCCTCGCCGTACTTCTCCTGGATGACGCCTTTCAGGTCGGTCGCCATGGCTCCCTCTGTCTCAATGTATTCGTCAATGCGAATATATTGGGATGCTACCCGCGCCACTCAATATTTGTCAAGGCGAATATTT
>QHWR01000323.1 GCA_003223835.1 Acidobacteriota bacterium | reverse complement strand
GTGCAGCGGATGCGTGCCGGCAGCCTGTCCTGTCCGCACGGCGAGCACCGTTAGCACCAGCACCTGTAGCACCCGTAGCACCAGTAGCACCAGCACCTCTAGCACCCCTAGCACCCCTAGCACCTGTAGCACCACACATGTGGGTCCTCCGATGATCGACGAGCTGCGGGTTCTCGTGCACGGCGTGCGGCGGCGGTGGTTCCGGGCGGTCGCGCTGCGGACTTGCGCGCGCGCGTTTCTCGGGGTCGCGCTGATCGTGGTGTGCGGCGCGCTCGCGGAGCGGGCGCTCGCGCCGGCCGACGGGGTCGTGTTGTTGCTCGCCGGCGCGGTGGCGATCCTGGCCACCGGCGCGGTGGCGGCGGCGATCTGGCCGTATCGGCACAGGCCGGACGACCGGGCGGTCGCGCGATTCGTCGAGGAACGCTGCCCGGAACTCGAGGACGCGGTGGTGACGGGCGTGGATGTCGCGGCGCGGCCCGCGGCGGCCGATCCCTTCCGATCGCTCGTCGTCGCGGCCGCGGTCGAGCGTCTCCGCGAGATCGATCCGGCGCGCGTCGTTGAACCGGCGTCGATCCGCCGGGCTGCGGTGGCTGCGACGCTCGCCGCGATCGCGCTCGTGCTCGCGCTCGCGTTCGCCGGGGCGTTCGTGTCCCGCGCGATCGAGATCGCGGTCCTGCGGTTCCTGCCGGCGGCGATCTCGATCGATGCCACCCCCGGCAGCGTCCGCGTGCCGGCGGGCACGCCGCTCCGCATCGTCGCGCGCGTCGGCGGCCGGGCCGGGACGCTGCGCCACGTCGTACCCGAGCTGACGCTCGAAATGCGCGGCCAGGCGCGCACGGTGCCGATGACGCCGTCGGGCGACGGCTTCGACGTCCACATCAACGCCGTCGATCGATCGTTCACCTATCGCGTCCGCGCCGGGGCGGCCGCGTCTCCCGTCTACTCGGTGACGGCGCTCTTCCCGCCGCGGGTACGACGGATCGATCTTCGCTACGAGTACCCGGCGTTCACCGGACTCGAGCCGCGCGACGAGCAGGACGGCGGGGATATCTACGGGCCGGCCGGCACGCGCGTCCGCGTGCGCGTGCAGACGGATAAGCCGGTCACCGCCGCGACGTTGTCGATGTCGGACGGCGGCGCGCCCGTCACGCTCGCGCCAGCGGGCGATCGCACGATGGAGTCCGTCCTGACCGTGACGCGCGACGGCTCGTATCGCGTCGCCTTGCAGGACGCGGACGGACTACGGTCCGAAGGGCTCGAGTATTTCATCCGGCTGATGGACGACCGTCCGCCGGAGGTCCACGTGCTCCGCCCGGTCGGCGACCAGCAGATCACCCCTCTCGAGGAAGTCACGATCGAGGCCCGCGCCGACGACGACTACGGCGTGGCGAGTTTCGAGCTCGTGTACTCGGTGTCCGGCGGACGAGAGAAGATCGTGCCGTTCCGGACGCTCAGCGGCAGCAACACGGCGCGTCTCGGCTCGATGCTCGTGGCGGCCGAGGATCTGGGCGTGAAGCCCGGCGACGTCATCTCGTATTACGCGCGCGCGCGCGACGTCTCGCGCGGCAAGCCCTCGTCACTCGCCCGAAGCGAGATGCTGTTCCTCGAGGTCAAGCCGTTCAACGAGGAGTACGTCGCCGCGCAGAGCCAGGCGATGGCCGCGCAAACCGGCACGCAGATCGAGAGCCTCGTCGCGGCGCAGAAAGAGGTGATCAGCGCGACGTGGAACCTCGAGCGCCGGGCGGGCGCCGGACGTTCGGCGACCGACATCAAAGCGGTTGCCGACGCGCAGGCCGAGGTGAAGCGGCGGGCGGAACAGGCGGCGGGGATCCTGACGCAGCGGCGCCGCCGCGGCGGCGAGCCGCCGCAGCAGATCCTTCCCGCGCCGTCCGAATCCGGCGACCCGATCGCCCTGGCGGCCGAGGCGATGGCGCGGGCCGTTCAGCGGCTTCAGGGACAGCAGACCGGCGCGGCGATTCCGCACGAGATGGCCGCGCTCAACGCGCTGCTGCGCGCGCAGGCGGAAGTGCGCCGCCGCCAGGTCGCGCAGGCGAACAACGGCTCGGCCAATCGCGGCAGCGGGCGTCAGGGGCAGGACCTCTCGACACTCTTCGACCGTGAGCTGAAACGCCGGCAGACGAACAATTACGAGACCAAAGCCGAGATCGAGGAGCGGCCCGATCAACAGAAGTCGGACGATCTCGATCGGATCCGCGAGCTGGCGAAACGCCAGGAAGCGCTCGCCCGCGAACAGCGCGACCTCGCCAACGCCGGACTCTCGGAAGAGGAGCGGAAACGGCGGCTCGAGACGCTCGCGCGCGAACAGATGGAGCTGCAGCGGGAAGCCGAAAGGCTCCAGCAAGGTGCTAAAGGTGCTACGGGTGCTACAGGTGCTAAAGGTGCTGGTGCTAATGGTGCTACAGGTGCTAACGGTGCTGGTTCTGACCGTGCGGAGCTGAAGGACGCGGCGGAGCAGATGCGCGGGGCCACCGCGGACTTGCGCCGCCAGGACGCCGAAGCGGCGGCGGCGCGCGCGGAACACGCTGCGCAGCAGCTCCGCAAGGTCGAACGCGATCTGCAGACGGCGACGCCCGACGCGCGCAAACGCGCCATCGGCGAGCTGCAGCTCGAGGGACAGCAATTGGCTGAGGCGCAGCGGCGGATTGCGGGCGAGGCCGAGCGGCTCGATGCCGAGGGCGGCGGCACGGCGGACGCGCGGCGGCGGCTCGCCGCCGAAAAGGAGTCGCTGGCGGACCGCGTCGATCGTCTGCGCGATTCCGCCCGGCGCCTCGGTGCGGATCCGAAAGCCGGAACCGCGGCGGATCGGACCGCTCTCGGAGAAGCGGCGCGCGAACTGGATCGGCAGCAACTCGGCGCCCGGATGCGCATCGGCGCGAAACAGATGCGCGACGCCCCGGGCCGCGGCACCGGCGCCCAGCCGGACACGTCCAGGACCCCGATTGCGCCGGCGGAACGGCAGCTCGCCGACGCGATGAACCGCGTCGCCGAGCGCATCAACGGCGCGGACGCCGGCGGCGCGAAAGGGGAGGCGCCGCGGCTCGCGGCCGCGCTCGATCGGGCGCGTGAGGCGCGCGAGCGTCTCGCACGGCTGGAGCGCCAGATCCAGGAGGCGCAGCGCCGCGCCGGGATCGCCGCGCAGCAACCCGGACAATCCGGCGCCAGCGGCCCCGAGGGGCAGCGCGGCCGGCGAGGCGCGCAAGGAGGCGGCGACGGGAGCGCCGATCTGGCGCGGCTCCAGGAAGAGTACGCGCGCGAGCTGCAGCGGAGCCGCGAGCTGTTGAATCGCGTCGAGCGCAGCACGCCGCAGTCGGGCCGCGGGCAGTCCACCCCCGAGCAGCACGAGTGGAGCC
>QHWR01000160.1:27894-30258 GCA_003223835.1 Acidobacteriota bacterium | reverse complement strand
GCGGGATCGCTTCCGCGCAGCCGCGGCGCGTGATTCGAACACCGTCCGTGTGATGCCGGGGCTCGAGTTCAGTCCCGATGCCCTCCTGGCGGGCAAGGCGCTGGTCGGCTACCGCCGGTTCGACAGCCTCTCGCCGAATCAGCCCGACGTCTCGGGCGTCGTGTCGGACGTGACGCTTGCGTACACCCTGCTCGGATGGACGCGCCTGGACGGCCAGATCGTGCGCGACCTGGGGTACTCGTTTCAGCTCCTGCAGCCCGTCTACTTTTCGATGACGACGCAGATCCGCGTCACCCAGCGGATGTTCGGCCCGGTGGACGCGCTGCTGCTCGGCGCCCGCACGCAGCTCGGATATCGCACGCCAACGGGCGCCGACATCGGTGGACGCGATCGGTTGACGCGGTTCGGCGGCGGCGTCGGCTTCCGCATCAGCACCGCGCGGCTGAGTTTCAACGCCGAGACCGTGAAGCGGACGACGAATCTCTCGTTCGAAACGCCGTACACCGGGCACCGGTACTACAGCTCTCTCACTTACGGGTTCTAGCCATGTTGTGTGCGCTGCTCGTCGGCTGGCTTTCGTTCGCGCCGCAGACCGCGCCGTCCGCCGCCGCACGCCAGGACTACCGCGTCGGTCCCGACGACGTGCTGCAGGTCAACGTGTTCGGCGAAGAGGAGCTGTCGCGCGCCTCGACGGTCGGCACCGACGGGACGATCGACGTCGCGCTTCTCGGCCGCCTCAAGGTCGCGGGGATGACGCTCCGCGACATCGAGACGCTCATCTCGAACACGCTCCGCGACGGGTTCCTGCGAAACCCGCACGTGAGCGTGGAGATCAAGGAGTACCGCAGCCAGAACATCTTCGTGACCGGCGAAGTGCGCACGCCCGGCACCGTGTCGCTCAAGGCCAACACGTCGCTGATGGAGGCGCTCGGCCTGGCGGGCTCCCTGACGCCGAATGCGGGCACCGAGATCGTCATCGTGCACCCGAAGTCCGGCGCCGGGATCGCGCAGCCGACGATGCCGAACCAGGAGGGGGTGACGGTGACGAAGGTCGACCTGCGCGACATCCAGGAAGGGCGCGCGACGCCGGTGCAGCTCCACGACGGCGACACGATCGTCGTGCCGCGGGCGGCGAGATTCTTCGTGACGGGTTACGTGCGCTCGCCGGGCGGGTACGTCGTGGAGCCCGGGTTGACGGTGTTGCAGGCGATCTCGATCGCCGGCGGCATCACGGAGCGCGGATCGTCGAAGGGCGTCCGGGTCCGCCGCACCATTGCCGGCAAGACGCAGGAAATCAAAGTCAGCGACAGCGACATCGTCCTGCCCGGCGACACGATCGTCGTCCGGCAGCGAATCTTCTGAGCGACATCCGAGCATGGAGCCCGCGACCGCCATTCGTCCCGTGCCGGTGCTGCGGATCGAAGCGTCCGCCGGCTGGCGAGCGTTGCGCCTCGCGGAAATCTGGGCGTACCGCGAGCTGCTGTTCTTCCTGGTCTGGCGCGACATCAAGGTCCGCTACCAGCACACCGTGCTCGGCGCCGGATGGGCGATCGTCCAACCGTTGTTCACGATGGTCGTCTTCACCGTGTTCTTCGGGCGTCTGGCGCGCATGCCGTCGGACGGCGTGCCGTATCCGGTCTTCAGCTATGCGGCGCTCGTCCCGTGGACGCAGTTCGCGACCGGACTGGCGCAGAGCGCGAACAGTCTGGTCGGCGGCGCGCATCTCGTCCGGAAGGTGTACTTTCCGCGCGTGCTCCTGCCGCTCGGCGAAGTCACCGCATCGCTCATCGATCTTCTGCCGGCGCTCGCGGTGCTCGTCGCGCTGATGCTGTTCTACGGCATCGCGCCATCCGCGCGGTGTCTCGCGCTGCCGGTGTTCCTGCTCGTGTCGGTCACGACATGCCTCGGCGCCGGCTTGTGGCTCGCGGCCCTCAACGTCGAGTACCGCGACGTGCGCTATCTCCTGCCGTTCATGGTGCAGTTCTGGCTGTTCGCGACGCCGGTCGCGTATCCAAGCAGTCTGCTGTCCCCGGCGTGGCGCGTGGTGTACGGCGTGAACCCGATGGCGAGCGTCGTCGACGGATTCCGCTGGTCGCTGCTGGGGGCGCCGCCGCCGCCGCTCGCGATGTTCGCGGTGTCCGCCGTCACGGCCACGGCGCTGCTGATCTCCGGTCTGTTCTACTTCCGCCGCGTGGAACGGACGTTCGCGGATACGTTGTAAACACCTGCTTCAAGACGACCGTCATGCACGACATTGCGATAGATTGTCACGACCTGTCGAAACGGTACCGCCTCGGCGATGGCGAGCCGTATCGTGCGCTTCGTGACACGATCGCGCGCGCGTTGCGGCGCGGGGAGCGGGAG
>QHWR01000160.1:15032-27854 GCA_003223835.1 Acidobacteriota bacterium | reverse complement strand
GGCCGCAACGGCGCCGGCAAGAGCACGTTCCTCAGGATTCTGTCGCGCATCACCGAGCCGACGTCGGGGTATGCGGACATCCACGGCGCGATCGGCAGCCTGCTCGAGGTCGGGACGGGCTTCCATCCGGAGCTGACCGGCCGCGACAATATCTTCCTCAACGGCTCGATCCTGGGGATGCCGATGGCGCAGATTCGCCGCCGCTTCGACGAGATCGTCGCGTTCTCGGAGATCGAGCGCTTCATCGACACGCCCGTCAAGAAGTACTCGAGCGGGATGTACGTGCGGCTCGCGTTCGCCGTCGCGGCGCACCTCGACACCGAGATCCTCCTCGTGGACGAAGTGCTCGCCGTCGGCGACGCGGCCTTCCAGCGCAAGTGTCTCGGGAAGATCCAGGACGTCTGCTCGACGGGCCGCACCGTCCTGTTCGTGTCGCACAGCATGGCTGCGGTCGCCAGCTTGTGCACGCGCGCGTTGTACATGAGCGCCGGCCGCGTCCTGATCGACTCCGACGTTCCGACGGCGATTGGCGCGTACCTGAACGACACGATGCCGTCGAGCGTCGCCTTCGAGAGCCGGACGCCGAACGTCGAAATCGCGCGCATCGCCATGAAGGCAGCGGGCCCGGGACGCTACCTCGTGCCGCTGGCCCCCACGACGCTCGCGATCGACTTCGTGGCGCGCCGCGCGATTCCCGATTTGTCGTTTCGCATCGCCATCGATAGCGCGGACGGCACGCGCCTGATGGCGATTGACTCGTGGGTGAGCGCGACCGGCGCGCGCTGCAACGCCGGCGACGCGGGCAGCCTCGCCGTGGAGTTCGACGCGCTGCCGCTCAATCCGGGCCGCTATCGGCTGCGCGTGTGGGCGCACAGCTTCCTGACCGATATCTGGGACGAGGTGCCGGACGTCTATCCGATCGAGGTCTACGAGGCCGTCACGCCGCTGTACCGCGAGTTCGAGCCGCACACGCACGGACCGCTCGCGGCGCGCGTCACCGTGACGACGACGGCCGCCGCCGGCGTTCCGCTCTCCTGACATCCGGCATTGAAACGACCCCGGTAATGGTCCACGAGCGATCCCCAATCGCGACGCTCGACGGCGCCGACGAACAGTTCGTCGAGGACGCGGCGCGCTATCGATTCGCGTGCGACCACGTGCGCGGCTGCGCCGTGCTCGACATCGCGTGCGGCACCGGCTACGGCAGCCGCATGCTTCTCGACGCCGGCGGCGCGCGCCGCGTGATCGCCGCCGACATCGCGCCCGAGGGACTCGCCGTCGCGCGGACGTTCGCCGAAGCGGGACGGCTCGCCGTCCTGCGCACCTCGGCGTTGCAGATCGCCCTTCCCGACCAGGTCGTGGATGCCGTCGTCAGCCTCGAGACGCTGGAGCACGTGCCGCAGCCGGACGTCTTCCTGCGTGAAATCCGGCGCGTGCTGCGTCCGGGCGGCGTCGCCGTCATCTCGACGCCGCTCAACGAGTCACCCGCGCGCGTGCGGCCCGAGAATCCGTATCACCTGCGCGAATACAGCGCCGCCGAGTTCACGGCGCTCGTCGCGCGGCCGTTCCGCGACGTGCGCGTGTACGGCCAGGTCACCGATTACGCGGACGATGGCGCGTGGATCGATCGGTGGCGCCGCGCCTCGCCGGCGCGCGCGTGGTCGGCGCTGCGCGCGCTCGTGCCATCGGCCGTGCGCCGGGGGATTCGCAGCGCCTCCGGATCGCGCGGACGTCATGCGGTGCGATCCGCCGTCGTGTCCGGCACCGCGGACGCCGCCGTCCAGATCGCGGTTTGCCGGTGACGGCCGGCGTCTCGCCTTCCGCGCCCCGCCGGCCCCGCGTCCTGATCACCGCGCGCATTCAGGCGGCCGGCGGGACCGAAACGCACCTGTTGCATCTCTGCCGCGCGCTCGTCGAACGCGACGCCGAGGTCGTGCTGGCGACGCGCTACAACGTGGGGAATCTGCCTGTGGTGGATGCCGGTGTGCCGTGGCGGATCGTCTCGACGCCGTTCGCCCGCGACCGCCGGTGGTTCCGCGCATCGACGCTGTGGGCGTACATCGCGTGGCCTGCGCGCCTCGGGCCCCGCTTCGACGTGGTGTACACGCTCGAGCTGAGCCGCTTCACCCGATTCCTCAGGCGATTTCTCAGGCCCGGTGGACGGGTCGTCTGGAACCGCGTCGGGCGTCCCGCCGCGGAGAATGACGCGCTCCCGCGTCCGCTCCAGAGTCTCGTGGACGTGTTCATCGCGGAAACGCCGATGCAGGTCGACGCGGCGCGGAACCGCTTTCACATCACCGCGCCGGCAGCGGCGTTGCCGCACCTCTATCACGGCAGCGCTGGTCTTCCTGTCGCGCGGGCGGCCGGACGACTGCGCGTCGCGTACCTGGGCCGCCTCGTCGAAGGAAAGGGGATCTTTCGTCTGCTGGACTGCTGGCGGACCGCCGCGATCGATGCGGAGCTGACGTTCTTTGGTGACGGTCCCGACGCGGACGAACTGCGCCGGCGGGCCGGTTCGGTTCCGTCGGTGCGCGTCGCGGCGGGATGGCGCGACGACGGGCGGTTGCGCGAGATCCTTGCGACCGTCGATCTTCTCGTGCTGCCGTCCTCGGACGAAGGCCTTCCGTTGATTCTGCTCGAGGCGATGGCGCATGGCGTCCCCTGGATTGCGACGCGCGTGGGCGCCGTCGCCGCGTTGGCGGCCGACAACCCGGACGTCCGCGTCGTGGACCTCGACGATGCGGCGCTGACGAACGCGCTCGCCGACATGGCGGCGGCGATTCGCGACGGGCGCGTCAGCCGCGAGCGCCTTCAGGCGTATTGCCGCGCGCGCTACGACGTCACCCGGCTCACCGCCGCCTGGTCCGAGGCGTTGCTGTGTCCGCCGCGCGAGTGGCAACTGGTTCCGCGTGCCTGATCTGCTGCGCACCACGAAGAACGCCGCGCTGGAGCGTGCCGGCACGATCATCGCGCGGCACGAAGGCGCCGAGCGCCGGCTGGTGGCGCTCGCCCGGCGTCGTCCTTCCTCGCGACCGCTGCAGTGGCTCTGCGAGAGCGTCGGCCGCGCGGCCGCCGGATCGACGCACAGGTTTCGCGTCATCACCATCGATCGTGACGTCCGTCTCCGGATCGACATCAGCGACTTTCTTCGCAGCACGTATTTCTACGGGCTCGAGTACGAGCCGGAGATGTCCGCGCTGCTGCGCAACGTGCTGCGGCCGGGCGACGTCGCGATCGACGTCGGGGCCAACGCCGGCTATCACTGCATGTTGATGGCGGCGCTCGTCGGCGCCACGGGAGCGGTTCACGCGTTCGAGCCGGCCCCCGATGCCGCCGCGCTCCTGCGCCAGAACGTCGCGATGAACGGTTTCGAGTCGCGCGTCCATCTCGAGCAGACCGCCGTTTCGAACGTGCGAGCCGACAATGTTCCGTTCCATTTGTCGGCGCTCGGCCACAACAGCGGCGTCGCGTCGCTCGTCGCGCACGAATGGGGCGTCGAACACGGGTTCTTCTCGCCGGCCCGGACGGCGCGGGTCTCGACGGTCACGCTCGATGAGTATTGCCGTGCGGCGCGGATCGACGAGTGCCGCGCGATCAAGATCGACGTGGAGGGCACGGAAGGCCAGGTCGCGGAAGGGATGCGCGGGCTGCTGGCCCGCGGACAGCCCGCGTTCGTCTTCTGCGAAACGGGCGTGGGAAGCGACGCCGATCGCGTGTTCCACGAATACGGCTTCCGCGCCTCGGCGCTCGCCGCCGCCGGCCCGATGCCCGCGTCGCCGGGCTGGTGGGGCAACGTGCTGTACGCGAGTCCGGCGACCGCCCACGAAGTGCGGTTCCCATCGTGACCCGCATCTGCATCGTCACACCGTCGCACGTCTCGTTTCAGCCGCGGGCGCTCCGCGAGGCGGACGCGCTCCATGACGCGGGCTATGACGTTCGCGTCGTCAGCGTCCGCACCGACGCGAGCCTCGACGCCTTCGACGCCGAGCTGCTGCGCTCGCGCGCATGGCGCTTGCGTGCGGTTGACCTGACGAGCGAAACCGCGACGCAGGCGCGGCGGTGGACCGCGTCGGCGCGGCTCCGTACCGCGCAGCGAATCACCGCCGCCGGGCTCGGATCGCGTCGTATGGCCGCGCACGCCGCGGTCAAGGGAGCCGGCGAGCTGGCCGCGCTCGTCTGCGCGGAGCCTGCCGACCTGTTCATCGCCCATACCCAGGCGACGCTCGAGGCGGCGTTCGCCGGCGCGCGTCGATTCGATGCGGCGATGGCGTTCGACTGCGAGGATCTTCTCGGCGACGGCGCAACGCGCGAGGCGGCGGCGATGCGCACGCTGGAGGCGGCGCACGTCGGTTCGTGCGTGTACGTGTCCGTGCCCTCCCGCGCGATGGGCGCCAGGCTCGCCGCCCGATATCCGCTCGCCGACCGGCTCGTCGTTCTCGAGAACGTTCCCGAGATCGTGCCCACGTCACTCGTGCCGCCGCGTGCGCGGCCCCGATCCGGCGCGCTCCGCGTGCATTGGTTCGGCCAGACGGCCGGCCTCGACCGTGGGCTCGACGATGCGGCGCGCGCGATCGGCCTGATGCGAGAGCGTGGAGAACTGCACATCGTCGGGCTCGCGACGGACGCGGTGCAGCTGGCGCTTCGCGAGATGGCCGGGGCGGGCGCGTCGCGGGTGTTGTTCCATCCGCGCATCTCGCCGGACGCGCTCATCGAGACCGTCGCCCGGTACGACGCCGGCATCGCCTGCGAGCGTCCGGATCACCCATCGTACGGCGTGACGCTGACGAACAAGATCTTCGGATACCTCGCCGCCGGTCTTGCCGTCGCGGCGACCGACACGCCGGGGCAGCGCGAACTGCTGGATGAGACGCCTGACGCGGGCGTCATCTATCCGTTCGGCAACGCTGGCGCGCTGGCGCAGCATCTCGATCGGTGGGCGCGCGATCGCGACGCGCTGCTGCGCGCGCAGGACGCCGCGTGGCACGCCGCGAGGCGGCAGTACTCATGGGACGTCGTCCGGCGCCGTTTCCTCGAACGGATCGCCGCCGTGACGACGGGTCACGTACGGGTGGCCGCTCGATGAAGCGCGTGTTGATCATCGCGGCGGACTTCGCGCCCAGCTCGCTGCCGCCGGCGCTTCGCGCGCGGTTCTTCGCGCGCGAGCTGCCGGCATTCGGATGGGAACCGATCGTCCTGACCGTGGATCCGTCCTGCTATTCGGCGCCGGTGGATCACGAGATGCGCGCGCTCCTGCCCGAGTCGCTGGACGTGATCAGGACCGCCGCTCTTGCCGAGCGCCTCACGCGGCGCCTCGGAATCGGCGACATCGGGTTGCGCTCGCTGTGGCACCACTGGCGCACGATGCGCGACCTCGTCAGGCGCGAACGGATTGACGCGGTCCTCATTTCGGTGCCGCCGTACGCGTCCATGCTGCTGGGCCGCGCCGCGCATCGCCTCGGGGTCCCCTACGTCATCGATTACATCGATCCGTGGCGCACGGCTCCGTACTGGCGGCTGCCGCCAGACCGGCGCCCGCCGAAGTGGCCGCTCGCCTACGCGCTGGCGCGTCTGATCGAGCCGGGAGTCGTCCGCCGCGCCGCACACTTGACCGCGGTCTCCGCCGGCACGCTCGACCTCGTCCGCGCGCATTACCCATCGATCGACGTCGAAACGACCGAGATCCCGTATGGCGGCGACGCAGCCGACTTCGCGTACCTCCGTGCGCATCCGCGGCGGCACGGCGTGTTCGATCCGGGTGACGGCTTCGTCCACGTCAGCTACGTGGGGGCCTGCATCCCCGCGATGGCGGACACGCTGCGCGCGGTGTTCGAGGGGCTTCGGCGCCTGAAAGACGACGCCCCGAACGTCGCCTCGCGGCTGCGTCTGCATTTCGTGGGGACGACGTATGCGCCTGGCGGTGTCGATCGGTCGGTCGTGATGCCGCTCGCGCGCGCGGCGGCGGTCGATGGCCTCGTCGACGAGCGGCAGGCCCGCGTGAGCTATCTCGACGCGCTGCAGATCATGCTCGACTCGGCGGGGCTGCTCGTCGTCGGCTCCGACGCGCCGCATTACACCGCGTCGAAAATCTTTCCGTGCATCCTGGCGCGCAGGCCGCTCCTCGCGGTGTTCCACGAAGAGAGCTCGGTGGTTGCGATTCTTCGCGAAACGTCGGCGGGGACCGTCGCGAGCTTCGGCGCCGCCGGACCACAACATGCGGCGCCGGTGGTGCGGGACTGGCTGGCGACCGTCACGAACGGAACGCCGCCGCCGGCGACTCACTGGGATCGATTCGAGCAGTACACGACGCGGGCGATGGCGCAGCGGCTGGCGAGGGTGTTCGACCGCATCTCGCGCGCGCCCGCGGTCGCGGCCGGTGCGCATGCCGCCGTCTGACGCGCGCGTGGCCTCCGTGCTGGTGCTGTTCAACACCGTGGCGCTCTATGGCATGGAGCGCGGCGTGATCGAGTACTTCGATCTGATCCGGTCCGAGGTGCGGCCGCACTTCCTGGTGTCGCGCTCGATCGAGAAGCTGAACCTGCCCGTCTTCCAGGAGATTCGCCGCCGCGGGTTCGACGTCAGCTTCTTCAGCGACCGGTACGACTGGCCGAAGATCGGACGTCCGCGATCGCTTCGTCATTTGTTCGCGCTGGTCGCGGCGATGTTTCGAGGCAACCGGGACGTCCTGCGCGCGTCGCGCGGGCGCGACGGCGTTTACGCGCCGAGCGTGTCGTACCTGTTCTTTGCGCTGATCGCGATGCCCTGGGTCCGTCTCACCGGCCGGCGCGTGATCTATCACTTCCACGACCTGGGCCCGCACCCGCGCTGGGTGTTGCGCGTCGCCGCGTGTTTCATCACGGACGTGCTTCACAACACCGAAGAGGGACGCCGGCAGATGCTCGCGGCGTTTCCCTCGCTGTCACGCGCACGGCAGGTTGTCGTTCCGTACCCGACCGAGCGGCGTGACGGCACGCTGCCTGAACCGGTTTTGAACGCTCTCGGGGGGGCCGTGAATGTCGTCTACATCGGACAGGTCTCGCGCCACAAAGGCGTGGATCTCCTGATCGACGCGTTCATTGCGGCCGCTGGTCCTCAGGCGCGGCTCCATGTGCTGGGGGATGCGGCGGACCACGAATTCCTGCGGACCCTCCAGCAACGCGCTCGAGCCGCAGGCGTCGATGTGCGGTGGTGGGGCTACGTCTCCGAAGTGCACGGCGTGCTGGAGCGCGCGGATCTATATGTCCACCCGTCGCCTCCCTCGCGGTTTCACGAATCGTTCGGACGCGGCATCGCGGAAGCGATGCAGGCGGGCATCCCGACGGTTTGTTTTCGCAGCGGCATGGTCGCCGAGCTCGTCATCCACGGGGAAACCGGCTGGGTTTGCGAGCGGGACGACGTCGCGTCGCTCGCCGCCGCGCTGCGCGCGCTGCTCGCGGATCCCGTTCGCCGGCGAGCGATGGGAGACGCCGCGCGCCTGCGGTACGAACGGGCGTACTCGCCCGCGGCGGTGCGGCGGGCCTCCGAGGGATGGCTGGCGACCTGGAAGTTCAAGCGGGGCGCGGCGTGAGCGCGCGCGGCTTACGCATCCGCCTGGTCGCTACGCATCCGATTCAGTATCAGGCGCCGCTCTTCCGCGCGGTGGCGGCGCGTTCCGCGTGGGACTTCCAGGTCTGGTATTGCCATCGTGCAACCGCCGAGGAGCAGGGAGACGCCGGCTTTGGCGTGCCGTTCGAGTGGGACGTGCCGCTTCTCGACGGCTACGAGTCTCGCTTGCTCGACAACGCGGCGCGCCGGCCCGGTCTGCACCGCTTCGGAGGCCTCAGCACACCGGCGATGGGCGACCTGCTTCGTCGCGATCGTCCGGACGCGCTGATCGTCCAGGGTTGGTTCTATCGCGCGGCGTGGCAGGCGATCGTCGCCGCATGGCGGCAAGGGATCCCGGTCCTCATGCGCGGTGATTCCATCTTGCCGCGCGGCGTGCTGACGCCCCGCAGCTTCATGACAGGCGCCGCGCGGCGGGCGTTCGTCCCGCGGTTCGACGCATGCCTCGCCGTCGGCGGGCGATCGCGCGAGTATTTCGAGCATTACGGCGCGAGACCCGACCGCGTGTTCGTCGTGCCACACACCATCGACGCCGCGCGTCTTGCGGCCGAAGCCGTCCGCGGCGAACCCTGCCGGAAACGCTGGCGCGCCGAGGCGGGCTTCGACGACTCGACGACCGTGTTTCTGCTCGCGGCGAAGCTCGTCGACGTCAAGCGGCCGCTCGATTTCGTCGAGGCCGTCGCGCGCGCCGCTCGCACCGCGCGCGTCGCCGGTCTGATCGCCGGCGACGGACCGCTGCGGCAGGCGTGCGAACGCCGCGCGCGGGAACGGCAGGCGCCCGTCAAGTTCCTCGGGTTCGTCAATCAGAGCGAGATCGCCCGCGCGTACGTGACCGCCGACGCGCTGGTGCTGCCGTCCGATTCCGAGACGTGGGGGTTGGTCGTCAACGAGGCGCACGTGTGCGGCCGCGCCGCGATCGTGTCCGACGCCGTCGGCTGCGCGCCCGACTTGATCGAGCCCGGCCGGACGGGCGTCGTCGTTCCTCCACGCGATCCCGCTGCGCTGGCGGACGCGATGATCCGGCTGGCGGCCGATCCGTCCCGACTCGCGGCGATGGGAATGGAGGCGCAGCGCCGCGCCGTCGCCTGGTCCCCGGACCGCGTCGCCGACGCGTTGCTGCACGCGCTCGACAGAACCCTCGACGAGCGCAGATCCACACCCTGATGATCCTCCGCCTCGCGTTGTTGTTCGTGCCGTCGCTCATCGGATTGTTCTGGGACGATCCGGCGGTCTCGATCGGCTGGTCGTTGTGCGGCTCGCTCTTCATCGCCGTCGTGTCGCAGACCGCCTGGTTCCTCGAGGCGCCGGGCGAAGCGCCGATCTCGCACCGCGCGCTGCGACCCTCGTTCATGTTCAACCTCTTCATGGTCCTCCTCCAGGTCGTCGGCGGCGCGTGCCATGCGCTCGATGCGGTCGGGTACTCGTTTCGAGGCTGGGAAGGACCTCGTTACGGCGGTTCGATTCCGGCCATGGCGACCGCGCAAGTGATGATGCTGGCCGGCCACGCCGCGACGATGGCGGGAATGAAGCTCGTCGGATTCCGGTACGGCGCGTCGAAGTTCGTGCTGACCGGCCTCCCGCGCTACGCGCTGGCCGTCATTTCGCTGACGGCGCTCGGACTCTCGAGCGTACTCATGTTGATCCCCGGCGGCGTCAACCTCGGGAACAAGTTCGGCGACCTCGCGATCACCGCGGTCATCGTCGAGGTCGCGGTCACCGTCTGGCACAAGCGTTACGCGAACCTCAACGTCGCCTTTCTGCTCCTCGCCGCCAACATCGCGCAGCAGCTCGTCAGCGGATGGAAGGGGCAGGTCCTGTTCACCGTGATCCCTCTGGGAGCGCTGCTCTATCCCGCGATGCGCGCGCGCGTCCTGATCGGCGGTGTTCTCGTGTCTCTCGTGTGGGGCCTGTACGTCTATCCGTTCGGCGCGGCGCTGCGTCCGCTCCTGTGGTACCAGGGCGTCGAGCGTTCGGAAGCGGTGAACCTGTCGATGGACGAAGCGCTGCACATGCCCCTCGATCGGCGCCTCGAAGAACTCTGGATCATGGCCGTGAAACGGTTGTCCGACACCGGTCAGTTCGAGAAATACATCGCGTTCGTGCCGTCGGCCCATCCGTACTACGGATTCGAGATCGCCGACGAAGCGATGATCGGGCTCGTCCCGCGCCTCCTCTGGCAGGAGAAGCCGGATCTCGAGCGACTGTCGATGGAGCGCGTGTACGAAGCCGGCGTCGTCCTCCGGGGCGGGACGGTCTCGGCGAAGGCGAACTTCTGGCAGGACGCATATCTGTCGGGCGGGCTGCCGATCGTCCTGCTCGCGGCGCTGCTGCTCGGCCTTCTGATGCAGACGACGAGCCGCATGTGCGAGGAGTACTTCGGCGGCTACACGATCGGGACCGGCGTCATCTATACCGGGCTGTTTGCCGTCGCCTTTCACCAGCCGCAGAATTTCCTGTTCTTCGTCGGCTCGATCTGGGGCTCGATTCTCGTCGGCATCGGGCTCCTCGTTCTGGGATCCCTGACCGGCGTTCTCAAGCGGCCGGCCGTCAAGCGGCCGCGGGTCGTCCCGGCGCCGGGCGTTGCCGCCGCGGCGCCGCAACTGCCTCGATAACGGACCGTGGGACCGACGCTCATCTACCGCACCGGCCAGCTCGGCGACACCCTCGTCGCCGTACCGGCGATCCGCGCGATCAAAGCCGCCGCGCCGGATCGGCCGCTGATCCTCCTGACCGATCGTCATCCCGAGGTCTCGCTCGTCTCGTCGTGGGACATTCTCGGCGCCACCGGTCTCTTCGACGACGTCCTCTTCTATCAGCCGGCGAAGGGGCGCCTGCTCGGATGGAGCGCCCTGTTCGACGTCGCGCGCGAGATCCGGCGTCGCCGCCCGCAGGCGATGTTCTATTTTCGCGACGAGCGCTGGCCGCATCTGCGCCGCGACCGCTGGTTCTTTCAGACGATCTGCGGGATTCCGCACTTCCACGGCACCGTCGAATGGCACGGCCGCGAACGGCAGGACGCGCGCGTGCGGCTGCCGTCCGAAGTCGATCGCCTGCTCGAGATCGTGTCGCTCGCCGGCATTCCGGTGCCGGACCCCGGCACGGCCAGGTTCGACCTTCCGGTGCCGGAGGCGGACCGTCACGACGTCGATCGGCTCTGGCGCGAGTCAGGTCTCGACGCGGCGGCGCCGCTGATTGCGTTCGCGCCGGGCTCGAAGATGCCGGCGAAGGAATGGCCAATCGACAACTACGTCGCCGTCGCGCGGTGGGTGCTCGCGTCGGATCCGCGCGCGCACGTCCTCGTCCTCGGCGGCGCCGACGACGTCGCGCACGGCGAGCGGCTGCGCGAGGCGGCGGGGGCGCGGACGATCAACGCGGCCGGACGGCTGTCGGTCCTCGCCACCGCGCACGCGCTCGGCCGATGCGACGCGTACGTCGGGAACGATTCCGGCGTGATGCACGCGGCCGCCGCGGCGCGCGTGCCCTGCGTCGCGATTTTCTCGGCGCGCGACAACCCCGGCCGGTGGGAGCCGTACGGACGCGGCCACGTGGTGCTGCGCACGACCCCGCCCTGTGCCGGCTGCATGCTGCAGGTGTGCGTCGAGCGGCAGATGGCGTGCGTGCGCGCGATCGAGCCGATGCACGTCATCCACGCGCTGGCGAAAACGATGGCCGTCTCAGAGGGTTCTAGAGTTCTAGGGTTCTAGGGTTCGAACCTTAGAACTAGAACCTTAGAACCTCAGAACCGTAGAACCTTAGAACCGTAGAACCTTTAGAACCTTTCGATCAGACTGATCTATGTGTGGAATTGCCGGCATCGTCGGACTCGAGCCCGGGGAAGCGTCGGCGGCGATCGCCCGCATGTCGGCGGCGATCGCTCATCGCGGTCCCGACGGCGACGGCACGTCGTTCGATCGCACGCTCGCGTTCGGCCACCGCCGGCTCGCGATTCTCGATTTGTCGGATGCGGGGCGTCAGCCGATGCAGACGCCGGACGCGCGGCTGACGATCGTGCACAACGGCGAGGTCTACAACTTCCGCGACGTGGCCGCCACGCTCGCGCGTGAAAACGGCTTCGACGCCCGCACGGGCACCGACACCGAAGTGATCCTTCACGCGTACGCCGCGTGGGGCCCGCGATGCGTCGATCGCTTCCGCGGCATGTTCGCCTTCGCGATCTGGGATGCGCGCGATCGGCGGCTGTTCGTGGCGCGCGATCGCGTGGGCATCAAGCCTCTCTACTACTGGTGGGATGGGACGCGCCTCGTGTTCGCGTCCGAGATGCGCGCGGTCCTGGCGAGCGGGCTCGTGCCGCGGCGGCTGGATGCCCTGGCGCTCGATCAGTATCTCGCGTACCAGGCGGTGCCGGCGCCGCGCACGCTCGTCACCGACGTCCGGTTTCTCCCGCCCGGCCACACGCTGACGCTCGACACGGATGGCGCGCCGCGGATCGAGCGTTACTGGGACGCGCTGGAGAACGCGGATCCCGCGGCGGCGGAAGGACACCCGTCGGACGTCCACGCGCGCGTGCGCGAGCTGCTGCGCGAGTCGATCGCGCTTCACATGGTCAGCGACGTGCCGGTCGATGCGCGAGGCAGGACGCGTGCCGCGCACGTTCACGGTGGCCTTCGCGGAGCGCGCCTACAACGAAGCGGCGCACGCGCGCGAGGTTGCGACGGCATGCGGCGCCGAACACACCGAGATCCTGCTGACCGATCGCGACCTGCTCGACCGCCTGCCCGACGCGATGGCGGCGCTCGATCACGCATCGGGGGACGCGGTCAACACGTACATCATCTCGCGTGCCGTGCGCGACGCGGGGATCAAAGTCGCGCTGTCAGGTCTGGGGGGCGACGAGGTGTTCGGCGGCTACGCGATCTTTTCACGCGTGCTCTTCGTCGCCTCATCGCTGCGTCTGTGGGCGAAGGCGCCGCGGCCGGTCCGCAACGCCGCGGCGCGCGCCTACCGCGCCGTCGCGACCACCACGGTCGGGAGCGAAAAGATCGCGAGCGTGCTCGAATCAGACGGCGAGCTCGCGTCGGTGCTTCCGGTGAACCGCCAGGTGTTGTCGCAGCGTCAGCGCGACGATCTGATCGCGCCCGACTGGCGCGTCGCGCCCACGAGGCACGATCCGTACGAACCGCTGCTGCGCGACGCCTTCGCATCGTCGCCGGAGCGGGAGTTGATGGCGCGCGTGTCCTACGCGGAGATCCGCACCTACATGCA
>QHWR01000160.1:12230-15020 GCA_003223835.1 Acidobacteriota bacterium | reverse complement strand
TGCTGCGCGACGCCGACCAGATGAGCATGTCGCGGGGGCTCGAGGTGCGCGTGCCGCTGCTCGACCACCGCCTCATCGAGTACGTCATCGCCGTACCCGACGACATCAAGAGGCCGACGCCCACGCCCAAGCCTCTGCTCGCCGGCGTGCTCGAACAGCCGCTGCCCGCGTCGACGATCGGGCGGCGCAAGCAGGGATTCACGCTGCCGTTCGACCCATGGATGCGCGGAGAACTGCGCGAGTATTGCGGCGTGCGGCTGGGCGCGCGGCGCCTCGGCGGGCGCGGCGTGTTCCGCGCGGAGGCGCTCGGACGATACTGGCGCGCCTTTCTCGAAGGGCGGCCGCACGTCTCGTGGTCGCGGCTGTGGGTCCTCGTCGCGCTCGAGGAGTGGCTCGAGCGGAACGCGATCGACACGTGCCGTCCCTGAGCCTGCCGCGCGTGCTGCACGTGATCCCGTCGCTCGCGCCGCGCGACGGCGGCCCGAGCGTCGCGGCGATTGAAATGTGCCGGTCCCTGACGGCCGCCGGCGTCGAGACCGCGATCGCCGCGACCGACGCGGACGGCTCCGGCCGGCTTCCGGTCGTGTGCGGCGGCTGGACGACATACAAGGACGTGCGGACGATGTTCTTTCCGCGGCAGTGGAGCGACGCCTTCAAATACTCGCGGCCGCTGGCGCGATGGCTCGGCGAGCACGTCGGCGACTACGACGTCGTGCACGCGCACGCGGTGTTCTCGCATGCGCCGCTCGCCGCGGCGCGCGCGTGCGTGCGAGGGCGCGTTCCGTACGTGATTCGGCCGCTCGGGACGCTCAACCCGCTGGCGATCGAGAGCCGCCGCACGGCCGCCAAACGGCTGCTGTGGGCCGTCGCCGCGCGCAACGCCGTTCGCCGCGCCGCCGCCGTCCATTTCACGACCGATCTCGAGCGACGCCTCGTCACCACCGAGATTCCCATGACGAACGACGTCGTCGTTCCGCTCGGCGCGCCGGAGATGCCGGCGGCGGCCGGCCGCGACCTGATGAATTTCCGATCGCAGTTCCAGCTGGCGCACCGGCCCTTCGTGCTCGCCATCGGGCGGCTGCACCCGATCAAAGGCCTCGAGGACCTGATCGACGCGTTCGCGCGCGTCCGTGCGCGGATGCCGTTCGACGATTGGCGGCTGGTGATCGCCGGCGACGGCGACGCGGCATATCGCGAGAAGCTGAAGCAGCGCGCCGCCGCCGACACCAGCGGCATCATCTTCACCGGCTGGCTCTCGGGCACCGCGAAGACGGCCGCGATTCGAAGCGCCGCGCTGGTCGCGGTGCCGTCGCGGCAGGAAAGCTTCAGCTTCTCGGCGGTCGAGGCGCTCGCGTGCGGCGTTCCCGTGCTCCTGTCGGCCGACGTCGGGCTCGCGTCGGAAATCCAGAAGGGAGGCGCGGGATGGGTCGTCGAACGCGCGTCTGACGCCCTGGGACGGACGCTCGCGCGCGTGATGCAGGATCAGCGGGGCCGCAGCCGCGCCGCGGCGGCCGCCGCCGCGCTCGGCGTGTCGAAGTTCACCTGGCGCCGCGTGGCCGACGACCTGGTGCATCTCTACGAAAAAATTCGCGAAGCGCCGGCGGTCCCCCTTGAACCGCGCGCGGCCCGCTTCCACGCGAACCGCTGATGGCGTCCCCTTTCACCGCAATCGTGCTCACGCACAACGAAGCCAGAAACATCGGCGCGTGCCTCGCGTCGCTCGCCGGCCTGCCCCAGGCCGTCTTCGTCGTCGACTCGGGAAGCGCGGACGACACCGTCGCGATCGCGCGTGCAGCCGGGGCCGTCGTCGTCTCGCATCCGTTCGAGGGGCACGCGCGGCAATGGAACTGGGCGCTCGAGACGCTGCCGATCGTGACGGATTGGGTGTTGTGTCTGGACGCCGATCACCGCGTCACTCCGGAGCTCGCGGACGAGCTGACGCGACTATTCGACGGCGGGCCCGATGGTCCCGTGCTGTCCGGCGTCGACGGGTGGTACATCAACCGCCGGCAGATCTTTCGCGGACACTGGATCCGTCACGGCGGCTATTACCCGAAGCACCTGCTGAAGCTCGTGCGCCGAGGCCGGGCCTGGTCGGACGAGCGCGAACGACTGGATTTCAGGCTGTACGTCAAGGGCGCGACCGCCACGCTCCGTCACGACATTGTCGAAGACAACCGCAACGAAGCGTCGCTCGCATTCTGGTTCGCGAAGCACGTCCGCTTCGCGCGGCTGCAGGCGGACGAGGAGATCGCGCGGCGCCGCGACGGATTCGGGTATGCGATCGCGCCATCGCCGTTCGGGACCGCCGACCAGCGGGTGCTGTGGCGGAAACAGATCTGGCATCGGCTGCCGCTGTTCGTCCGTCCCGGCTTGTACTTCTCCTACCGCTACGTCTGGCAGCGCGGTTTCCTCGACGGTGAGGAAGGGTTTCTCTTTCACTGCTTCCAGGCGTTCTGGTACCGCCTGCTCGTCGACGTGCTCATCGCCGAGCAGCGGCTCGTGTCGCGATCATGATCGTCCTCGGCATCAACGCCTATCACGGCGACGTGTCGGCGGCGCTGCTCGTCGACGGGCAGCTCGTCGCCGCGATCGAGGAGGAGCGGTTCCGCCGCGTCAAGCACTGGGCCGGCTTTCCGACCGAGGCGATCCGCGCGTGCCTCGCGATGGCGGGCGCGGCCGCGTCGGACGTGGATTGCATCGCCGTGTCGCGCAACCCGCGCGCGAACCTGTGGCGCAAGGCGTTGTTCGCGGCGCGGCGGCGGCCGTCCGCGTCGCTGCTGCGCGATC
>QHWR01000160.1:0-12165 GCA_003223835.1 Acidobacteriota bacterium | reverse complement strand
GCCGCTTTCTGCGCGTCGAGCATCACCCCGCGCACCTCGCGAGCACGTTCTTCGCTTCGCCGTTCGACTCCGCCGCCGTCTGCGCGATCGACGGGTTCGGCGACTTCGTCAGCACGTCGCGCGCGATGGGCGAGGGGACGCACATGCGGGACCTCGGCCGCGTCCACTTTCCGCACTCGCTGGGTCTGTTGTACCTCGCGGTCACGCAGTATCTCGGCTTTCCAAAGTACGGCGACGAGTACAAGGTGATGGGGCTCGCGCCGTACGGCGCGCCGGAATTCGTCGACGAGCTGCGCCGGCTCGTGCGCCTGACGCGCGACGGCGGGTTCGAGCTCGACCTCTCGTACTTCCTCCATCACCGCGGCGACGTCCCGATGACGTGGGATGACGGTGAGCCGACGCTGGGGCCGGTGTTCAGCGGCGCGCTGGAGAAACTGCTGGGGCCGGCGCGCCGCGCCGACGAGCCGCTGACCGCGCGTCACGAAGCGATCGCCGCGTCCGTACAGATCGTGTTCGAGGACGCCGCGGTCCACGTCCTGACCGACCTCCAGCGGCGGACGCGCGCGACGAACCTGTGCCTCGCCGGCGGCTGCGCGATGAACAGCGTGATGAACGGAAAGATCCGGGCGCGCACGCCGTTCACCGACGTCTACATCCAGCCGGCGGCGGGCGACAACGGCACGGCGCTCGGCGCGGCGCTTTACGCGTGGCACGAAACGCGGAGCCGGCCGCGCGGCTTCGTAATGCGACACGGTTACTGGGGTCCCGCCTTTGGCGCGGGCGAGATCAAGCGCGCCATCGACGCGCGCGCGGCGGACGTTGCCGCGCACGCCGCGACGATCCGCTGCTTCGACGGCGACGACCAGCTCTGCGCGTGGGCGGCGGGGCTGCTCGAGAGCGGCCGGATCCTCGGCTGGTTTCAGGGACGCATGGAATGGGGCGCGCGCGCGCTCGGCAACCGCAGCATCCTGGCCGACCCGCGGCGCGCGGACATGCGCGAGATCATCAACACGAAGATCAAGTTCCGCGAACGCTTCCGCCCGTTCGCGTACCCGGTCCGGCCCGACAAGCGGTCCGTGATTCCCGCCGTCACGCACGTGGATGGATCCGGCAGGCTCCAGACCGTCAGCCGCGACGGCAACCCGCTCTATTGGACGTTGATCGACGCGTTCGGCCGCCGGAGCGGCGTGCCGATCGTGCTGAACACCTCCTTCAACGAAAACGAGCCGATCGTGCTGACGCCGGCCGAGGCGCTCGACTGTTTCCTCCGGACGCGGATGGACGCCATCGCGCTCGGCCGGACCGTCATCGAAAAGCCGCTCGCGTGAACATCTGCTTCTTCAACCGGTCGTACTGGCCCGAGGCGGGGGCGACGGGCCGCCTCCTCGCGCAGCTCGCGGAAGATCTCGTCGGCGTGCACGGCTGCGACGTCACGGTCGTCGCCGGACGTGGGGGCCGCGGATTCTCCCGGGGGTCTCGTGGCTTCCGCCTTCAGGCGGAAGGCGACATCAGCCGAAATCCACCGCGGCGTGCGCATCGTCCGCGCCGGCGGGACGACGTTCAACCGCCGCCGCTTTGCGGGGCGTGCGCTGAATTACCTGACCTACTTCGCGTCCGCGTGCCTGTCAGCGCTGCGCGTCCCGCCGCCGGACGTCGCGATCGCGCTGAGCGATCCACCCATCGTCGGGTTCGCCGCGCTGCTGGCCTCACGCCGGTCCGGCGGGCGATTCGTGCTCGTCTGCCAGGATCTGTTTCCCGAGGTCACGATCCTGCTCGACGACTTCCACAGCCGGATCGTTGACCGCGTGCTGTTCTGGATCAACCGGTTCCTGATGCGGCGCGCCGACCGCGTCGTCGTCGTCGGGGAGGCGATGAAGGAGAAAGTTGTCGCGACGCGCGGCATCGACGAAGCGAACGTGATCGTCATCCACAACTGGTGCGACCGGGCGCAGGTGACGCCCGCGCCGCGGCGCAACGCGGTCGCGATTGAGCTCGGGTTGGCGGACGGTTTCGTGGTGATGCACTCGGGCAACATGGGGTTCGCGCAGGACCTCGACACGCTGCTCGACGCCGCCGCGTCGCTCCGCGATCTGCGCGACGTCACCGTGGCGATCGTCGGCGGCGGCGCGCGGCGCGCGGCGCTCGAGGCGCGCGTGCGCGACGAAGGGCTGACGAACGTCCGGCTTCTGCCGTATCAGCCCGAGCAGCGGTTATCGGACACGCTGGCGTCGGCCGACGTCCACGTTGTGTCGATGAAGCGCGGCCTCGAGGGTTGCCTCGTGCCGAGCAAGTTGTATGGCGTGCTGGCGGCGGGGCGCGCGTACATCGCCGCCGCCGAGCCGACGACCGAAGTGGCGACGATCGCGAGCGGAACAGGGTCGGGGATCGTCGTGCCGCCGGGACGCGCGGCGGGCCTCGCGGCGGCGGTGCGCCGGCTGCACGCGGACCGTGCGCTGACGGCGCGGCTCGGCCGCGCCGCGTTCGCTGCGTCCGCGACCTACGATCGTCCGCGTCAGGTCGCGGCGTACTTCGACGTGTTCGCGTCGCTGGCTCCGTCGAACGCGCCGGTATTCCACGCGAAGGGCTCGAAGGCCGGTTCCTCGCCGTGATGACCACAACCGTAGAAATCGCCGCGCCACGGCCGGCGCCCATCACGTTCGGGCGGCGCGCGCTCGACGTCGCGCTGTCGTCGGCGGGGCTCGTCTGCTCGGCGCCGCTCTGGGCGCTGATTGCGCTCGCGGTGAAACTCCAGGACGGCGGACCGATCTTCTATCGGCAGACGCGCGTCGGCGAGGGGGAGCGCATCTTCGCGGCGCTCAAGTTCCGCTCGATGCGGCCGTCGGCCTCCGCCGAACCGCTGCGCGCGGCCGAAGAAGACGATCCGCGCGTGACGCGGGTCGGCCGGCTGCTGCGCGCGACCGCGATGGACGAATTGCCGCAGCTCTGGAACATCCTGCGCGGCGACATGAGCTTCGTCGGACCGCGTCCGCTCGCGCCCGACGAAATCGAGCGCGGCGCCGGCGACGTCGCGATCCCGATCCAGCAGATCCCCGGATTCCGCGAGCGGTGCGGCGTGCGGCCGGGACTGACGGGCGTCGCGCAGATCTTCGCGCCGCGCGACGTGCCGCGCCGCCACAAGTTCCGGTACGATCGGATCTACGTCAGGAACGCGTCGCTGTGGCTCAACGTGCGGTTGATTATTCTCTCCTTCTGGATTACTTTGCTCGGCACGTGGGAGTCGAGAGGACGAAAGTTCTGAGCCGCCATCCCGCGAACGCACGCGACGTCATCATCGTCGGTGCCGGCCCCGCAGGGCTGATGGCGGCAGCCGGCCTCGCCGCCCGCGGCTACGACGTGGTCGTGCTCGAAGAGCACGACACGATCGGCATTCCCGTCCACTGCACCGGCCTCCTCGGCCTCGACGCGTTCGACGAGCTCGATCTGCCCCGTTCCACCATTCGATCGATCTGCCGCTCCGCGCGGTTCATCGCGCCGGACGGCCAGTCGGTGCTCATCGAGAGCGAGGACGTGCGCGCCGCGGTGGTGGAGCGCGCGGACTTCGACGCGATGCTCGCGGGCCGCGCACGGGGGGCGGGCGCGACCATCGAAGCGGGCAGCGCCGTTCGGCAGATCGCGATTGAGAAGACGGGCGTGCACGTGCGGATCGCCGGCGGCGGCGCGCGCCGCGCGCGCGCGCTCGTGCTCGCCTGCGGCGCGCGATACCGGTTCAACCGCGAGCTGGGCCTGGGCGTGCCGCGCAGTTTCATGCAGACGGCGCAGATCGACGGACCGTTCGTGCCGCGCGACCACATCGACATCGAGTTCGGCCGCGCCGTGGCGCCGCGCGGGTTCGCGTGGATGGTGCCGTTCGCGCGGGAGGGGCGCGCGTACGCGCGGCTCGGGCTGATGTGCGACGGGTCCGCCGCGTCGTTCTTCCGCCGCTACGCCGCGTCGATCGCGGACCGCTACGGCGTTGACGCCGCCGCGCTCCCGCCGCCGCGCCTCAAGGTGCTGCCGCTCGGCCCCGTGCGGCGGACCTATGCGTCGCGCGTGCTCGCCGTCGGCGATGCCGCGGGCCTCGTCAAGCCGACAACCGGCGGCGGAATCTACTACGGCCTGTTGAGCGGCCGCATCGCCGCCGACGTCCTCGCCGAGGCGCTCGCGCGCGACGGCCTCGACGCCGGCGCGCTCGCGGCCTACGAAACGCGCTGGCGCGCGCGTCTCGGTCCGGACATCCGCGCCGGCCTCGCGTTCCGAGCCGTCGCGGCGCGCCTGGACGACCGCGCCGTCAACGCCATGGTGCGCCTCGCGCGCCTGAACGGCATCGTCCCCCTCGTCAAACAGCACGCCGACTTCAACTGGCACCGCGGCGCCGCGCTCGCTCTCCTCAGGAATCCCTCGTTCAGGCGGATCATCAAACGGTTCTAGGGTTCGCTCAATCCGTGTCCAACCGACTCATTTGCGACGTTCTGAGCGGGCGGTCGTACGCGTGGCCGGCGTCGATGACGCAGGAGCTGGCGGTGATCGACGCCGCCACGCGGCACGGCGTCGCGCCGCTCCTCGCGCGGGCGCTGCGCGTCGCGGACGTGTCCGGCTGGCCGCCGCGCGTCGTCGGGGCGCTGGACCGCGCGCTGGCGGGGGAGTCCGCGCTCGAGCACGGCCGGCGCGCCGAGCTGCGCCGGCTGTCGTCGGCGTTCGCCGCCGAGCGCATCCCCGCGCTCGTGTTCAAGGGCGCGGCGGTCGCCTACCAGGTCTACGCGCAGCCATGGCTGCGCCCGCGGCACGACACCGACCTGCTGATCCGGGTCGACGACACGGTCCGCGCGACCGACGTCCTGCGAGGGCTCGGCTACGAAGCAATGATCACGACGAGCGGCCGGCTCGTGTCTGCGCAGAACCAGTGGATCCGTCGGGACGAGATCGGATCGCAGCATGCGGTCGACCTGCACTGGCGGATCCTCAATCCGCAGGCGTTCGCGCGGCTCGCGTCGTTCGACGAGCTGGCGTCGAGAAGCGTAACGCTGCCCGCGCTCGGCGACGCGGCGCGCGCGCCGGCTCCCGCGGACGCGCTGTTCATCGCCTGCCTCCATCGCGTCGCGCACCACTACGACAGCGAAAATCTCTTGTGGCTGTACGACATTCATCTGCTGGCGTCGTCTCTCCGAGACGTCGAGTGCGACGCGTTCCTCGACACCGTGTCGCGCACCGGCGCCGGCGCCGTCTGCGCGCAGGGGCTGCGGCTGGCGCACGACGCGTTCGCGGGCGCCGCCGTCGAACGGCTCGAACGCCGCATCGCCTCGCGCGACACGCCGGCCGCGTGGCGCCGGTTCATGTCGGGTGGCGTCACGCAGATGGACGTGATCTGGTCCGACCTGCGCGTTCTCGACACGTGGCGCGACCGCGTCACGCTCGTCCGCGAGCACCTGTTCCCGCCCGCGTCGTACATGCGGGCCCGCTACGACGTGCCGCCCGGTCGAGGCCTGCCGTACTTCTATGCGTACCGGATCGCACATGGCGTGAAGCGGTGGTTTCGGCAGATCTGAGAGACGTCCTACCGTCTATCCAACGACGGCCGCTGCTGGGGCGGGGGCAGGGCGTCGTCTTCGCGGTCGCTCTTGAACCAGTCGGTCAGCCGCAGCAGCTTCCCGCGACGGTGCTCGATCACTTCCTCGAGGCGCGTGAGGACGTCGACGGCTTCCTCCAGCCGCGCGACCGTCCCGATGCCGCGCGCGGTGGCGTGATCGCGCTGCGCCGCGTCCGCGGCGGAGCGGAGCACCAGAATCGCCTTCGCGGTGGACGCGCTCACCACCTCCACGCAATTGATCAACTGATCGTCGAGCACGATGTCGAGCCGCAGCGCGTTCGACAGTTCCCCGCGCGAGCCGGGGACGGTGAGCACGCTCGGCATCACGAATCCCTGCTGCTCCAGCCACCACTGCGTCTGATACTGCACCGGCTCGCCCGCGGTCGCCGGACGCTTCGTCAGGAAGAACACCTCCCACCGCCGCTCGCGTGACAGCTCGTACAGCCGCTTCACCTGCGGCTTCTCGTACGCCTGCAGCGTCGTCCACCAGTTCGCGCTCCGGCCGATGTGCTTCCACGCGGCGTCGAGTTCGCGGTTGGTCAAGCGATCGCTCCAGCTCGAGGCCGGGTCGTCGGCGCCGATGTCCTGGCCGTGGACGGCGCGCACCGCCTGCGTGAAGCCGCTCTTGAAATCCGCCAGCACGCCGTCCACGTCGACGCCGATCTTCAGCGCCATGCGGACTCTCGGGGCGCGCTCGTCCGCGGCGGGTGCAGCGCGATGGCCGCGACGACGGCGAAGAGCGCCGCGTTCGCGGGCATGCGGAGCCCCGTTTCCCACAGACTCTGAAACGCGACGGCGCCGACGCCCACGGCGGCGCCGAGCCGCGTCCACCAGAGCCCGCTCCGATCGTCGGCAAACCGGCGCATCGCCGCCCGCGCGAGCGAGATGAGCGCGATCGCCGCCGGGACGCCGACGAGCACGCCTCCCTCCGCCGCGATCTGCAGATAGTGGTTGTGCGCCTGATTGAAATGGACCTGCGGGTCCGTCGTCTGATAGAGCGTCATCACTTCGCTGAACGTGCCGATGCCGGAACCCGCCGGCCAGAAGTCGCGGATTATCCCCAGCGTGTCGCGCCAGATGGCGAGGCGTCCTCCCGCGCCTTCGCGCAGCGTCGACTCCGCCTGATGCACGATCATCGCGAGGTTGCCGGCGAAGATCGCGAGCACGGCCGCGAGCGCCAGCGCGCCCGCGGCGGCCCACGCCGTCTGCGGTTCGAGGCGGCGCCGCGCCGGAAACCAGGCCAGGACCACGGCAAGCCCGAGGCCGGTCAGGCCCGATCGCGACGCGGTCAGAATCAACAGCACGACGAGCAGCGCGCACGAAACGGCGAGCGTCAGCAGGCTCGAGTCGAGCCGCGTCACCACGGTGCGCCACGACCGCGCCGCGGGCAGCATCGCCGCCTGCGTGAGCAGCAACCCGGTCCCCAGCGGCGCCGCCATGATAAGCCAGGTCGCGAAATGATTGCGGTTCACGAAGGGGCCGAACGTTTCGAGCCGGGCATTCCCCGCCAGTTCAATCGGCTTCCACCAGTACGCGCGGCCCGCATACATCGATTGATGGATCGCCGCTGCGATCCCGACGATGATCCCCACGACGAGCACCGCGTGGATCGTCCGGCGGATGCCCGACGCCGCGAAGAGATTCACGCATGCCCAGAAGAGCAGCACCGCGCCCGCGGCGACGGCGAGCCCGACGGCCGTGGCCCGCGGATCGACGGTGATCCGTGTGGCGGCGCACGCGCCGGGATCCGAACCCAGGCGCATGACGCGCACGTACTCGCAGGCGTGCGGATCCACGGCGGCGAGCAACGACGACGGCAGCGGCACGAGTTGGACGAGGCCGGCCGCGATCGTGAGCACGCCCGCGAGCGCCACACCGGCGCTGGCCGTCGGACGAACACGCACGAGCGCCGCGATCGCGAGGACGAGGAGTCCCGCGGGCCACAACGTCCACGGCATGGTGCCGCCGTACGCGACGAGGGTCCACGCCAGGAGAACGCAGACGAGCCAGGCCGCGAGCGACGTGCGGCCGCTACGCCTGGGCCGAGTCTCCCTGACCGTAGTAGCTCTTGTAGTGGTAGCCGTAATACCGCGAGTAGTAATACTTGTTGCGGTCGAAGTCCACTCGATTGAGGACGACGCCGAGAATCTGTGGACGGCTGGTCTGCAGCGTCTGAACGGCGCGCTGCGCGAGACGGCGCGGCGTCATCTCCGCGCCGACGACGAACGCCACGCCGGAGACCCATGGCGCGACGATTACCGCGTCGGTCACCGCGAGCACGGGCGGCGTGTCGACGATGACCCAGTCGAACGGGCCGTGCGCGAGGTTGCCGAGCAGTTGCTGCATCCTCGTGCTCGCCAGCAGTTCTGACGGATTCGGCGGCGTGCGGCCCGCGGTGATGACGGTGAGGTTCTGCTCGGGCAGATGCCGAGCGTCTTGTGCAGTCCGGGCCGGCGCATGTCGGCGTCGATCATCAGGACGCGCGCGCCGCCGAGCGCCAGCGCGATCGCGATGTTGCACGCGGTCGTCGTCTTGCCCTCGAGCGGCTGCGCGCTCGTCACGAGGATGATCCGCGCCTCCGACCCGCCGCCGGTGAACACCAGCGACGTGCGCAGCGATCGAAAGGCCTCGCCAAAGTCGTGGGGCACGGCGCCGGAGAGCACCGGCAGGCGATCGCCGCGGACGGCGGGCACGAGGCCGAGCAGCGGCAGCGCGAGGCGCCGCGTGATGTCCTCGGGCGTGCGCACGGTGTCGTCCATGTAGTCGAGGCCGAACGCGAGGCCGAGCGCGATCACGACGCCGAGCCCCAGCGCCATCAGGAACTCGCGCTTGACGTCGGGAGAGAACGGCGTCTTCGGCGTCTCCGCGCGGTCCATCACATAGACGTTGTTCGCGCGGCTGTTGCTCGCGACGCTGAGCTCCTTCTGGCGCGACAGCAGCGTCTGGTACACCTCGCGGTTCGTCTGCGCGTCCTTCTCCAGCACGCTGTAGCCGGCGCTCTTCTGCCCCAGGTCCATCGCGACGCGCTTCTGCTCTTCGAGCTGTCCCGCGAGGCTCTGTTCCTCCGCGAGCGCCGTGTGGTAGTCGTTGCGGATGGAGTCGATCGCCTTGGCGACTTCCTGACGGAGCTGCTGGCGCGCGCTCTCCAGATCGCGGTTGACGGCGAGCACCACCGGCCACTTCTCGCCGTACTTCTCCGAGAGCTGCGCCTTCTGCCGCTCGAGATCCGTCATGCGGATCTTGAGCCCGGCGATCGGCAGGCTGCGGGCGACGGCGGGATACGTGTCGGCGTTCGGATCGTCGGGGCTGAGCGACTTCACCTGCTCGTAGAGCGCCTGCTTCTGGACGCGCGCCGTCTTGGCGCGCGTCACCTCGGTGTTGAGCTGACCGAGCTTCGCGCCGACGATGTCCTTCCCCTGCTCGAGCGACATCGCGTTCTGTCTCTCGCGGTACTCGGCGAGCGCGGCTTCGCTGTCGCGGACCTTTCTTTCCTGCTTCCCGATCTCGTCGTTGAGCCACACGAGGCTCTTGCGCGTGGTGTCCAGCCGCAGATCGAGGTTCTGCTGGACGTATTCGTCCGAGAGGACGTTCGCCGCGTGCGCCGCGAGCCCGGGGTCGTCGTCAACGAAAAACACGTCAACGAGGCGCGTGCCCCGGACCGGCTGCACCTGCACCCGGCCGAGAAAGCCGTTGATCAGCGCGCTCTCACCCGCGTCCTCGTCGGCCGCGGCCGCTTCGCGGACGGCGACGTCGGCCGCCGGCTGCACCCATCCGCGGATCACCTGGCGCACGGCGCTCGACGCCGACGAAATCGCGCTGCTGAAACTGAGCGACCGCGGCGTCGGCCGATCCAGCGCGTGGATGCCGTCCAGGCGCAGGCGATGGACCGCCTTGCGCGCCAGCCCGCGGCTCGCGAGCACGCGATACTGCGTCTGGTAGAACGGTTCTTCTTCCTGCCAGTAATCGACGTTGGGGTTGTTGAAGCCGACGACCGCCGTGGAACGCTCGTCGTTGATGACGATCCGCGTCTGTGCCTTGTAGAGCGGCACCGTCTGCCACGTCTGCAGCATCCCGATGCTGACGACGACGAGGAGCACGGTGAAGATCAAGCGGCGGTGACGGAAGAGGACGTGCAGCCGATCGAGGAGGTGCGGGGTCGAGTCCGGAACCGGCGGCAACGGTACGGCGTCGGAGGGAACCGACGGCGGCTGATCGGCGTAGGCCGCGTCGAGCATTTACCGGGCGCCTGTCGTCCCGGGCGTCTCCGGGCTCACGTCACGCCCCCTCGCCGAGACGGCCGTGATGCCGAGCCCCGCGGCCGACGAGACGATCGCCGCGGCGGTGTTCCCGAACAGGCCGGAGAGGCCGGGCACGTGGCTGCCCAGCCGGACGAATGTGGCGATGGTATCGCCCGGCGCCGCGTTGAACATCGGTCCCACGCCCAGGACCTTCCCTTTGTCATTCACGAGCTCGACGACGTAGCTGCCCGGCTCGACGTTGTCGAACGTGAAGCGCCCCATGTCGTTGGCGATCGCGGCCGCCACGATCCGCGCCTGTTGCACGTCGCGGAGACGGACGCGCGCGCCGGGAATCGGCGTATTGTTGTCCGCGTCCCACGCCATGCCGGTGATCGTCGTGGAGCGCGCAGTGGGCTTCACGAGCGTGCGGGCGGGGTCCGAGAGGGCCGCCGTCCACGCCGGCGAGGGAGCCGCCAGCAGGGCGAGCGCGGCGAGGCCGATCAGGAAACGACGAGCCTTGCGCATATAGAACAATGACTGGCCGGGACTGTACCCGAGGTTTACCGCGCCGCCTCAACTGTCCGGAACGCGACTTGAACAGCAAAAGGGCGACCACGGCGCCCGGGTCACCCGTCCGGTCAAAAACCCTTGTGAAATGAACCGGTTGGGCGACCGCCGCGCGATCGTGGTGTGCCGGAGCTGAACAGGGTGATCCCGGATCTGTAATCATGATGAACGTTTTGCCCCCTGACGTGCGTGTCAGTCCCGACGTCGTCTTTCGTGACCTCGAGGGCGAGGCGGTGATCCTCGACCTCGCGAGCGGCACCTATTTCGGCCTCAACGCCGTTGCGACCCGCGTGTGGCGTCTGCTCGACGAAGGACGCTCGTTCGCGTTCATCGTCGACGCGGTCACCGAGGAATTCGACGGGGTGCGCGCCGACGTCGAGCGCGACGTGGCGGCGCTGCTCGGCGATCTGCAGGCGCGGCGTCTGATCGTGCCCGCGGCCGGAGACGCATCGCCCGCGCGATGAGCGCCATCGCCGCCGTCCATCGCCGCGACGGCGTGACGGTGAACGACGCCGACGGACTCGCGCGCGTCGCGAACGCGGCGCCGCACCGCGACGCGTCGCCGGCGTGCCTGCGCATCGACGGCGCCGCGGCGCTGGCGTGCGCCGGCGGCCGGCCGTCCGACGATTCACGCTCCCGGACGGCCGTCGTGTTCGACGGGCGTCTCGACAACGCCGACGATCTGTCGCGCGCGCTCGGCGCGCCTCTCCACGGCGGCGACGCCGCCGTCGTCCTCGCCGCGTACGCGCGGTGGGGATGCGAGGCGTTCGCGCGCCTCGTCGGGGATTTCGCGCTGGCGATCGCGGACGCGCGCACGCGACGACTCGTCTGCGCGCGGGACGCGATGGGGCAGCGTCCGCTGTTCTACTGGACGCGCAACGGCGTGACGGTCGCCGCGTCGGACGTGGCGCAAGTCCTCGCGCACCCGCTCGTGGACGCCGTGGTCAACGAGGGCATGGCCGCCGAGCACCTGACCGGCATGCCCGTCACGGTGGACGAGACGCTGTGGCGCGGCGTCATGCGCCTGCCGCGCGCGCACGCGCTCGTGGCCGACGCCGCCGGCGTTCGGACGTTTCGCTACTGGGACTTCGATCCGGCGGCGCACATCCACGGCCGGAGCGACGACGAGTACGCGGAGCAGTTCCGCGACCTGTTTTCAGCAGCGGTCGCGTGCCGCGTGCGCGACGCGCGGCGCGTCGCCGTCTTTCTGAGCGGCGGCATCGATTCGTCCGCGGTCGCGGGCGTCGCGAGCGCGATGGTCCCGGCCGGCGTCCGTGCGTTGTCGCTGGCGTTTCCCGGAGAGCCGTGCGACGAATCGGCGTACGTGGACGCGGTCGCGTCCGCGCACGGGCTCGCGCTCGAGAAGGAGACGGTACGTCCGGTGCCGCGCGCGGTGTTCGTGGAGCGGATCCGCCGGTCGCGCGACGTGCCGCCGGAACCGAACGGCGCGATCCTCGATCCGCTGCGGCGCAAGGCGAAGGATCGCGGCGTCGACGTCGTGCTGACCGGCTACGGCGGCGACGATTGTTTCACCGGCAGCCCGTCGCACACCGCCGATCTGCTGCGCGACGGACGCCTCGTCGCCGCCGCGCTGCAGTGGACGCGCGACGGCGGGTTGCCAGGGCGCGGCTACAGGTACGCGCAACTCGCGCGGACCGCGGTGGCGCCGCTGCTGCCGGCGGCGCTGAAGACGGCGCTTCGTCCGATCGCGGGATCCCCGCCGCCGCGGTATGAGTGGATCCGCGAGGAGTTCGCCGAACGCGTGGCGCTGAGCGA
>QHWR01000319.1 GCA_003223835.1 Acidobacteriota bacterium | reverse complement strand
CCGCCTTCACTTCATACGTGCCGGGGAGCAGACGCTCCTTCACGTAGAAGCCGGCTTCGTTCGTCACCACGGTGTCGGATGTTTTGCGCTCGACGCTCGTGATCGTGACGCTCGCGCCCGGCACGACCGCGCCGCTCGTATCGGTGATGATTCCGCCGATGCTCCCGTACACCGCCTGCGCGCTCGCGCGGGCAGGGGCGACGAGGCCAAGTGCGGCCAGACAGACGAAGATGATGAACCGTTGGATCCTTGCGCGTACAAAGGCAGGCATCGTGACCATGTGACGCTCCGCAAACAGGGTTGACCCCGGAGGAGACTCGCAGCGCGCGGTCGATCGTGACGCGGCATCGTACTGAGGCGTCTTGCGACCGTCAAGAGATTCCGGCGGATTTCGGCGACGAAATGCGATCGCGTCTTGACCTGAACGGCTCGTGCGCCTAGTCTCGCGATCGTCGAAGCGAGGTCCGTTTGAACAGCTTTAACGGTTTAGTAGCAGTATTTGCGACTGCCGCTGTCTTGACGCTCGGCGCCGCGCAAGTTGCACCGCCGCGCGCATCGATCTCCAAATTCCCGGTTCGATCCGGTGGATTGGAGTTGACGCGCCCCACACATCCCGGCGCGTTCTTCGACGTCGTCGGCCGCCGCGCTGCGATGTTCGGGTACGAGAACCGCGAGGCGGAAGCGTGGGTGTACCCGATGGAGATCGCCGACGGCCTCACGTTGTCGTTCAGGCTCGAAGGTTATCCGCTCGACATCGACGGGCGCGGCATCATGTCGTCGATCGTCGTGCGGCCCGAGGCGACGACCTTCGTGTACGCGCACGCCGCGTTCACGGTCCGCGAGATCGTGTTCGCGCCGATCGACGAGCCGGGGCTCGTGATCCTGCTGGACGTCCGCAGCGTGCTGCCGCTGACGATCACGACGGCGTTCCGTCCGCGCCTGCGGCTGATGTGGCCCGCGACGGCGATGACGAGCAACCTGTCGTGGGACGGCGCCGCGCACGCGTACTACATCACGGAAGAAACGGGACGGTTCGCCGGCGTCCTCGGCTGCCCCCTGGCGCGCGACGTGTCGGTGATGCCCTACCAGGAAGAACCGCGCGATCTGCCCAACCGCTTCGTGATCGACGCGCCGCCGGAGACGCTCGCGGCGGAGCTCGTGCCGATCGTGATCGCGGCAAGCGTCGAAGGACGCGATGCGGCGAAGCGCACCTACGACCGACTGCTCGCGTCGATTCCCACGCTGTACGCCCGCACGTCCGATCATTACGACCGCCTCGCCCGCGAAACGGTCGGCGTCACGACGCCCGACGCGTCGTTGAACACGGCGTTCGCGTGGGCGAAGGTCGGCATCGACAAGGGGCTCGCGACGAATCCATTGCTCGGCACGGGGCTGCTCGCCGGGTTCCGCACGGCCGGCGAGAGCGAGCGGCCGGGCTACGCGTGGTTCTTCGGCCGGGATGCGATGTGGACGGCGCTCGCGACCACCGCCGAAGGCGCGTTCGAGACGACGCGGACGGCGCTCGCGTTCCTGCGCAAGTTCCAGCGGCAGGACGGCAAAATCCCCCACGAGATCTCGCAGTCGGCGTCGCTCGTGCGCTGGTTCGACGGCTATCCGTACGCCTGGGCGAGCGCCGACGCGACGCCGCTCTACGTGATCGCGCACGCGGATTACTGGCGCGCGAGCGGCGACCGCGCGTTCATCGCCGACGCGTGGCCGTCGATCTTGAGCGCGTACAAGTTCTCGGCGGCGACCGACACCGACGGCAACGGGTTGATCGAGAACACGAACGTCGGACACGGCTGGGTCGAGGGGGGCGCGCTCTACCCCGCGCACGAAGAGTTCTACATGCAGGGGCTCTGGGTGGCCGCATCGCGCGGCGCGGCCGAGCTGGCAGCGGCAATGAAAGACGAGGGGGTTGCCGCGGAGGCCCGAGCCGCGGCGGAACGGACGCGCGCCGCGATGGAGCGCACGTACTGGCTTGGCGACCGCGGGTTCTACGCGTTCGCCACGAAACTCCCGACCGCCGCTCCACGCGAAGCGGAAACGGGTCCGCATCGCGACCAACGGCAGGGGCGGCTGAACGCGCTCGCCGGCACGCGGCTCGTTGACGAAGACACGGTGCTGCCAGCGGTCCCGCTCTGGTTCGACACCGTCCAGGAGGATCGCGCGCAGACGGAAGTCGATCATCTGGGCGCCGGCGCGATCGCGACCGATTGGGGCTGCCGCATCCTGTCCAATCGCAGCGCGCTCTACGATCCGTTGTCGTACCACTACGGATCGGTGTGGCCGCTCTTCACCGGGTGGACGGCCGTCGGCGCGTATCGGTACGGCCGCCCGCACGTCGGCTACGGCGCGCTGATGGCGAACGCGCTCCTCTCGTATCCCGGCGCGCTCGGCTACGTGACGGAGCTGCTGTCGGGCGATTTCGCGACGCCGTTCGGCCGTTCGTCGCACCATCAGGTCTGGTCGGAAGCGATGGTCGTCGCCCCCGTGTTGCGCGGGCTGCTGGGCATCGAGACGTTCGGCGGCGGGCGTACGTTGCGGATCGGCCCGGCCCTGCCCGCCACCTGGGATCGGATCGAGGCACGCCAGGTGCCCGCGGGCGTCGCGCGCTACGACGTCACGTTCGAACGAACGCCGGGTCGCGCGGTGCTGCGGGCGGTGCGCCGCGACAGCGCGCCGGCGCCCGAGGGGTCCAGCCTGGTGCTCGTCCCGGCGTTTCCGCTCGACGCGCGCGTTCGGCGCGTCGCCGTCAACGGCGCCGCCAGCCGTTTCGACGCCGCGCGCGTGGGCGACGAGCAGCGCATCGCGTTGATCGTGACCAATCCCCCGCAGACGACGGAGGCGGTCTACACCGTGGACGACGGCACCGACGTGGAGGCCACGGCAGTGGACCCGATTCCGGGAACGTCGAACGAAGGACTGCGCGTGCTGCGCGTGCGGCCCGACGCGTCCGCGCTCCGCCTCGTCGTCGAAGGGCGCGGCGGCCGCACGTACGCGCTGCGCGTCCGCTCGCCCCGCCGCGTGCAGGGCGTGGACGAGGTCACCGTGCTGCCGCCCGAGGGGCGCGATCAGCGCATCGAGATCCGGTTCACGGGCAACGCGGACGACTACGTGCGGCGCGAGATCACGCTGCCGCTGGGGCGCTGACAATTCGTGAATTGGTGAATTTGTGAATTGGTGAATTGCTGAATTGTTCTCGGGCTGGCATCACGGACCGGGCAAGATCACAATTCACCAACCCTGCAATTCGCCAATTCACCGACTCACCAACTGTCCTTCTGTGATTCTGACGACCCTGTCGCCGCGGACGTTGTGGAGCGTTTCGACGGCGCCGGTCGGCCAGCGGATCTCAA
>QHWR01000318.1:3044-4483 GCA_003223835.1 Acidobacteriota bacterium | reverse complement strand
CGGGTCAGCGGCGGCGGCCGTTGGCCGCGGCGCGCGGGGCGGCCCGTTTCGGGGCGGCGCTCGGGCCGCAGAAGCCGGTGCGCGCCGCCTGCTTCATCGTCCGGCCGACGCGATCCTGGATGTCCCCCACGTGCGCCAGCATCAGCGTATAGGCCGCCTCGCTGTCGTGCGCGCGGATGGCCTCGAAGATCTGACGGTGATACTCGCAGTTCTTGCGCCGATGGCGCGACCGGATCCTGACGTCGAGAGTGGACACCGATTCGGCGGTCAAATCGGCGAGCGCGTTCATGAGCACGACCAGCGGCATGTTGCGGGCGCAGTTCGCGACGGCCCGATGAAACTGTCCGGCGGTCGTGCTGGAATCGGCCGCCGGCCGCCGGACCTCTTCTTCTTCCTGAATCAGGACCTGCTCGAGCGTGACGACATCCTCGGGGCGGGCGCGCAGGGCAGCCAGCCTCGCGATCGACGGCTCGAGAAGCACGCGGGCCTCGGTGATCTCTTCATGCGACGTCCTGCCGAGGCCGAGCACGAGCGACAGGGAGCGACGGACGGGTTCGTGGTCGAATTTGGCGATGAACGCGCCGCCCTCCGCGCCGCGGCGGATGCGAAGCAGGCCCAGTTCTTCGAGCGAACGATAGGCCTCGCGGACCGACACGCGGCTCGTCTTGAACTGGCGCGCCATGTCGCGTTCGGCCGGCAGTTTGTGGCCGGCCGTGAGGCGTCCGTCAGAGATCTGCTTCTTGATGCGGCGGGCGATCGCGTCGGAGACCCGATGAGTGCTTCCTGAGTTTGGCAACATGGCTGAGATTGTCTGGATTAGAACAAGAACTTCATCCCGAGCTGAATCTGCCGCGCCGGCGTCGATGTCGTCCTGATGCGGCCGGCCGTCGGGTTGCGCACGCCGCCGGCGGCGTTGAAGATGAAGAAGTCCGGCAGGCCCAGGTTGACCCAGTTGAACGCGTTGAAGGCCTCCAGCCGGAACTGCACCAGGTATCTCCCCAGCCGCTGGTTCTTGAACACGGAGATGTCCGCCACTTTCAGGTTGGGCCCTCGCAGCGAGTTGCGGCCCGCGTTGCCGAACACGCCGGCGGCCGGAACGCTGAACGCGGACGGATCGAACCACATCGTGTCCGTCCCCGGATAGTTGACGGTCCCGGTCAGGTTCGGCTTCTGGAGCCCGACATCGCTCTGGCCGTCGCCGACCTGATCGTAGTTTTCGAGCGGCGTGAAGGGGAGGCCGCTCGAGAACTGCGCCACGCCGCCGATCTGCCAGTTCTTCAGGAGCACGCCGGCGACGCCGTGCCTGTTCTGGAAGAACGGCAACACATACGTGCCGTTCACGACGAGCGTGTGGCGGATATCGAAGCTCGAGGGCCCCCGCTCGTAGTTCGGATCCCACCAGTCGGTGGCGCTCCCCGCGCCGTTGTCGAAGTCCGACG
>QHWR01000318.1:0-3035 GCA_003223835.1 Acidobacteriota bacterium | reverse complement strand
GTGCGAGTTGCCGTAGGTGTAGGAGGCCTGCGCCTGCCAGTTGTTCGAGTAGCGCTTCGTGAGGCTGACCGTCGCGCCTTGATATTTCGAGTGCGCCTCGTTGATGCGCGTCCGGATGCGTCCCCATGCCGGGAAGCGAAGCGTCGCGCCCGGCACGAGCATCTTCACGCCGTTGACGTACGTCGACGGCGTCGTGTTCGGGTCGCCGTAAAACGGCAGGTTATGGCCGGACGATCCGACGTAGCCCACCTCGGCGACCGTGTTGTGTCCAAGGTCGCGGTCGAAGTGCGCGTGCCACTGCTCCGTATAGGGCTGCTTTTCATCGTAAGCGATGAACTCCGAGCGCTTCTGGACGGTGGCCGGATCGACGCCCGCCTGCAGCACCGCGATCATCCCGGGCCCGAAGACAGGGGGCTGCCGAATGTCGACGCCCGCGAAGTACGGATAGATGCGGAACGTCGTGCCGCGATAGAACGAGGTCGTCAGCGGCTGGTAGAAGAGGCCGTAGCCGGCCTTGATCGTCGACTTCTTGTCGCCGAGCGGGTTCCACGCCACGCCCAGGCGGGGCGCGAAACTCTTGTACGACGGGTTCTTGAACATCGGCGTGCCCGGCGTGACGCCGGTGGCCGACGTGTTCAGATCGTTGAAGCTCAGGAGCCCGGCAACCTTCCCGTCCAGTTCCTTCGGGTCGGTCACGTAATCGTACCGGAGCCCGTAGTCGAGCGTCAGCGTGTCGGCCGCGCGCCACGAGTCCTGCACGAAGAACGCGTTGTACCACTGCCGCATCCTGCGGTGCGTGTCGGTGCCCGGCAGGTTGCCGGTGAAGCGGTCCGCCTGCGCCGTGGCGCTGCGCCTGAGCGTCAGGAACTCCTGAACGTTGCGAAAGCGGAACGTGCCGCCGTACCGCGAGAACGAGAAGCCGTCGAAGTGATAGTTCTGCAGGTCCGCGCCGGCCTTGATGACGTGGTTGCCCTTGTTCCAGGTCAGCGTGTCGGAGAACTGGTAGATGTCCTGCGTGTAGTCCACGGGCGTCGTGGCCACCGAGCCCGCCGTCGCGACGCCGGTGATGTCGATCGCGCCGAAATGGGGATCCGTCGAGAAGTAGAGGGACTGCGGGATCGTGATCCCCTCCGGCACGAGGTCGTCGGTCCGGTTCGTCCGGTTCGCGGCGAACCGTACCCGGTTCATCACGTTCAACGTGAACAGGTGCTGGTCCTGCGCCGTGAAATACCGCGTGTAGGCCTTCGTGTGCTCGAAGAACAACGGGTGCGGCTGCGACATCGACACCTTCGAGTCGTCGCGAGACCACCGGACCATGATGTTGTCCTTCTGGCCCAGGTTGAGGTCGAACTTCGTGACGCCGAAGTGCTCGTCGGTCGGGTTGATCTCCGAGTGGACGAGCTCGGCGGTGCCGTCGCCGAAATTCTGGCCGTTGGGAATCGGGAACAACAGATCGAGATACGGCCTGGCGGTCGCGTTCACGCCGACGCTGGTCAGCACGCCGTTCACCGGCACGAGCCCGTTGTGCGCGTTCGCATCCGGGAGACGCGCGAACTGCGTCACCGAGTTGCGGTCGCGCAGCTGTTCGTACGATCCGAAGTAGAACAGCCTGTTCATGAAGATCGGCCCCCCGAAGGTCCCGCCGAACTGATCGCGCTTGAAGGGCGGCGCGTTGGCCGTCGCGAAGAAGTTGCGCGCATCGAGCGCATCGTCGCGATGGAACTCGAACGCCGAGCCGTGGATCTGGTTGGTGCCCGACTTGGTGACCGTGCTCATGACGCCGCCCGCCGCGCGCCCGAACTCGGCGTTGTAGCCGTGCGTCTGGACGTTGAATTCCTGGACGGTGTCGACGCCGAGCAGCACGCCCGAGAGGCTCGAGGGCGCCTTGTCGGAGACGTCGGCGATGTTGGTGCCGTCCATCAGGAAGCCGGTCTGTTCCGGCCGCGCGCCGCCGATCGACAACTGCGTCGAGCTGAATCCGCCGGTGAAGTCCTTGGCCGTGCCGCGGCTGGTGACGACGCCGGCCTGGAGCGTGGCGAGTTGAAGGAAGCTCCGGCCGTTCAGCGGAAGCTCGGCGATCTGATGCGTCGTGATGAGGCCGCCGGCCGTCGTCGACCCGATGGAGACGCTGCTCGTTTCCCCGGTGACCGTAATCTGCTCCGTCAGACCGCCGACCTTCATCTCGATATCGACGAGCGTGTCCTTGCCGATCGCGACGGAGAGCTGATCGCGCAGGACGGTGCCGAAACCGGAGAGCTCCGCCTGAACCTGATACATCCCGGGCGACAGATCGAGGACGCGGTAACGCCCGTGCTCGTCCGACACCTGCGTACGGGTCGCGCCGGTTTCGATCCCCTTGACCACGATCGTGACGCCGGGGACCACCGCCTTCTGGGCGTCGGTGACCGTCCCGGAAATGCTGCCCGTCGTGCCCTGGGCGAGAGCGATCGTCGGGAGCAGGATCAAAACGCCGAGCAGACAGAGACGCTTGATCGATGTCTTCATGGTGTTCGTCCTCGATGAACCTTTTGGTTCTACCTTTCCCGGGCGCGCCTTACACTGCAATGACCGGGTCCGGGAGTCAAGCGCAAAACCGCCGCGTCACCGCGGCGGACGGACGGTCGGGTCCTTCGAATAGTCCGGGAACAGGAAATCGAAGCGGTACTCCTTGTCGCCCGCCTCGAAGCGCACGTTCGCCGCGATCGTCGCGGGCACCGCGACGTTCGGCACGCGCGCCTCGTAATACCCGCGCGCCGTACGCGCGAACGGGATGGCCGCGGTCGCCGGTTTGCCGGCGCCGTCGCGGGCCTCCGTGATGCGCGCGGTCAGGCCCGGCGGAGAGAACGGCTTCGAATAGTTGTCGTAGATGTAGAGCCGGAAGACGGAGGCGGCGGGATGCGTGGCTTCCAGATGCCAGTCGTTGGACACCATGAAGAACGAGCCGCCGTGCTTCGGGTTGTGGTCGCCGTGCGGCCGGACGGTGTACTTCTCGACGAGGACGCGGCGGCAGCGCGGACACCGGCCGGGATCGAGCA
>QHWR01000322.1 GCA_003223835.1 Acidobacteriota bacterium | reverse complement strand
CGGACACGGACCGGCGACGCCAGTCAGCCACGGATTCCACGGACGGACACGGACCGGCAACGCCAACCAGCCACGGATTCCACGGACGGACACGGACCGGCGACGCCAACCAGCCACGGATTCCACGGACGGACACGGACCGGCGACGCCAGTCAGCCACGGATTCCACGGACGGACACGGACCGGCGACGCCAGTCAGCCACGGAGCTCGCGGAGAAACACGGAATCAAATTGTTTCGGTCAGTGTTCTTCCGTGTGATCCGTGGCCGATTGTGTTCCGTGAAACCCGCCGCCGATTTCGTCTCTATTCGTCCGTGGCCGCTTGGGATCAGCGAGGCGACATGACGGGCAGTGGCAGGATGCGGCGTCGCAGGCTGCGGCGCGTATCGGCCGCGATGACGTGGCTCGCGCTGCCGGCACTACTATGTTTTCGCCGCTGAACGTGGTTCGAAGGGCGCTTTTGGCATTTGGCATTCGGCATTTCGCACTCGGCACCCGGTGGCGGCGCGTCACGGTGGCGGCAGTGCTGCTGCTCGGGATCGCGGCGCCGCTCGCCGCCCAGGGCATTCCGCTGCCTCGCCTCGCCATCTTCTTTACGGCGCGTCAGGGAAGGTGGACGCTGCTGACGTCCTGGACCCTGATATTCGCGACGCAGAACCGGACGGGCCTCGCCATCAGCGCCGCCGACCACGCCTTGAAGGTCGCGGAACGATCCGCCGACGAACGGAAGATCGCGACGTCGCTGCACTATCTGGCGCTGCTGCACGAAACGGCCGGAGACGCCGAGGGCGCGGAATCCTGCGCCCGTCGCGCGCTCGCCATCCGGGAGCGCACGCTCGGCGTCGAAGACCAGGCGGTGGCCGACGAACTGATCCGGCTCGCCCGGCTGGCGACGGGCCGCCGCCGCTTCGACGAAGCCGCGCCGCTGCTGACGCGAGCCCTCGCGATCCGGCAGCAGCACCCGGCCGCTCCCGGTCCGATAGTCGACGCGCTCGACGACTACGCCGATCTTCTCGCCGTGCAGCGCCGGTTCCAGGAGGCCGAGGTCGTCTACCGGCGCGCCCTGAAGATGGCGGAGGAGCAGCTCGGCCCCGACGATCCCGCGCTTGCGAGCTCGCTGACCGGGCTCGCCGCCACGCTGCGCGACACGGACCGCCCGCGAGACGCCGAGCCGCTGTATCGCCGCGCGCTCGATCTCGGCACCCGGCTGCTCGGCGGCGACGATCCGATCGCGACCCCGATTCTCGAAGAGCTCGCCACAGCGCTCGAGCGGCAAGGACGATCGGAGGAGGCAGCCGCCGCACGGGCGCGCGCCGCGGCGATCACCGCACGAGTGCTTGGGAGCGGTCTGTCCGCGTCGGCGCGACAGAAGCGATGGGAAAAGCTGGTCGCCGAGAGCATGAGCCTGTTCGGCCAGGCGGAATACGGCGCGCTCGTCCGCAGCGGGCGGACCGCGCTCGAGTCCGCCGAAGCGCTGTTCGGGCCGCGCGATTATCGCGTCAGCGTGTTTCTCGTGCTGCTCGGCGCCCAGACGGGCGGCGGCGAGGCGGACTACGGCCGCGCCGAAGCGCTGTTCAGACGCGCAGTCCGGATCGCGGAGCGCGCGGTCGGGACCGAGGACGCAGGGCTCGCGGAAGCGCTCCTGAACTTTGCGGGACTCTACAGAGCCGAGCTGAAGGAGCGCGAGGCCGAAGCGGCGCTCCTTCGAGCGGTCGGTATTCACGAGCGCATCATGGGCCTCCAGACGTCGGAGGATCCGCTGATGCACAGTCCCCGCATTCAGCTCGCGGCCTTGTATCAGCAGCAGGGACGCTTCGACGAGGCGGAGGCGCTGCTTCAGCGGGCGCTCGCGGCTATCGAAAAGGGCACGGGTCCGACAGCGCCGAGAAATTTCGCGACGTCGCAGTTGCTGATGGCGCTCGTCTACCTCCGCGAGCAGCAGGGACGCTACGCCGATGCGGAGCCTCTGATCCGCCGCGCCGTCGATCTCGCGTCGTCGACGTGGGGACTCGGCTGGGGGAAGGTGAAGAACGCCGCGATCGCATCCTTCCTCTCGGACCTCGCGTTCGTGTACATCCAGCAGGGACGCTACGCCGACGCGGAGCGCACCGACCTTCGCATCATCGAACTCCGGCGAAAGGCCGGAGGCCGCGGCGGCGATCTCTACGCCCGCGCCGCGCTGGCCGACGTCTACGAGCGTCAAGGTCAGCATGCGAAAGCAGAAGTGACAATGCAGGACGTCCTCCGCCGTGCCGAGCAGCTGCGTCTGCCGTGGCATATGCGAAACGCGGCGATGACGCTGTCATATATCCAGTTCGAGCAACGCAAGTACGCCGAAGCCGAGTCGCTGATTCGGCAGGAGCTGAAGATCGAGCAGGACGCGATGGCGGCCGACAGCCCGATCATCGGCGCGACGCTGTTCGGCCTCGCGCTCGCCGTCGCGGGGCAGGGGCGGTCGGCCGAGGCCGAGCCGCTGTTCGATCGATCGTTCGCGAACCTCCGGCGCCAGCTCCAGTTCTTCTTCACCTATATGAGCGAGTCGGACCGTCTGAAGGTGCTCGACAACGTCGCGTACCGGTTTGCGGCGTATTTCAGCTTCGCGGACCGCGTCCATCAGGCCGACCCGGCGACCGCCGGACGCATGTACGATCTCGTCCTCTGGCACAAAGGTCTGGTCGTTCGCAGCATCGAGGCGCTTCGGCGGCGCATCGCGAACGCCGGCGACCCCGCGGCGCTCGCGCTGGTCGACGAGCTCGCCGCGCGACGCGCGCAGCTCGCCGCGGCGATGGCGGAGCCGACGGCCGGATCCGCAGCCTCGCGCGCGCGCCTGGCTCGCCTCCAGCAGCAGGCCAACGACGTCGAGCGGCGGCTGGTCGACCGCTCGCAGGCGTTCGTCGACGATCGCCAGCAGCAGAACGCGACGTGGCGGGACGTTCGGGGTCGGCTCGCCGCCCTCGGGGCCGACGCGGCCGTCGAATTCGTGAGGTTTCGCGTGTACGACGGCGTGAAGCCGACGCCCGAATACCGGTACGTCGCGCTCGTGCTGACGCGCGCGAGCGAACAGCCGCTGCTCGTGCGGCTGGTCGACGCGGCTCGCGTCGAGGACGCCTCGGTCCAGGGGTACCTGCAGACGCTGACGCGCGGCGCGGGCGAGCCGTCCGCATCTGTCATCGTGGCGGCGGACAGCTTCTACGACGCGTTCTGGAAGCCGATCGAAGCGGCCATCGGGCCGGCGCGCCGCATCTACGTGGCGACCGACGGCGTGCTGAACCAGATGGCGATCGGCCTGACGCCGGTCGCCGACGGCCGCCTCCTCATGGACGCGTACGACTTGCGCCTCGTGAACAGCACGGCGGACCTGTTGCAGCCGCCGCGCGAGGGCGAAGGAAGAAACGCGCTGCTCGTCGGCAACCCGCGATTCAAGCTCGACGCCGCCGAGCATCGCGCCGCCGTCGCATCGCTCGACGATCCGGCGCACGCGCTGCCGGCCGCG
>QHWR01000159.1 GCA_003223835.1 Acidobacteriota bacterium | reverse complement strand
GGGTGCCTGCGCGCGCACCGGCCGCGGCAGGGCGCCGCCGCCGGTCAAGATCGCCAGAGTGCCGATGACTGCCGCCGTCCTCTTCTTCATTGCACCCTCCGTTGTGTGTCCCGATTCTGCACGATTCTTCCGCCTGACCGGCCCCGGCCGGGCTACGGCCCTGAAGTAGCATAAGGCCTCTGGATTCCGCGGCCTCGCGTGGAGCAATGACGATGACCCGGATCATTCTGTATTTCGCATTCTGTTGCATGTTGGCTGCTGCCGGGTCCGTTCAATCCAATCCTCCGATCACCATCCGCGCGGCGCGTGTGCTCGACGGCCGTGGCGGGTTGCGGCGGAACGCCGTCGTTCAGATCGACGGCGGCAGGATCACGAGCGTCGGGCCGAAGGCGGGCGCGGTCACGTACGATCTGTCCACTCTCACGCTGCTGCCCGGCTTCATCGACCTGCACGTCCACATCGGCTGGCACTTCGGCAAGGACGGCCGCATGGACAATCGCGGCGAAACCGCCGACGAACTGGCGCTCGCGGGCGCCGCGAACGCGTGGGCGACGTTGATCGGCGGCTTCACCACGGTTCAGAGCGTCGGCGCCGCGTCCGACGTGCCGCTGCGCGACGTCATCGCCCGTGGCGTGCTGCCGGGGCCGCGCCTCGTGACGTCCGTGCGGCAGATCAACGAGCGCAGCGGCGCGCCGCGAGGCCAGGGAGGCCCGCCGCCGATCGCCACCCCGGACCAGCTCCGTCAAGCCGTTCGCGACGCCAAAGAGGCGGGCGCCGATCTCATCAAGCTGTTCGCGTCCGCGAGCATTCGCGACGGCGGCAAGCAGACGATGACGGACGATCAGCTCGTCGCCGTGTGCGGCGAGGCTCGCACGCTCGGCCTGCGCACGCTCGTGCACGCGCATAGCCCCGAATCGATCAAGGCCGCCGTCCTTGCAGGCTGCACGCAGATCGAACACGGGGTTTTCGCGACCGATGAGGTCTTGAAGCTGATGGCCGACAAAGGCGTGTACTTCGACCCGAACATCGGCCTGGTGCTGCAGAACTACCTGGAGAACAAACCGAAGTTCCTCGGGATCGGCAACTACACCGAGGAAGGCTTCGCCGCGATGCAGAAGGCGATGCCGATCAACTTCGAGATGTTCCGGCACGCGCTGCGGACGCCGAATCTGAAGATCGTCTACGGGACCGACGCGGTCGCGGGGGCGCACGGCCGGAACATCGAGGAGGCGATCGTGCGCGTCAGCGAATGCGGGCAGAAGCCGATGGACGCGATTGTCTCGCTGACGTCGCTCTCGGCTGAATCGATGCGGATGACGGACGCGATCGGCGCGATCGCGCCCGGGCTGCAGGCGGATCTCGTCGCCGTCGACGGCGACCCGCTCACCGACATCACCGCGCTCAGGCGCGTCGTCTTCGTGATGAAAGGCGGGCGGGTCTACCGGAACACGCGTTAGCCGAAGGTGGGCGTCACGAACCCCGGCAGCACGTCCGAGGGCGCCGCTTCGCCGCCCTCGCACAGCCGCCGCTCGACGACGCCGGTCTTCGCCAGCGTGAGAACCGCGTACTGCCGCTTCGGAATATTGGCGACCCAGCACTCGCGGACGCCGTATTTCGCGAACCAGCCGACACGCTCGTTCAGGTCCCCGACGCGCGCGTGCGGCGACAGGATCTCGACGGCGAGATCCGGAGCGCCGTGGACGTTGTCGAGGACGATGTGTTCGCGCTCGCGCGACACGAAGACGAGATCCGGCTGCACGACGAGCGACCGCTCGTAGTCCAGGATCACGTCGGTCGGCGCCAGCAACACCTCTCCGAGGTGTCGCTCCTGCACGAAGGGCACCATTGCCAGGTACAGGCGTCCCAGCAGCCGCTGATGGCGGACCGCGGGCGCCTCGGCGATTCGCAGCTCGCCATACGCGAGCTCCGCCGGCAACAGCGTTTCAGGGGTGGCGAGATATTGCTCCGTCGTCATCTTGCCTTCCTTGCGTTCGATGCGCACCCTGGCGCGGCGCCGCCGTTCGCGGCGCCTCAACTCTCGATAGCCAATCTCCACAAAGACTCTTTCTGTGCCGACCTCCCACGACGACGACGATGCCATCGTCTCTCGTCAATTGCAAGGGGGGTGGGCGAATTCAGGGGCGCACGCGGCGCCGCCGCCCCGCACCTTCAGCACCGGCACCGTCAGCACCGTTAGCACCGTCAGCACCGTCAGCACCGGCACCACTAGCACCTGTAGCACCTGTGTAGCACCTCACATGCTTTCAACGGTACCGTTTCGCCGTCCTGTACTCCGCGGCCACGTCTTCCAACAGCGTTTCGTCGTTGCTCCCGGCCGGCAGCGAGAGCCGGTCGCGGATGCGAGTCGCGATCGTGCGTGCCGTGCTCCAGCGGACGTCGGGCTCCAAATCCACGCGGCGACGCAGGAAGCTCTCGATGACCGCCACCTCTTCTGGCGTGAGGCGGTGGGCACCGTGCGCGGTCTGTGGGCGTTGGGCGGGTACAGGAACCGCGATGCGCTGCGGCGCCGGGCGATCGTGAATGACCACGGTGCCCGCGGCAAGATCGCCGAGCCGCTGCTGGCGCGACGTGATCATCATCGTCACGATCGCGATCGCGTAAAGCCGTCACGGGACGGCCCGAGTCCGCAATCACGCGCAGCCCGACCAGACGCTTGCCCGGCGTCTGGCCCGACCAGAACGACTCGAACGCCGCGAAGTAGCCGTAATAAAGAAGGAAGCCGGCGAGGATCAGCACGGCGAAGGCCCAGGCGCCGATCGACGGCACCGTGAACGCGGCGAGCCACGACGCGGTGAGCGCGCTGAGACCGAGCGTGACGAAGCCGGCCACCTGCAGCGACGTGTCGACCGCGAGCGCGAGGAAGCGGTTGCCGATCCCCGCGAGCGCGAACTCCAGCGTAATCTGCTCCGGCGTCTCGATGATAAGCTGGTCCGGTGCCGCCACTCGGCATCTCCGCGCGATGGATTGAAAAGCGAAAACCGTACTGGGACAGGCTCGAAGCGTTGCTGCGGGCGTGCGGACGCCGGAGCGTCGCGGCGCTGACCCACGCCGAGCTGCGCGAGCTGGCGTTATTGTACCGCCAGACCGCGTCGGACCTCTCCGTCGCCCGCGAAGATCCGACGAGCGTCCCGCTCGCGCAGTACCTCAACGATCTCCTCGGGCGCGCGCACAATCTGATCTACTCGGGGGACAAGCGCCGCGCCGGCGGCATCAGGCATTTCTATCTCCGCGTCTTCCCGGCCGTGTTCCGCGAGACGCTGCCGTACACGGCGGCCGCGCTCGCCATCTTTCTCGCCACGGGCGTTGCAGGCGCGATCCTGACCCTGTCGAACCCGGGCTTCGAGCGGCTGCTGCTGCCTGCGACGATGATGGATACGATCGAGCGCCGCGAGATGTGGACGCATTCCATCCTCGCCGTCAAACCGCTCGCGTCGAGCGCCATCATGACGAACAACCTGTCGGTCGCGCTGGTGATGTTCGCGAGCGGCATCGCAGCCGGCGTCGGGACGCTTTACATGCTGGCGTTCAACGGACTGCTGATCGGCGTCATCGGGACCGTCTGCGCACGGGCCGGGATGGCGGTTCCGCTCTGGAGCTTCGTCGCGCCGCACGGTGTGCTGGAGCTGCCCGCCATTTTCATCGCCGGCGGCGCCGGATTGCTGCTGGGACGCGGACTCGTCGCGCCGGGTCCGCTCTCGCGCCGCGAGGCGCTCGCGGACTGCGCGTCGCGCGCGGTCCGGCTGCTGCTCGGGGTGATCCCGCTGCTCGTGATTGCCGGCGTGATCGAAGCGTTCGTGTCGCCGTCCGATCTTCCGGTGCCCGCGAAATTCCTGATCGCGGCGGCGCTGTTCGTGCTGATGTCCGCGTACCTCGCCCTGCCGGCAGCGCCCGTCACACCAGATTCCGCTCCTTGACGTTCAGATAACCGTCAATCACGGCGGCCGTCAGCTCCTCGGGGCCCAGCTCCAGCGCGAACGCGCCTCGCTGCCGGAGCTGCAGCAGCAGCGTGGCGCGGCGCTCGAGCACTTCCTGGGCGGCGACGACGCGGTACATGTCGGTGGACTGCGCGGGAACGGCGCGCGCGAGCGCCGACAGCTCGCGATCCTGCATCGCCGCCAGCAGCACCACATGGCGCGGCAGCATCCGCGTGGCGCTCTCGATGACTTCCGGCACCGCCGCGGTCTCCGCGACGTCGGTCAGCCACACGACCAGCGCGCGGCGTTTCTGCATCGTCATCAGAAGGGCGGCGGCGCCGGCGTGATCGGCGTCGGCGCTTTCGGGCTGCACCGTTGCGAGCAATTCGAGCAGCGCCCGCAGGTGCGCGGCCCCTCGCGACGCCGGCACGTGCCGCTGCCCGCGCCGCCCGTACGCGAGGAGCGCCACGCGATCGCCCGCCGTCGTCGCCACCTCCGCCAGCGCGAACGCGGCGTTCGCCGCGCGATCGAGCCGCGTGCGGCCGCCCGCGCGGGCGCGCATCAGGCGCCCCGTGTCGATCAGGATCCAGACGGTCTGACTGCGTTCCGGCTGATAGATTTTCGTGACGAGCCGGCCGCGACGCGCCGTCGCCGTCCAGCACACGTCGCGCAGCTCGTCGCCCGGCTCGAACTCGCGCAGGCTTTCGAAGTCGCGCCCGAGCCCGAATGCGTGCGCGCGGCGCTTCTCCATCGCGATCTGCCGCGCGCGGATGACGGCGAGCGTATGCTGCTGCGCCTCGCGGAGGTCCGGATACACCCGCACCGTCTGCGGGAGCGACGCGATCGCCCAGCGCTCGATGAGCTGCCACGGTCCGCGATACCGGACGGCGACGAGGTCGAGCGCCGCGTCGCCGCGCTGCCGGGGGACGAGGGTGTACGTGGCGAGTGCAGTCGCTCCCGGCGCCAGCTCGATCTTCAGCTCAGTCAATTCGGCGCTCAGGGCGGCGGGCACGTAGTCGGCGGCCCACAACGTCACCGGAAGCGAGCCGCCGCTTTCAACTTCAATCGTGACGGATGCCGGTACGCCGAGCGCGAGCGTCTCCTGCCATGACCGCTGCACCGTGAGGTCCCCCGCCTTCGGCATGCGCGCGAGCTCGATCGCGCACGCGGCCAGCACGACGGCGTCCCACACGAACATCACGAGCACGGCGCGGCGATCGATCCATGCGGGAATCATCAGCGCGAGGCCGAGCGCGAACAGGCGGAGCGCGGTGGGGCCGAATCCCCACGAGACGATTCGGCGGGCCGGACGCGCCGATCCCCTGACGGCCGCGGGGACGAGCAGCGGCGCGGTCACTTCGGCACGGGGACGCTCGCGAGCACGTCCGCGATCACCTGATCGGAGGTGACGCCCTCGAGATCCGCTTCCGCTTTCACGATGAGTCGGTGCCGCAACACCGCCGCCGCCACGCGCTTCACGTCGTCGGGCAGCAGGTAATCGCGGCCGTCGCTCGCGGCGGCGGCCTTGGCGAGCTGCATCAGATGAATCGCGGCGCGAGGGCTGGCGCCCAGCGTCAGGGCGGGCCACTCGCGGCTGCGCCGCGCGATCGTCGCGATGTAGCCGACGAGCGCCGGCTCGACGCGGACGCGCGCCGCTTCCTGCCGCGCGGCGAGCAGCTCCTCCGCTCCAATGACGTCCGCCTCGACGGCGCCCGTCGCCGCGCTGTCCATCCCGGCCTGATGACGCACCAGGATTTCTTCGTCGCCGCTCTGCGCGTCCGGATACTGGACGCGGATCTTCGTCGCGAATCGATCGAGCTCCGCTTCCGGCAGCGGATACGTGCCCTCGAACTCGATGGGGTTCTGCGTCGCGATCACCGTGAACAGCCGCGGCAGCGGCTGGGGCGTGCCGTCGATCGTGACCTGGCGTTCCTCCATCGCCTCGAGGAGCGCGGCCTGCGTCCGCGGCGGCATGCGGTTGATTTCGTCCACGAGCAGGAGGTCGGTGAACACGGGGCCGCGGTGCAGCCGGAATTCGCTCGTCGCCATGTTCAGCACGTTGGCGCCGACGATGTCGGCCGGCATCAGGTCCGGCGTGCATTGGACGCGCTGGTAGCGAAGGTGCAGGATGCGCGCGAGCGTCCGGACGGCGAGCGTCTTGCCGAGGCCGGGCACGCCTTCGAGCAGCGCGTGTCCCCCGCAGACCACCGTCAGGAACAACACGTCGATCGCGTCGGTGTGTCCGACGATGGCCTTGGCCATCTCCGATCGTGCGTGAGCCGAAAGGTCAGCGAGCGATTTCACGAGAGCGTCTCCTCCTCACGACGAGCAGCATCTCCGCATACCGAGCAGCCCTGAAGGGCTGCGCTACGAATACGACGTGCGTTCGTGCGACGAGCAGGGCTGACCACCTTCGCCAAGGCTACGGCGGTCCGCCGAAGCTTTAGCGGAGGCGGAAGCCCTGCGCTACGACAACGGTTCGTAGCGCAGGCCTTGAGGCCTGCTCGTGATCCCCGGATCGAGCGCGGCGGCGGTCTGCTGCATCTGGCGGACGAGCGTGAGCGCGTCCCCCGCGGTCAGGCGCGGATCGTTCGCGGCGCGCGCCGCCGCGCCCAACAGCGTGTCGAGCGACGCGGCGTCCCCCCTCACGCGCGGCGCGGCCGCTGCCGCGAGCGACGCGTCAGCGATTCCTGGCGGTTGTCCCGTCGCCTGCAGCAGGAGACGCCGCAGCCGTCCCCTCGCGGTCGCGACCGCCGCGCCCCTCGCGTTCGCCTGCCGGTACAAGCCCGCCATCGTCGTGACGAACTCCATCGGCGCGGTTCGCGGTTCGACCGTCCGCGGTCGAATCGGCGCGCGGCGGCGGCTGAACGTCAGCACGGCCGCGAGCGCGATGACGAGCGCCTGCGCGCCGGCCCACGGCAGCGGCGTCCGCGCGGCAAACGACCACAGCGACCGGCGCTGCCCATGATAGTACTCGTCCCACAACACGGTTCGCGCACCGGGCGGCCCAATCGTGTTGAGCACCAGATCGAAGTTGCCGGCGTCCGCGATTCCCTGGTTCGCGAGCGGCGTGAGCCCGGCGAACCAGACGGCGAGCCCGTCGCCGATGCGCGTCATGCGGACGGCGCGGATCTGTTCGCTTCCGTAAACCGTCACGTACGGTTCGTCGGACGCGAACGCGGGGCACGACGGCGCCAGCGAGATCCTCGGCACGCCCGTGGTGAGGACCGATGGAAACGTCGACCCGAATGTCTGTCGCTCGACGAACGGGTTCTCGTTCGTGGGCGGAGCCTCCGACGAAAGAAACGACGCGCCGCCGCAGCCCGTCGCCAGCACGATCCCTCCACGCGTCACGAATTCGCGGACGAATCGCCGATCGTGATTGGATGCGGGCTCGTCGGGACTGGCCAGCACGAGCACGGTCGTCGACGGGTCCGCCGCGATCACCGTCACCGGCTCGATCGAGCGTTCGACGTGATAGCCGAGGCGTTCCAACGTCACATATGCCGCCTCGGTGCCGTCGGGGTCGGTCGAGAACGACGACCCGCGCGCGCCGCCGCTCACGGGCGGCGCGAGCCACGCGCCCACGAGCGAGAGCAGCGCCATCGCGGTGACGGCGACGATCACGACGGTCACGTTGCGCGACTCGTCGCGACGGCTCTCCGCGTCGCGTCCGGTCATGTCGCGCGCCGCGCCGGCAGGCATCCGAGATCCTCGAGTGCGGACAGGAAGCGGCGCCAGTCGTCGGCGGTCGCCTGGGGCGAGCCGTACCACACGCGCTCGAAGTCCGCGGTCAGCCGCGCGAGCGTCGCGCGCCGCCGATGCGCAGCCGGCAGCAGCCGGAGATACTCACGCGGCGTCCGCGCGTCATCCGTGCGCCAGGTTCCCTCCTCTTCCAGCCGTCGTACCGCGGCCCGGTACGCGGCACGCGCGGCATCTCGAAAGCGCCCCTGCGCCGCAAGCGCGACGGCGCCGTCCGCCAGCTCGTTCGCGGCGGCGCGCGGCGGCGCGAGGGCGCCGATGCCGATCGCCGGCTCGCGCCGGATACGCAGCCCGATCCGCGTCAGCCAGATCACCAGGACGATGAGTGCGAGCGCCGGCGCCGTCCATGCCAGGACGACGCCGATGGCGCGAAGCCCTCGACTGCGGCCGATCGTGCGGCCGAAGAGGTCGGCGAGCCATCGCTGGAGGCGCCGTCGCAATTCCGCGCGCCACATCTGCCCGCGCCCGCGCGCGAACTCCGGCCGCGCCAGGACATCGTCGAGCGCGCGCCGGCTCGTTTGCCGATCTTGTGACGCCGGCGTCAGTGAGGCCTCGACCTCGCGTTGCATCACCGCCAACGTCTCCGCGAGCGCGCGGCGCGCGACGGGCCAGTCGCGCCGGCGGCTCGCCGTCAACAGCGTCTGACGAATCTCCCGCAACGAGACGTCGTAAACGGCGTCGCGGACGCGAACGCGCTGGACGTCCGGGATCGATGCGGCCATCGCGGCCGCGTCGCGAGCCTCGAGCGTGCCGAGCGGGGCCGCCAGCTGACGAAGTCGATCGACGAACGCCGGCGCATCGAGGACGGCGGAGCCGGCTGCCTGCGCGTCCGCCGCGCACGGCAGCAGAAGGATGACCGAGAGGATCGCCAGGGCGCAGCGGGGGCGCGGACGCACGCGTCGAATCAGGGTTGCGCGGCGGCTGGCGCGGCAGCCGGCGGGGGATCGAGCGTGTTCAGCATGTGCTGCAGGTCGAACGCCTCTTTCCGGATGCGGAGGTCGTAATACATCAGCGCGAGCCCGACGACCCCGAACGGCGCGCTGAACGTGCCGCCGATCGTGCCGAAGACGAGCCCCGCGATCCGGAACCAGAACGCGGTGGTCGTTTCCTCGCCCGCCACGAACGCGCCGATCATGAACGGCCCCTGGCACAGGAGCGCCGTCGCGTACGCAATCACGCCGGCGCAGATGAACAGGACGAAGACACGCAGCAGGTTTCCGCGCGTCAGCACGATGCTGCGCTGGATGCTGCGGCCGGCCGTCAACTGCTCGAGCAACACCGCGGGGACGGTCACCGCGTACCGCAGCATCATGAACACGAACAGAAACATGACCGCCGGGAACCCCGCCAGCATCACGAGCACCGTCAGAATCGGCGACACGAAGCCCAGAAGCGTGCCGCCGACCACGACGATGGTCATTCCGCCAACCAGCACGCCGCCGATTCGCAGCATCGTCCACAGCATCAGCAGCAGCAGGCGGACGATGTGCCGGCGCGTCGAGGCATACGCGGTCCCGAGCGTCGTGTCGCGTCCGAGATAGAGATCCGAGACCGCCACCGTCGTCGCGCCGAGCGCGAACATGTACGTCAGGCCGTACAGGAGACTGAAGAGCACCAGACCGATGACGAACGGGACGAACATCGTGAGGAGTTGTTCAGGTGTCGGCGGTTTCGTGGACGATGCGAACCCGGTCATGCCGGCGTTCAACACCTGCAGCAGGACGCCTCCCGCGAGCCCGAACACGGACGGCACCGCCATGATGCCCACGAACAGCCAGAAGTGATGGCGGTAGAGGGAAAACGATCGGTCGAGCAGCTCCGCGAGCGTCAACGGCCGCAGGTCCAGCGCCATTGCGGTCGAAATCCTAACACAGCCGTCAGGACGCGGATGAGCGCCTGCGGCCCGAGCGAGGCGCGACCAGCCTCCGCCAAGGCTACGGCGGTCCGCCGAAGCTTCAGCGAAGTCGCAGCCGGTTCCTGTTTTGCGTAACTCGTTTACGTGAAACGCCTCATCGGTCGATGCGGACGACGACGGGAGATGTGCGCGCGCGAAGGCATGTTCCTTGCGGACGAAAGCGGTCGCATGCGCAGATGCCTTCTGCGACGAGCGATCCGCGCCGGGCTCGCGGCTCAGTTGCTCCTCCTGACGGGCTGCGAGCGCGGCGCGGCTGTGCCTGCCGCCGCGCAAAGCGCAGAACCCCCGCGCAGCCCTGCCCCGCGGGCGGCCGCGAGCCCCTCGCACTCGATTCGCTGCGGCGTGGAAATGCGCCGCGTCGCGCTGCACGTCGCCGACGGCGTCGTGCTCCAGGTCGCCAGCCTCGACGGCGAGTTCGTCAGCCGCGTCGCATCGACGCCGCCCGTGTTCGACGACCCGCGTTCCTACACGCTGAAACTCCGCGACGCCGACATCACGATGGACGCCGAGGCGTTGACGAACCTGCTGCGCCAGCGCGCCTTTGCGTCGCCGAAATCCCCCGTGCACGACGTCGACGTGCGCATCGAAGGGAACGCGATGCGCGTGAAAGGGAAACTGCGAAAGGGGATCGACGTGCCGTTCTCGATGAAAGCGGAGGTGTCCACGACGCCCGAAGGGCTCATGCGCCTGCACGGCGCGTCGCTGAAGACGGCGGGCGTCCCGGTGAAGGGACTGCTGGATTTACTGGGCGTCAACCTCGACGACCTCGCGAAGATGCCGGCCGGCTCGGGCATCCGCGCGGAGCAGGACGACTTGCTGATCGACGCCACCGCCATCCTCCCGCCCCCCGCGACCGAAGGACGGCTGCAACGACTGCAGGTGCGCGACGGCGCGGTCCAGATGCACATGACGGGAACCGCCTCGCCGCCGCCGCGTCCGCGCACGCTGCCGGTCCCGTCGGCGCGCAATTACCTGTACTTCTACGGCGGCACCATCCGCTTCGGCAAGCTGACGATGACGGATGCAGACATGCAGCTCGTCGATGCCGATCAATCCAACCCGTTCGATTTCTTTCCGGAGCGGTACGACGCCCAGCTCGTCGCCGGCTACTCCCGCAACACGGAGCGGAAGGGTCTCAAAGTATTCATGCCCGACTACGCGCGCGTGCGCTCGAACGGAGGTATCCTGAAGGCGCCTCGCGTGCCATGAACATCCTGCTCCTCTCGATGCCGGACTCCTTCGAGCACACGCCTGCGCTCACGATGCGGATGCCGAATGGCGCGCTCGCCTCGCTCGCGGGCAACCTCGACCGCCACCATCACGTCGCCGTCGCCGATCTCATCCTTGTGCAGGACCGCGTCGCCGACACCGTGACGCGACTCGTCGGCGACCACAACCCCGGCGTCGTGGGACTCTCGGTCATGACGTTCCAGCGTCGGACTGCGCTGCGGTTGATCCGGCTGATCCGCCGCCTGCGGCCGGAGACGGTGATCGTCGCCGGCGGATACGACGCGAGCCTCGCGCCGGAAGCCTACGAGCCACCGGAACTGGGCATTGACTATCTGGTGCGCGGCGAAGGCGAGCTGACGTTTCGCGCGCTGGTGCGCGCGCTCGAGCACGGTCAGCCGTTGGATGCGATCGCCGGACTCTCGTATCGTTCCGACGGCGGCGCGGGATCCGTCTTCGTGCACAACCCGGCTCGAGACGTCAGCCGTCTGAACGACCGCGAGGTGGCGCTGCCAAACCGCGCGGCGCGCGTGCTCTCCGGCTACACGTTTCTCGGGCGTCCCATCGACATCGTGGAAACGTCGCGCGGATGCACGTACGACTGCAGCTTCTGCTCGATCATCGAGATGCGGGGGCGCAATTTCCACACGTTCGATTTCTCGCGCGTGCTCGCCGACATCGCCGACGCGCGCGCCCGCGGCGCGCGCGCGATCTTCATCGTGGACGACAACGTCACCCTGAACGTCGCGCGGTTCGAGGCGCTCTGCGGCGCGATCGTGGACGCGGGGCTGAACGACGTGCACTACCTCGTGCAGGCGATGACGTCGTCGATCGCGAGCCACGGCGACACGCTGGCGCCGATGATGCGCAAGGCCGGCTTCCGCTATGTGTTTCTCGGGATCGAGAACGTGCTCGACGAGGACCTCGAGTTCCTTCGCGCGTCGGCGAAGAACGCGCAGCGCGAGCACGGACGCCGGACCGGCAACGCGACGATGCGCGCGATCGACTTCCTGCACCGCGCCGGCATCTACGTCGTCGGCGGGATTATCGTCGGCAACCCCGGCGACACGCGCGCGTCGATCCAGGCGAACCTCGACTTCGCGCGGCAGTACGTGGACTGGCCGTACATCCAGCATCCGACGCCATATCCAGGCACGCCGATGACCGCCGATTTCCGCCGGCAGCACCTCATCGTCAGCGAACAGCTCGAGGAGTATGACGGGACGACCGCCGTCGTCCGCACGGCGCATCTGGACTGCGAGGAGATCGAGTTCATGCGCTGGCGCGAGGAGCGGTGGATGAAACTGCGTCACCTCCCCGCCGCGCTGCGCGCGTATCCCGGGTTCGTTCTGCGCCACGCGCCGCAGATGCTCGCGCACACGTTCCGCGGCAGCACGTGGCGATCCGTCCTCGGGCTCGAGAACGAGCGTACGGTGTTCCGCCGCTACAAGGAACGGCGACGGCGGGAGCGGGAGTACCTGCCTGAGGTCGAGGAGCGGACGGAGACGCCGGCTAGAGGCCGAACGCCGCGGCAAGGCGCCGCGTGATTCTGCGGCGGAGCCGGACGACGGCCCGCCGCGCGCGCTGGTGAATCGGGATCCGCGGCCGCGCGCGACGTCCCACCGTCACGGGCGTTCCGGTCGGACTGCTCGGAATCCATCCCTGGCGAATCAGCCGCCGCTGCACCGTGAGCATACGCGCGACGAGGCGGGTCCCCGCCGCGAACCGTTCGACCCGCTCGGTGCCGTCCGACTGCGTCACGACCAGCACGTACGGCTTCGGATCGAGATCGCGACGGACCTCGATGTCGACCTGCGCCGACTCGCGCGTGAAGAACCAGATCATTTGGCCGTGGGACTGATGCATTATATCGGCATCAGGCGCCTGGATCGTTAGGTTTTTCCGCCTTTTCCTGGCTCAGCGGTATCGGGTGCGGTGACCCATTTTCAAGTGTCGGCACTACCCTCGCGCTTGCGGCGTGGGTCAGTGGCTCCGGCATCGCAACCGAGCTCAGCCGATTCAGAGCAGCCCTCACGAACTTCCTGGGAAGCAGACCTCACGGCGAGGGACATCGCCGCAAGACGCTCATTCGAAAAGAGCGCCCGGACTGCGTCACCGACGTGTTCGCCATCGGATGTACCAACACTAGTACGGCGGCGCCTGTTAACCCCTGTGTGGGCATGAACGTAATACGCGTAGGATCATGAACACACCGGCCAACGCGCTTGGCTCGCAGAGGCCAGGACACGCCATCGACGCGCTCGCCGCCGGATGCGCAGCCGCGTTCATCGTGATTCTTGGAATCGCTGCCTATTGGGATCGCACCATTCGCGTGCTGCACGTGTTCGAGTCGCTTCCGTTCATCGTGGCCGCGGTGCTCTGTCTTCGCCAGCACAAGGTTGGATACATGCTGGGCGCAGCCAGCGGCGCCTTCTGGTTGTGGATGGCGGGCACACTGACCACCTTCGTCCGCAACGGCTTCGAGCGCGTCGCGATGCTACTTCGTACCGGGCACGTTGATCGTCCCGATATCCTCATCGCGGCGCCGGCGGCCTGCGTCACCGGCGGTCTGGTTTTCTTCTCGCTGTGGGGCTATTCTCGCGCTCGAAACAAAACGTGGAGCGACCTTGGCCTGTTTGCAGCCGCAACGGTCGCGGTGGCCGCCTTCTTCGTGGCGATCTTCGCCGCTTTCGCTCCCCAGTACCTCGGAATGTTCAAGCACCTCTTCGGCGCCTAGTGGCCCCGATTCAGGGGTCCTCTGCAAGTCGAATTGGACGTCTGCCGATACACCCTGTCGCAGGTTCGGCAAACCGGCCGGTTCCCGTGCAGCGAGCCTCCGGTCGTGAAGCGAATCACCATCCCGCAGCCGATCGTGACCGGTCACGCGGCGGGCGGTCGATCGTTCGTCTCGATCGATGGCCACCGCGTTGAGCCGCCGGCAATGACGCCCTTCACTCAGGAGGCGTGGGCTTGCCGGTGCGAATGGGGACCGATTGCGGTCGCAGCTCTCGCGCCGGCAGATGTCACCATCGTCGTTGACGTCTTCTCGTTCACGACGTGCGTGGACGTCGCCGCATCACGTGGCGTCGCGATTCTTCCGTATCCCTGGAACGACGCTTCGGCGGCGGAGTTCGCTCGCGCGCAACGCGCGGAACTCGCGGGCCGGCGGCGACAGGCTCAGTACTCACTCGCGCCGGAGTCGTATCTGAATGCGCCCGAGGGTCTGCGCTGCGTCCTCCCATCGCCAAACGGCGCGCAGCTGACGCTCGCGGCGGCGCCGACCGCTCGCGTGCTGCTGGCTGGTTCGCTCCGGAACGCGCGCGCGGTCGCGACCGCGGCCGGGCGGCTGGGCCGCAGTTTCAACGTCATCCCGGCCGGCGAGCGTTGGCATGATGGTTCGTTGCGGCCCGCGCTGGAGGACTGGTTGGGCGCCGGAGCGATCGTGGGGTGGTTACCAGGCAGTCGTTCGCCGGAAGCGGAGTCGGCGGTCGCGCTCTTCGAACGGCATCGCGATACGCTTGTCGAAACGCTCGACCGGTGCGGCTCCGGACGCGAACTCGTCGCGCGGGGCCACGGACAGGATAAGCTCATCGCGGGACAGCTCGACGTCAGCTCCTGCGTCCCGCGATTCGACGGCCTCGCGTTCGTGGCTCTCGGAGCGTCAGGCTCGTGACGCGAACACTCCGATCGCTCGGGCTCGTTCCCGGCGACGCCGATTTATCGATCTATGATGCCGAGAAGCACACGGATCGAGCTTCGTGAGTTGGAGGAGATCATGCACCGCATCGTCGATTCGCGTTGCGTGCTCGCGGTCCGCGATTTGCGGGCGTCCACGCGGTTCTACATGGACGTGCTGGGGTTCAAGCGGGACTTCGGCGACGGGTCCGACGGCTGGAGCTTTCTCTCGCGGGACGCGTTCAAGCTGATGCTCGGCGAGTGCCCTGACGAAAAGCCGGCGAACGAAGTCGGCTGTCACTCTTACGTGGCTT
>QHWR01000317.1:2422-5930 GCA_003223835.1 Acidobacteriota bacterium | reverse complement strand
TGATTTCTCGAGCCAGATCCTGCTCCGCCCGGTCGCGCCGCACGACGTTGGAGAGCCGCAGAAAAAACCGTCTCACATTCGACACGGCTCACACCTCGATGTGCCGCGCGGACCGCGGCGCAAGCCATTCACTCGTATCTGAGAGCTTGCATCGGATCGACCCGGGTCGCGCGGCGGGCGGGCAGATAGCAAGCGGCCAGTCCGATGGCCGCAAACAGCGCCGCGGTGCCAATGAACGTGACCGGATCGAGCGGGGGAACGCCGAAAAACAACCCGGCGAGCAGCGGGCTCGTTGCAGCGGCGAACGCCAGGCCGATGGCGGATCCGACCAGCACGAGCCGTAACCCCTGTCGCAGGACCATGCGGAGGACATCGCCGCGGCGGGCGCCCAGGGCGATCCGGATGCCTATCTCGCGCGTCCGGCGCGTCGCCGCGTAGGCCGTGACGCCGTAGATCCCGATTGCCGCGAGCAGCAGACCGACGAGGCCAAGGCTGCCCGAGACGGACACCGCGACCCTGTGCGGCACGAGGCCGAGCGCCGTGTACTCTTCGGCCGCCTGCGCCGTCAGCATCGGCAAACTCGGATCCATCGACGCGACCAGCGCGCGGATCGTGTCGGCGATCCGCCGTCCATCGGTCGTGCGCACGACGATCATCGTCCGGCCCGGAACGTACTGCTGTTGCAGCGGCACGTAGATATACAGCCCCGTCGTCCCCTCCACGAGCGTCCCGTACCTGGGGTCGCGAACGACGCCGATCACGCGCAGCGTTCTCGTCTGCGCCGGCGTCCTCGGGCCGCCGCGCTGCACGACGGACTCCCCGACGACGCTCCGGGTGGGCTTGTCCGGCCAGAACCGGCGCGCCGCCCCCTCGCCGATAATGACGACCTGCTCCGTTTCCTCGCGCTCGGCGCCGTCGAAATCACGGCCGGCCACAAACGGGATCCGCAGCGCCGCGAAGTATCCCGGCTCCACGACATTCCAGTCGGCCGACACAAAGCGCTGTCCGTTGGGAGCCGACGCGCGCGGACCTCCGATTCCGCCGAGACCGAGCCGCTCGAAGCCACCGGGCAGCGCCGCGGCGATCGTGGCCACTTGCACGGCCGGCAATCGACGAACCCGATCGAGGACTGCGCGCGCGAAGGGCGGCGCGGTCGTTTCCGTATAGCCCGCAAGCGGCAGGTCGAGGGACAGCAGCTCGACGCCATGCGCGTCGAAGCCCGGATCCATCGATCCCATCCTTTGAAGGGCGCGCGCGAACAGCCCGGCAATGACGACGAGCAGGATGCTGAGCGCCACCTGCGCGATGACGAACGCCTGGCGAAGTCGCAGCCGGGCCGGTACGCGAGCGTCATCTTTCAAGGCGGACACGACGTCCGTCTTCGTCGCCTGAAGCGCCGGCGCGAGACCCGACGCCAACGCGGTGAGCAGCACGAGCCCCGTCGTGAAGACGAGCGCGGGGCCATCGAGCGCCAGCGAGGCGTTCACCGGAAACGGCAGCGCCGGGAGCAGCGAGACGAGCACCGACGTCATGGATCGCGCCGCGAGCAAGCCGGCCGCGCCGCCGAGCGCGAAGATCGTGAGCGTCTCCGCGAGAAGCTGGCGGACCAGGCGTGCCCGTCCCGCGCCCATGGCCAGCCGCACGGCAATTTCGCGCCGGCGGACCGCCGCACGTGCCAGCAGCACGCCGGCGAGGTTGGCGCAGGCGATCGCGAGCACGACGGACGCGATACCCATCAGGACGGCGAGGAATGCGGCGATTGGCGCGCTGTTCCCGGGAACGGGAGACAAGGCCAGCACGCGCAAGTCCGTGGTTCGATTCTGATCCGGGTACTCGCGCTGAAGCGTGCGGCCGATCGCGTTCATCTCGGCGTCGGCCTGAGGCACGGAGACGCCTGCTTTGAGACGCCCGCCAATCAGCAGCCACGCGGCGGCCCGGTTCGTGAGCAGCGCCGTTGCCTGCGGGCTCGTGACACCCACCATGTTCAGCGGGATCCACACGTCCGCGGCGCGGACACCGGTGCCCTGGAATCCTGCGGAGGCAACCCCAACGACCACGAACGGATGCCCGTTGAGCGTGAGCGTCCCGCCGACGATTGCGCGGTCCCGGTTGAAGCGGCGCGTCCAGAAGCCGTCGCTCAGCACCGCGATGGGACTCGCTCCCGGGTCTTCCTTGTCACGCACGTCGAACAGCCGGCCGGCGGCAGGCAGCGCACCCAGCACGGTGAAGTAATTGGTCGTGACGTCGGTGGCAAACACGCGTTCTGCCCCGCCGCCGGCGCCGGCGAGACTCATCGCGCGCGGAAACAGCGAATAGGCGTACACGCCGTCGAACGAGGTGGTCCGCCGACGGATGTCGAGATAGGTGAGATACGAGCAGGTGCCGAACCCCGCTCCATCTGTCGTGCTGCCGATATCGACGAGACGGTTGGGCTCGACCACGCCGGCGGGCGGCCGGAACAGCAGCGCGTTGGCAATCGTGAACACCGTCGTGTTGGCGCCGATGCCAATCGCGAGCGACACCGCGGCGGTCGCCGCAAAAACCGGATCGCGGCGAAGCAGCCGTGCCGCGTACGGCACGTCCTGCCGCGCATCGTCCAGCCAGCGGAACGACCGCGCGTCGCGTTGCAGTTCCTTGGTCTGTTCGACGCCGCCGAACGCGCGACGCGCCGCAAGGCGCGCCTCGTCAGGCGTCAGCCCCCGGCGCTGAAATTCGTCCTGGAGCAGCGCGAGATGCGATGAGACTTCCCGGGCGAGATCGGCTTCCGCGCGGTCGCGTCGCCACACGGTGAGCAGCCGAAACACGAGACGGCGCAGGCGCTCCATCTTCAGGACCCTTGCAGCAGCAGCTTGTTGACGAGGCCGGCCAGCCGCCGCCAGCGGTCGGTCTGCTTCTCGAGCGCGCGCGCGCCCGCTCTGGTGATCGCGTAGTACTTCGCGTCGCGATTGTTCTCGGTCTTCCGCCAGGTGCCTTTGATCCAGCCCTGCTGATCGAGCCGCACCAGCGCGGCGTAGAGCGTGCCCTGGTTGAGCGGAAACGGATGGTCGGCCACCTGCTCGAGGCGCGCGGCGAGGCCGTACGCATGCTGCGGACCCATCGTCGAGAGCGCGCGGAGGACGATCAGGTCGAGGGTGCCCTGCAGGAGTTCGACGCGGTCGCGCGATTCACTGGCCATCGCAGTGGAGCCACTCTCGAGCGTGCCATGGCTTCACTGGGTTGTCAAGTGGAGCCAGCCCGGCCAGCGCCGGCTGAGGTTATGGTCCGTGCGATCGCGGTTCGTTCAGCGCGAAGGGACGCGTTACGTTCGCGCGCACACCGAAATCGCGCGTCGGAAAGGTCGCGGCCGCCGTGGTGCGGCTGTGCGACGGCACGGGAATGGCGTCACGCGTTCATGGCCGCGCTGCCTTCGCGCAATTTTTTTTGGGCTGATGCGAAAAACCTCTTGACACGTTTTGTCGGTCCAGCCCAATCACGCATCCAATCCCGCGCGACGGCCGCTCGGTCGCGA
>QHWR01000317.1:0-2284 GCA_003223835.1 Acidobacteriota bacterium | reverse complement strand
AAGCGGCTCGCCGCCGGCGAGCGTCGCGCGACCGCTGACTTGATCGCGTCGCTGATGGAGCTCGACTCGCGGAAGCTCTATCTCGGCGAGGGCTGCTCGTCGCTGTTCACCTACTGCACACAGGTGCTTCGCCTGTCCGAACACGCCGCCTACGGACGCATCGCGGCCGCGCGGGCCGCTCGGCGGTTTCCGATCATCTTGCCTCTGCTCGCCGACGGCTCACTCAATCTGACGACGGTGTGCCTCCTGGCACCGCATCTCACCTCGGACAACCATCGAGAACTTCTCACCGCGGCGACTCACAAGAGCAAACGCGAGGTCGAGCATCTTGTGGCAACGATCAGCCCGCAGCCTGATCCGCCGACGAGCGTTCGCAGACTACCAACACCAAAGATTGCGCAGAGAGTGCCGTCCATCGAGCCGCCGCAATCACGACTGGAGCCGCCTGCGCCCGCGATGTGTCGTCCAGCGACGCCGGAGCCCGCCATCGTTGCTCCGCTCGCGCCGGAGCGTTACAAGGTGCAGTTCACTGTGTCGCGTGAAACGTACGGAAAGCTCCGCCGCGCGCAGGAATTGCTGCGGCACACGGTCCCCAACGGTGATCCCGGCGCCATCTTCGATCGAGCGCTGACGGTCTTGCTGGCGGAGGTCGAAAAGCAGAAGTGCGGCGCCACGGCTCGCCCGCGCGGCGCACGACCGGCTGCGTCGTCATCGCGTCGCATCCCCGCCGCAGTCAAACGCGAGGTATGGGCACGAGATGGCGGACGGTGCGCGTTCGTCGGTGTCAACGGCCGCTGCACGGAGCGCGGGTTTCTCGAGTATCACCACGTCCAGCCGTTTGCCGATGGTGGATTGTCAGTCGCGGAGAACCTGCAGCTGCGGTGCCGCGCGCACAATGCGTACGAGGCCGGGCAGTGGTTCGGGCCACTGTTCGTGAGAGAAGTGCCCGCGGCGTGGCTGACGCGAACTGGGTCTGGGCCGAGTTCCGAAGTCGCAGCCCGTGCGTTCAGTGCCACGATGCCGAGCGGTTGACGCCGATATGCACTCCGTCAGTTTCATTCGTATCGATCTGGCGTGGCGGACCAGACGGGAGCCAGTTGGAACCAGTTGACCAACTGGATTAAGCGTCTCGATCGTTTGCGGCAGGCGTCCTAAGCGCCGGACGGGCCGTCGCCCTCAGCACCCAGGTGCTCTCTAGTACCCGCATTTGTGCGGTCGAACGGTGGGGGTGAGTGCTTGGTCCGTTTGATATCCTGCCGCTCGAATGACGACGGAACACGCTGCTTCGCCAGACTCGCTGCTCTATATCGTCCACGCGGCTGCAGATCGAGATCTGGCCATTCTTCTCAGAGCTCGCATAAGGGATGTAGTCCCCGGTCTGCAGGTGTTCTTGGCCTCCAAAGCCGGAGAGATCCCAACCGGTGAAGATTGGCTCGCTCACATTCACCAGAACTTGAAAGCCGCGACCTCGTTTCTGCTGTTGCTGACGCCGCGCAGCATCGAACGCCACTGGGTGTGGTACGAGGCGGGTGTCGCTTGGAGTCGTGGCTGCCGCCAATTGCCAGTCACCGCGGGTGGGCTGGATCGTGCCACTGTGCACTACCCCTTGAAAGCCGCGCAGATTCTCGCTCAGCTGTTCCGCGACTTAGGTGCCGAATTAGAGTCCCCTGAGGTGTTCTGTCGAACCGTGCGGGCCACCGCGTTACCGCCTCCGGGATCGCCCGCCGATCTGCAGCGAGTTCGGGATGCCCTCGCGCAAGTTTTTGAACCTCCGCGGGCCGTACTCCGACGCATGTTGGCCGGTGACCACCTCACATTCGACGACATGCGAGCCGTGTTGGAGCGCAGTGGTTTTGCGGCAGACGGTCATTCGGCCCAGCTCGTGCTCGACGTTCTCAGAAGGACCGACCTGCTGCAGGCCGACGACAATCAGCGTTGGAGCTTGCGTCCGGATGTCAAGGATAGCGTTAGGCGTTGTCTAAATCCCTCGCTCGCGCAAAAGTTTCAGTCACTGGCTGAGCAGATGCGCGCCTGGGCCGGAACGCAGACGGGCGGCTTCGATGGTAACGGATGGCAACAGAAATTTGTGCCGCAGCTGACAGCCCTCCGCCAAAAGGCACGCGATCACGGGGAAGATGATGCGTGGCTGGATAAGGTCCCGAGTCACTATACGGCCGTGCACCAAATTGCCGACGCACTCGTGCGCGTTGCGCAACGCTTGCCGGACGAGTAATGGATGTTGTGTCGGTAGTACAACAGTGCTCGTTGACAAGCCGCTGTACCA
>QHWR01000316.1 GCA_003223835.1 Acidobacteriota bacterium | reverse complement strand
GCGCTCCGCTCCTTCCTCCGCCAGGACCCGAACATCATCCTGGTCGGCGAGATCCGCGACTTCGAGACGGCGGAAATCGCCGTCAAGGCGGCGCTCACGGGACACCTCGTCCTCTCGACGCTCCACACCAACGACGCGCCGAGCACGATCAACCGGCTCATGAACATGGGCATCGAGCCGTTCCTCGTGGCCAGCTCCGTGAACCTGATCTGCGCGCAGCGGCTCGTCCGGCGCATCTGCGCGAACTGCAAGGAAGACCACCCGCACGCGCCGCCGGCGCTCGTCGAAGCGGGCTTCACGCAGGAAGAAGCGCAGAAGGTCACCCCGAAGAAGGGGAAGGGCTGCGATCGGTGCAACAACACGGGCTACAAGGGACGCGTCGGCCTGTACGAGGTGATGGAGATCAGCGAGGAGGTCCGCGAGCTGATTCTCGTCGGCGCCTCCGGGCTCGAGCTGCGGCGCAAGGCGGTCGATGAAGGCATGATCACGCTCAGACGAAGCGGACTCTACAAGGTGATGGACGGCGTGACGACGATCGAGGAAGTCGCGAGAGAAACGGTCAAGTAATGGCGATTGGCGATTGGCGATTGCCGAATCACGAATTGCCGATTGGCGAGTGTCGATTGGTGAGAGCTGAGAGCTGATAGTTGAGAGGCTGATGGCCACATTACCCGAACTGCTCAAGACGCTGGTCGACCACAACGGGTCGGATCTGCACGTCACGACCAACACGCCGCCGCAGATCCGCATCGACGGCAAGCTGCAGCCGCTCGACCTGCCGACGCTCGCGCCGGCCGACACGAAGGCGCTCGCCTACAGCGTTCTGACCGACGCGCAGAAGAAACGGTTCGAGGAGACCTTCGAGCTGGATTTCTCGTTCGGCATCCGCGGGCTCGCGCGCTTCCGTTGCAACGTCTTCAACCAGCGGGGCGCGGTCGCGGCGGTGTACCGGCTCATTCCCGAACAGATCAAGGGCTTCAACGAGCTGGGGCTCCCGGCCGTGATCGCCAACCTCGCGGAACGGCCGCGCGGCCTCGTGCTCGTCACCGGGCCCACCGGCTCGGGCAAATCCACGACGCTCGCCGCGATGGTCGACAAGATCAACGACGAGCGGCACGAGCACATCCTGACGATCGAGGACCCGATCGAATTCGTGCACCAGCACAAGGGGTGCCTCGTCAACCAGCGCGAAGTGCATCAGGACACGCAGGGGTTCGCCAACGCGCTGCGCGCCGCGCTCCGCGAAGACCCCGATATCGTCCTGATCGGCGAGCTGCGCGACCTCGAGACGATCGAGTCGGCGCTGCGGATCGCGGAGACGGGGCACCTCACCTTCGCGACGCTGCACACGAACTCGGCCGCGCAGACCATCAACCGCATCATCGACGTGTTCCCGGCGCACCAGCAGGGGCAGATCCGGACGCAGCTCTCGCTCGTGCTCGAAGGGATCGTCTGTCAGGCGCTGCTGGCGCGGTCCGACGGCCGCGGCCGCGTCGTCGCGCTCGAGATCCTGGTGCCGAGCCCCGCGATCCGAAATCTCATTCGCGACGACAAGGTGCACCAAATCTATTCCGCGATGCAGGCGGGACAGGAAAAGCTGGGAATGCAGACGATGAATCAGTCGCTGGCGACGCTCTATCAGAAGCGGCTGATCACGCTGGACGCGGCGATGGGCGCGTCGTCGATGAAGGACGAGCTGGAGCAGATGATTTCTCGCGGCGCCGGCGTGGTGCCGGGCGCCGGCATGCAGAGGCCTGGGGCGCCGAGGCCCCCGTTGAACCGGTGATTTTATGCCTACATTCGCTTACACAGGACGGACGCGCGCGGGACAGACGATTATGGGCGAGCGGGTCGCCGACACGATGGACGCGGCGATCGCGGGTCTGCGCCGCGAGCAGATCCAGGTGACGCGCATCGACCCGGCGAAAGCCGCGAGGGCGGAGACCAGGACCAAGGCGCCGGGCGCGAAGAAGGGCAAAGCGGTTCCGGCGAAGAACCTCGCCATCTTCACGCGGCAGTTCTCCGTCATGATCGACGCGGGCCTGCCGCTCGTGCAGTGCCTCGACATCCTCGGCAAGCAGGAGCCGAACAAACACTTCGCCCAAGTGATCCTGCAGGTGCGGTCCGACGTCGAGGCGGGCGCGGCGCTCGCCGATGCGATGAAGAAGCACCCCAAGACGTTCGACGCGCTGTTCTCGAACATGATCGCGGCGGGCGAGGCGGGCGGCATCCTCGACACGATTCTCAAGCGGCTCGCGGTCTACATCGAAAAAAGCGTCAAGCTGAAGGGACAGGTCAAGTCCGCGATGATCTACCCGATCGCGGTCATCGTGATTGCGGCGGTCGTGGTCGCGGCGATTCTGTGGAAGGTCATCCCGACGTTCGCGAACCTGTTCGCCGGCCTCGGCGCCCAGTTGCCGCTCCCGACGCGCGTCGTCATCGCCGCGAGCGACCTCCTCGTTTCGTACGGATGGATCCTCGTCATCGGCCTCTTCCTGGCGGGCTGGGGACTGAAGCGCTACTACGGGACGGACGCGGGGCGTCATCAGATCGACGCCGTCAGCCTGAAGACGCCGGTGCTCGGCATGATCCTGCGCAAGATCGCCGTCGCGCGCTTCTGCCGCACGCTGTCGACGCTGCTCGCCTCGGGCGTCCCGATTCTCGACGGGCTCGACATCACGGCGCGGACGGCGGGCAACGCCATCATCGAGGACGCGATTCAGAAAACGCGGTCGAGCATCGAGCGCGGCGAAACCGTGTCGGGTCCGCTGCGCGAGACGAACGTGTTCCCGTCGATGGTGGTCCAGATGATCAACGTCGGCGAAACGACGGGCGCGCTCGACGCGATGCTCGCGAAGATCGCGGACTTCTACGAAGAGGAAGTGGACGCCGCCGTCGCGGGCCTCTTGACGCTGCTCGAACCGATCATGATCGCGTTCCTCGGCGGCATCGTCGGCGGCATCGTCATCGCGATGTACATGCCGATCTTCGACCTGATCTCGAAGTTGACGTAACTCTCGGGTGCTGGGGGCTGGGTGCAGAGAGAGGGTGCTGGGGATCTCGGGTGCTGGGGGCTGGGTGCAGAGAGAGGGTGCTGAGGATTTCGGGTGCAGGGGGCTGAGTGCAGAGAGAGGGTGCTGGGGATCTTGCGTGCTGGGGGCTGGGTGCAGAGAGAGGGTGCTGAGGATTTCGGGTGCAGGGGGCTGAGTGCAAAGAGATAGTGCCGAGAACGATCGCGTGCTGAGTGCCGAAGGTCGCGGCGACGACACACGGCACCCGTCTGCCCAGCACCCACTCTCTGCACCCAGCCCCCAGCACCCGATTTCCCCCCAGCACCCGATTTCTGCCCAGCACGCCCTCCCTGCACCCAGCCCGGCCGTGCGGCCGTTGTCACGGTGCTGCTCGGCTCGGCGATTCTGATCCAGTTCAAATCGCCGGGGTCGCAGCCCGGGGATCCGTTCTTCCTGCTCATCGGCCTCACGTATGCGCTGACCGCGATCTGGGCGCTCATGCTCAAGCACGTGCAGCGGGTGCCGTGGCTCGTGGACGTGCAGCTCGCCTGCGACGCGCTGATCGTGTCGGTAATCGTGCAGCTCACCGGCGGCGTCACCAGCTACTTCTCGACGCTGTACACGCTGCCGATCATCGCGGCGAGCATGGTCCAGTCGTGGCGCGGCGGCCTCATGGTCGGCGTGCTCAGCTCGGTGATCTACAGCGGCCTCGTGCTCGGGCAGTACTCCGACGGCAGCGCAATCGCGACGGCCCGCACGGCCGACCTCCTGCCGCCCGTGCGCGTCGCGATCTACACGGTGGGCCTCAACGTGTTCGGGTTCATGGCGGTCGCGACGCTCAGCGGCTATCTGGCGGAAGGTCTGCGGCGAACGGGCGCGCAACTCGAAGAAGCGTCGTCGCAACTGGCCGACCTCCAGGCGTTCAGCCAGCACGTGATCAACAGCCTGACGAGCGGCCTCGCGACGACCGACACGACCGGGCGGCTGCTCACGTTCAACCGCGCGGCGGAAACGATCACCGGGATCGCGGCGTCGGCCGCCGTTGGCCGCCCCGTGACCGAGGTCCTGCAGCTTCCGCCGTCATTCGGCTCCGCCGCCGCGGCCGAGGCGGCGCGCACCGGACTGCCGCGGATCGAATTCGGCTACACCCGTGACGACGGACGGCACATCGAGCTGGGGATCAGTCCCGCGCCGCTCCTCACCCCGCGCGGCGAAAGCGGCGTGCTCTACACCTTCCAGGACATCACCGAGGCGAAGAAGCACGAGCGCGAGGCGCGCGTGCAGCAGCGTCTCGCCGCGGTCGGCGAGATGGCGGCGGGCATCGCGCACGAGATCCGCAATCCGCTCGCGTCGATGGCGGGATCCATTCAAATCCTGCGGCAGGAGCTGCCGCTGACGCCCGAGCAGTCGCAGCTGATGGACATCGTCCTGCGCGAATCGGAGCGCCTCAACGACACCATTCGCAGCTTCCTCGCCTACGCGCGGCCGCAACGGTCGTCGATGCTGGAAATCGACGTCCGGCGGATCGTCACCGACGCGGCGGCGCTGCTGGAGAACAGCGCGGAGCTGACGCCCGCGCACAAGGTCGTCGCCGACGTCCCCGCCGATCCGCTGCTGTTCCGCGCCGACGAGGCGCAGCTCCGGCAGATCGTCTGGAATCTGGCGACCAACGGCCTGCGGGCGATGCCCCACGGTGGCAAGCTGCGGCTGTCGGTCCGGCAGGATGCGGACGCGCCCGGGAATCCCGGCCGCGTCGTCATCAGCGTTGCCGACGAAGGCGTCGGCATTCCGCCCGAGGAGATGGACGGCATCTTCCAGCCGTTCCGCGGGGCGTTCGCGCGCGGCACGGGACTCGGGTTATCCATTGTCCACCGCATCGTCAGCGATTACGGCGGAGAAGTGCAGGTCACCTCGGAACGCGGCGCCGGGACGACGGTGAACGTCGTGCTGCCGATGACGGCAGCGCCCGTCGCAAGCATGAGTTCGTAAACCATGGCTATTGACGTCACTCTGCCGGACATCCCAGCCGCCGCCGCGCCGGCGGCACGCGTCCTCGTCGTTGACGACGAGCGATCGATGCGCGAGCTGCTCGCGATCGTGCTGCGGCGCGACGGGCACGAGGTCCTGCTCGCCGAAGACGGCCGTCACGCCCTCGACGTGCTCCGCGGCGGCCGCGTGGACGTCCTCATCACCGATATCCGGATGCCGGAGATGAACGGTGTGGACGTGCTCCGCGAAGCGAAGCAGTTCGACCCCGACATCATCAGCATCGTCATGACGGCGTTCGCCTCGACCGACACGGCCGTCGAGGCGCTCCGGCTCGGCGCCGCGGACTACGTGAACAAGTCGCCGGGCGCGGTCAACGAGCTGCCAGCAGGAGAACGTTCTGCTCCGGCGCGCGATGCACACGACGCATCAGTTCTCGAACATCATCGGGAACAGCTCGCCGATGCTCGCGGTGTTCGAGCTGATCGAACGGATCGCGCCGACGAGCAGCACGGTCCTGATTACCGGCGAATCCGGGACGGGGAAGGAGCTCGTCGCGCGGGCGATTCACGTGCACTCGCCGCGGCACGACCGCCCGTTCGTCGCGTTGAACTGCGGCGCGTTGACCGAGACGCTGCTCGACTCGGAGCTCTTCGGCCACATGCGCGGGTCGTTCACGGGCGCCGACAGCAACAAGAAGGGGCTGATCGAGGTCGCGGAGAAGGGGACGGTGTTCCTCGACGAAATCGGAGAGATGAGCCCGATGCTCCAGGTGAAGGTGCTGCGCGTGCTGCAGGAGCGCAAGTTCCGCCGCGTCGGCGGCACCGAGGAGATCGACGCCGACATCCGCATCATCGCGGCGACGAACCGGGACCTCGAGAAAATGGTCGCCGAGGGGCAGTTCCGCGAGGACCTCTATTACCGGATCAACGTCATACCGGTGCGGCTCCCGCCCCTGCGCGACCGCGCCGACGACGTCGACCTGCTGGCCGACCACTTCACCAACAAGTTCGCGGCGCAGATGAAGAAGGAGATCGGCGGCATCTCGCGAGAGGCGCTCGCGTGTCTGAAGACGTACACCTGGCCCGGCAACATCCGCGAGCTCGAGAACGCGATCGAGCGCGCGGTCGCGCTCGAACGTACGCCGTCAATCCTCCCCGAAAGCCTTCCCGATGCGGTGCGCGGCGGCGGTCCCGTCCGTGCCGCGACGTCCCAAGTCGTTCCCGCATCGGGCTCCGGCTCGACGCCGCTGCCCGCCCAGGGGTTCGACCTCGAGCAGCACGTGCAGCACCTCGAGCGCGAGTACATCGCCGAGGCGCTCCGGCGATCGGGCGGCGTGAAGGTCAAGGCGGCCGAGCTTTTGGGTATGAGCTTCCGATCGTTCCGCTACTACATGAAGAAGTACAACCTGAAATAACTGACAAATCCTGTTATCCGGACTGACGATTTCTGGCGCTCGCGCCCATTCGTGTCTCTATCGCCAGATAGAGCGCGTGCGGGTGTCCGACGTCCTGGATCGCGCAAAGCGCGCGCCCAGCCAGCGATTTCGCGGCCGTATCTTTCGATATAGCCGCGAGAAGGCACTTCAATTGCTGTGTTGATGGCGTCCTCGGGGTGGCGCTTAACACTTTTCTTCAAGAACGAGGTTCCGATGCGACTCCGGAAGCACGAGGGGTTCACGTTAATCGAGCTGCTGATCGTGGTAGCGATCATCGGCATCATCGCGGCAATCGCGGTCCCGGGCCTGTTGCGCGCGCGTATTTCGGGCAACGAGGCGTCGGCGATCGGCTCGCTGCGCGCCATCGGCAGCGCGCAGTCCACGTTCGCGGCGAGCTGCGCCAACGGCATGTATGCCCAGACGCTCGACATTCTGGGCAGCGGCCCGTCGGGTGGCTCGGCGTTCATCAGCCCGGACCTCGGCGCGTCAGCGACGGTGACCAAGAGCGGCTTCACCGTTGGCATGACCGGAACGACCGCGACCGGCACGGCCTGCAATGCGGCCACAGCCCTGGCCTCCGGCTATCACGCCTGGGCGGACCCGGTGTCGTCGTCCACGGGCACGCGGCACTTCTTCATCAACACGACGGGCACGATCTGGCAGGCGACGGCGGCCATCAGCGGCAACGACACGGCGACGCCGTCGGGCGCGAGCGCGATTCAGTAGATCCGTCCCCAACGGATCGTCCGGGGGAGGGGTCCGCATGGGCGGGCGCCCTCCCTTTTTCTTTTGTTTCCTGACACTTCCTGCCAGTCCAGCTTGACAATAATTGTCAACCCGCCCAAAATGGGCAGACAATTCCGGTTCTCCCGGCCAGCCAAATCAAGTCGCTAAACGTCTCTAGAACAGTGGGTTATCAGCGAACGGCCGCGGAACGGTCGAGCGTGGCACCGCCGTTGCTGTTTGGCCGGGCGTCCGTCGGCCGCGCTGCGAGCCGGTTAGGCGGTATCAACATGACGCGGCCACGCGCGTAACTTTGAGGAGCAGATCATGAAGGTTCGGACTCAGAAGGGCTTTACGCTCATCGAGCTGCTGATCGTCGTTGCGATCATCGGCATCATCGCCGCGATTGCGGTCCCCGGCCTGCTGCGAGCCCGTATTTCGGGCAACGAGGCGTCGGCGATCGGATCGCTGCGCGCCGTCAGCAGCGCGCAGTCGACGTTCGCGGCCAGCTGCGCCAACGGGATGTATGCCCAGACGCTCGACATTCTCGGCAGCGGTCCCTCGGGCGGTTCGGCGTTCATCAGCCCGGATCTCGGCGCTTCGGCGACGGTCACCAAGAGCGGCTACACGGTTGGCATGACGGGCACGGCGGCCACCGGCACGGCCTGCAACGCGTCCACGAACCTGGCCTCCGGCTATCACGCCTGGGCGGACCCCGTGTCCTCGTCGACCGGCACGCGCTTCTTCTTCACGAACACGACCGGAACGATCTGGCAGGCGAGTGCGACTCTCTCGGGGGGCAACGACACGGCCATCCCGTCGGGCGGAGCGGCGATTCAGT
>QHWR01000158.1 GCA_003223835.1 Acidobacteriota bacterium | reverse complement strand
CCGCGGCCGGCGGTCTGGCCCGATGGTTACTACGTGCCGACGAGCACCGGCGACAATCGGATCTCCGACACGATCGTCACGCAGAAACACGCATGCGTCGTCGACCGCACGAAGATGCTGAAGGGGGAGCCCGCGACCGAGCAGTGCGTGATCATCGAGAACGTGAACTTTCTGAACAACGCGGACGTCGACGGCCGGCGGCTGCCGCCGCTGGGCGCGCCGAACGTCATGATGGCGGCGGGCGGGACGCAGCTCGACAAGATCTACGAGGCGTCCACGATCGACGCGTGGCAGTTCCACGTGGACTGGACGGATCCGGCGAACACCAAGGCGGTCGGTCCCACGAAGATCGCCGTGGCGCCGTATCGCTATCTGTGCGATGGGCAGTTGACGAATTGCGTGCCGCAGCCTGGAACCGAGCGGCGGCTCGACGCGCAAGGGGACAAGATCATGGCGCGCCTCGTGTACCGGAATCTCGGCGACCACGAGTCGATCGTCGCCGTACATTCGGTAAACACGGCCGCGGGGGGCGGCGGCGTCCGCTGGTACGAGTTCCGGCTCGACAAAGCGCGCGCGCCGCAGCTCTATCAGCAGGGCACCTACGCGCCCGACGCGCTGTATCGCTGGATGGCCAGCCCCGCGATCGATCGGCGCGGCAACATCGGCATCGGCTATTCGTTCGGCGGCACGCCACATTACGCGGGGCAACGCTTCGCCGCCCGGCTCGCGAGCGATCCACCCGGCGTCCTCACGCTGCGCGAGGCCGTCCTCGCGCAGGGGGAAGCGGCGCAGACGACGACGATCCGGTGGGAGGATTATTCGCAGACCGCGATCGATCCATCCGACGATTGCACCATTTGGTACGTCGGCGACTATTTGAAACGGGACGCGACGACGTATTCGACGCGCATCGGGGGGTTCCGGTTGCCTGGATGCGGATAGCGTCCGGATCACGAGCAGGTCTAAAGACCTGCGCTGCGAATCTCGAGCTACGCCCGGCCCGCGAACTCGCGTGTCTCCGTGTGGACCTTGATCTTCTCGCCTTCCTTGATGAAGAGCGGCACGCGGATCTCCAGGCCCGTCTCGAGCGTCGCGAGCTTGGTGACGCTGCCGCTCGCGGTGTCTCCGCGCGTGCCCGGCTCGGTGTAGGTCACGGCCAGCTCGACGTGCGGCGGGAACTGCAGCCCGATCGGGTTGCCGTTGTACTTCTGGATCTGCACGACGAGGTTGTCCACGAGCAGCTCGCGATCCTCGCGGATGAAGTCGGGCGCGAGCGTCAGCGTCTCGAACGACTCCTGGTCCATGAAGTGATAGCCGGCGCTGTCCGCGTACAGATATGACGCGGGGACGACGGCGAGGTCCGGCTCGGTGAATTTGTCGCTCGCCTTGAACGTCTTGTCGAAGACCGCGCGCGTCAGCAGGTTGCGCATCTTGAGGCGCACGAGCGTCTGGCCGCCGCGGGCCGTGGGCTTCGAGATGTCCACGTCGAGGCAATGGTAGGGCGCGCCTTCGTATTCGAAGAACATCTTCCGCTTGATCGCGATCGCTTCAATCAATGCAGCCATGGCCGGATCGCTATGCTAGCATCCGCTCGCGTCCGCGCGCACACGATTTGGTTTCCGGACGGCGGCCGCAGATCGCGAGGAGGAATGCGATGACGTCCGTGCCGAAGCCGCTGACGAGCGTCGAGGTCCGCTGGTTCATCAGCGCCGCGGATCCGCCGGATGCTCTCGGCGATTGGATCGCGGCGGACTGGTCCGCTGACAGTAAACGATCGCCGAACGAAGAGACGCGTACGGATTCGTACTTGGTGACGGCGGACGCCGGCGTTGGCGCGAAGAGGCGCGACCAGCGGCAGCTCGAGGTGAAATACAGGCGAGAGGCCGGTCAGACACGCGATTTTGGACGCCATGAGGGACGCATCGAGCGCTGGATGAAATGGTCGGTCGACAACCTCGAGGCGGCCGCGTTGCCGCGCGACGTCGTATCGAAGGTGCAAGAGGCGCGAGTACGGATCGACGTCCGCAAAACACGCTGGCTGCGGCGGCTCGCCATCGATGCCGGCGCGCCGATCCGCGAGTTGCCGCCCGATCAGTGGGTGGACCGCGCGGTCGGCGTCGAGCTGACGCGCATCGTCGCGCGCGAGCAGCAGTGGTGGTCGATCGGATTCGAAGCGTTTCCGGACGACGAGACGGTCGGCCGCGCGTTCGCCCCGACGGTGACGCGCGTGCTCGATCCGCTGCGCGCCATCAAGCTGACCTTGTCATCGTCGATGGGCTATCCCGAATGGCTCATCCGAATGCTGAATGCTGGATGCTGAATGCTGAATGCCGGATCGTGGCCTATCGCGGATGCAGCAGCAGTTTCTGGACGCGCCAGTTCAGCAGCTCGCCCACGTACAGCTCGTTCTCGGACGGGCATGAGATTTCGTGGATCCAGCCGAACTCCTTCGGCTGTTTCCCGAACTTGCCGAACGTTCCGAGCAGCGTGCCATTCAGGTCCAGCTTGAACACCTTGCCGGAATTCGCGTCGGCGCTGTAGAGGACCTGCGCCGGCGGCGGCGTGATGCAGATCGCCCACGGCGCCTCGACGTTGGCGAACTGCTTCAGGAACTTTCCGTCTGAGTCGAACACCTGGATGCGCCTGTTCGTGCGGTCGCCGACGTAGATGTTGCCCTGCGCGTCGGCCGCGATCGTGTGCGGGATGTTGAATTGTCCCGGGCCGGTGCCGCGCTCTCCCCATGCCTTGATCCACGCGCCGTTCCTGTCGAACTTGGCGTCGCGCGAGTTGTTGTAGCCGTCGCTGACGTAGATGTTGCCGGCGGGATCCCACGTCACGTCCGTCGGCCGGTTGAAGTACCCGTCGCGCGGGGCGGGCGGCGCGGCGCCGCGCGCCGGCTGCTCGGGACGTCCCTCGGTCAGCTCCCATTTGCGCCCGAGCAGCATGACGACGCGTCCCTCCGGGTTGAACTCGATGACCATGTTCGACCCTTCGTCCACGCACCAGATGTTGTCGTCCTTGTCGACGCGGACGACGTGCGCGAAGTCGAAGCCGTAAAGGCCCTTGCCGATCTCGCGGAGGAAGCGGCCGTCGCGATCGAACTCGAAGAGCTGCGTGTGGGCGCCCCGGCTGAACACGAAGAGATGTCCCTTCGAATTCACGGCGACGCCGGCGGCTTCGCCGAGATAGACGTCCGTGGGCAGCTTCAGCAGGTTCGGGACCGAGTCGAACGGAATGTCGGCCTGCGGCTGCTGCGCGCCCGGCGCGCTCGTCAGCATCATCAGGATCGCAACGGTCAACTGTTTCATGCGCGCCCTCGATCATCTTTTTCAGTGCTCGCGGGGCCCCACCCCCGCTCGCTCTCGCTCGCCGACTTCGCGGCTCGCTCGGGCCGCAGGCGCTCCTCGGTCATCCGTCATCCCCCATCCGTGAATTCATCGATTGACCGTCCTCGGCCCTCGAACCGCGACGTAGCCGTTGCGCGCGCGCACGTGATAATCGCCGCCGGCCGCCCTGACGCGGATGCTGTGGTAGCGGCCGTCGCCGGGATGCGGGGATGAATACCCGATCACGTATTGGCTGTTCAACTCCTCGGCGATCCGCGCCGTCGCGGCGTCGAGATCGTCGGGCCCGTGCACGATCTCGGTGTAGCCGCCGCTCTGGCCGGTGATCTCGCTCAGCGTTTCCGGGTTGACGACGGTGTGGTTCGGCTGACGATCGGGCGCGTCGATCGCGATCGCGTAGACGAAGGTGTCGCTGCGCAGAAGCGCCGAGCCGAGACCGCGCAGCAGCGCGTTCGCGGCTCCGGCTGCGCACCAGCGGCAGCGCGCCCATGACGGCGTCGTAGATCGCGGTCCCGCCAAACGGGCGCACGCGATCGAGCGCTTCGCGCACGACCGAGGGCGTGCGCGTCCAGCCGGTGAGGATGTGCGGCTCATGGTTGAACGCGAGGACGAAGAACTCGTCGGACGGCGCGAGCAGGTCGAACAGAAAGCGCTCGACCGCCGCGCGCGCGGCGCGGATCCGTTCGCCGAACATGCTCTCGCTGATGTCGAGCAGCAGGCCGAGCCCGAGCGCCACGCGCTCGTTCGTGAACTGGGTGATCGCCTGGCGCTCGCCGTCCTCGTAAATCTCGAACGCGGTGCGCGGGAGCCCCTGGACGAGCCGGCCGTTCCCGTCGCGGACGGTCGCGGTCACGACCGTCAGCTCGATCGACGATCGAAACGGGGTGGTTTGCGAACGATCCGGGGGCTGCGCCGCACCGGCGGCCGCCCCCGCGGCGAGCACCACGCCAACGAAACAGGCCCGCGGACCTCTCACCCCAGCAGTGTAAGCCCTGTCAGGCTCTCGAAGAACGCCTGTCATACCATTCGCACATGCGCCTGATACTTCGCGAGCTGGGCCGCGCCGCGCTCGTCGTGGCGGGCATCCTGTCGGCCGGCATGGGACTGAAAGGATTTCTCCTGTCGAGCCACTTCATCGACGGCGGCGTGACCGGCGTGTCCATGCTGCTGGCCAACGTGACGCCGGTGCCGCTGTCGCTCTGGCTGCCGATCATCAACGTCCCGTTCGTGATCCTCGGCTACCGCCATATGGGCCGCGCGTTCGCGCTCCGCAGCGCGCTGGCGATCGGCGGTCTGGCGGTCGTCCTCGCCGTCGTCAGCTACCCGGACGTGACGCCGGATCCGCTGCTGACGGCGGTCTTCGGCGGATTCTTCATCGGGGCCGGGATCGGACTCGCCGTCCGCGGCGGCGCGGTCCTCGACGGCACCGAAATCACCGCGCTCCTCGTCAGCAAGCGCCGCCCGCTGTTGAAGGTCGGCGACGTCATCCTCGCCTTCAACGTCGTGTTGTTTCTCGTGGCGATGTCCACGCTCGGCGTCGAAGAGGCGCTGTACTCGATCCTGACGTATGCGTCGGCGGCGAAGACGCTCGACTTCGTCCTGCACGGGATCGAGGAGTTCACCGCGATCACCATTGTCTCCGACGCGAACGAACCGATCCGGCAGCGCATCGTCGGCGAGCTGGGACGGGGCGTGACCGTGTTCCGCGGACGCGGCGGCGCCACCGACGCGGAGCGCCTGATTCTCTACTGCGTGGTCACGCGGCTCGAGATTGGACGCGTCATGAGCATCGTGCACGCGCACGACGCGCGCGCGTTCGTCGTCTTGCACGCGCTCGCGGACGTCAGGGGCGGACACGTCCGCCGGCCGGCGCTGCCGTGATGCACCACCGCGCGTCGGTGCTGAGGGCTGGGTGCAGAGAGAGGGTGCTGCGCAGGATCCGTGCAGCGTGCGCAGTGCACGCCGCACCGCTCTTCCGCAGCACGCCCTCTCAGCACGCTGCCCCGAGCACTCGAGCAATGGCGGATGACGGAATTGACTACAATCTAGCGTCCGCATGATTCGGATTGGCATCATCGGGTACGGGTACTGGGGACCGAACCTCGTGCGCAATTTCGTCGACGCGCCGGGCGCGACGGTCGGGACGGTGTGCGATCTGAACGCCGGCCGGCTCGAGCGCGCGGCGGCCCGGTATCCCGGCATCAACACGACGACGACTGCCGGCGACGTGATTGGCGACCCGCGGATCGACGCGATCGCGATCGCGACACCGGTGTCCACGCACTTCGACTTCGCGAAGCGGGCGCTCGCGGCCGGCAAGCACGTGCTCGTCGAGAAGCCGCTGACGTCGACCGCGGACGAGGGACGCCGGCTCATCGACGAGGCGGCCCGCCGCGGACGCGTCCTGATGGTGGACCACACGTTCGTCTACACCGGCGCCGTTCGCAAGGTCCGCGAGCTGGTGGCCGGCGGGAACCTCGGCGACATCTATTACTTCGATTCCGTACGCGTGAACCTCGGACTGTTTCAGCACGACGTCAGCGTGATCTGGGATCTCGCCGTCCACGATCTCTCGATCATGGATTACGTGATCCCGTCGCGGCCGACGCGCGTCTCGGCGACCGGCATGAGCCACGTCGGGCGCGGCCCGGAGAACGTCGCGTACCTGACGCTCTTCTTCGCGGACACGCTCATCGCGCACATCCACGTGAACTGGCTGGCGCCGGTCAAGATGCGTCGCATGCTGATCGGCGGCAGCCGCAAGATGATCGTGTACGACGACATCGAGCCGAGCGAGAAGGTCAAGGTGTACGACAGCGGGATCTCGGTGACCGACCCGACGCCCGACGGCGTGTACAAGATGATGGTCAGCTATCGCACCGGCGACGTCTGGGCGCCGCGCCTCGATCAGACCGAAGCGCTCCAGACCGAGGCGCTGCACTTCGTGAAGTGCATCGGCGGGACGGAGCGGCCGATCACCGACGGCGACGCCGGCCTGCGCGTCGTCCGGATCATGGAGGCCGCGACGCGATCGATGAACGGGCAGGGGCGGCCCGTGGAGCTGGACCTCGCGTGACTGCTCCCTCGACACACCTCGCCGCAGGGGCCCTGCCGAGCGTATCCGTCTGCTTTCCGGCGTACAACGAGCAGGAGACGATCGAAGGCGTCCTCGAGGAGGCGCACGCCCTGCTCGCGGGCGCCGGGTTCGAGTACGAGATCCTCGTCTGCGACGACGGATCGACGGATCGCACGGGACGGATCGTCGACGAGTTCGCCGGTCGCGTGCCGAAGATGCGCGTCATCCATCACCCGCGCAACCTCGGCATCCACGACACGTTCGAGCATCTTTATCGCGAAGCGGCGATGGCGTTCGTGTTCCTCAATTCGACCGATCGTCAATGGGACACGCGCATCCTGCTCGACATGCTCCCGCTCACGCGGGACTTCGACATCATCATCGCGAGCCGGCGCGAGAAGTACTACCGGCTGGATCGGCGATTCGTGTCGTGGGGCTTCAACCTGGTGCCGCGCCTGGTGTTCGGCGTGCCCACCTACGACGCGGGAGCGGTGAAGCTGGTGCAGCGCGAGATCATCGAGCGCTTTGGGCTCGTCTCGCGTTCGCCGTTCTCCGAAGGGGAGCGGCTGATCCGCGCGGCGCGCGCCGGCTACCGCATCGCGAACCGTCCGACCGACACGTCCCCCAGACGCATGGGGCGGGCGCGCGGCATCAGCCGTCAGCTCGTCATCGACGCGCTCCTCGACGTGCCACGGGTGTGGCGCGCGCTGCGCGCGGAATCGGCCGTCGCGGCCATCGTCGAGAAACGGACTGCGGAGTCTTCGAATGCCGATCGCCCCTGACGTGAAGCTCGGCGCGGACGTGAAGATCTTTCATCCCGCGCTCGTGAACCTGTACGGATGCACGGTCGGCAGCGAGACGAAGGTGGGCGCGTTCGTCGAAATCCAGAAGAACGCGTCGATCGGCGCGCGGTGCAAGATCTCGTCGCATACGTTCGTCTGCGAAGGGGTGACGATCGAGGACGAGGTATTCGTCGGGCACGGCGTGATGTTCATCAACGACCGCTACCCGCGCGCGACCGCGGACGGCGCCCTCCAGACGGAGGCGGACTGGCAGGTGGTGCCGACGCGCGTGAAGCGCGGCGCGTCGATCGGAAGCGGCGCTGTGATCCTGTGCGGGGTAACGATCGGCGAGCGCGCGCTGATCGGCGCCGGCGCCGTCGTGACGCACGACGTCCCGCCCGACGCCGTCGTCGCCGGCGTGCCGGCGCGCCTCAGACGAAGCGGCGAATCTCGCTGACGACGCGGTCCTGTTGTGCCGCGGTGAGCTGCGGATACATCGGCAGCGAGACGATTTCGGCGGCGACGCGCTCGGCGACCGGGAAATCCCCGGCCTTGTAACTCAGCGAGCGATACGCCTGCTGCAGGTGGAGCGGGATTGGATAATGAATCCCGGTGCCAATCCCGGCGCCGGCGAGGTGCGCGATCAGCCCGTCGCGATCCGCGGTCCGCACGACATACAGGTGATAGACCGCGTGTGACCACGACGGCTCGTACGGCGTGACGATGCCGGGCATCGGCGCGAGCAGCCGGTTGTAGTGATCCGCACGTTCGCGGCGCTGGGCGTTCCACTCGCTCACGTGCCGCAGCTTTGCGTGCAGGATGCCCGCCTGAATCGCGTCGAGCCGCCCGTTGTAGCCCTCGACGTCGTGGTAATACTTCCGCGCCTGGCCGTGGTCGCGCAGCTTGCGGACGCGCGCGGCGACGTCCGGATCGTTCGTCGTGACCGCGCCCGCTTCGCCGCACGCCCCGAGGTTCTTGCCCGGATAGAAGCTGAAGGCGGCGGCCCGCCCCATCGAGCCCGCCGTGCGCCAGTTGTCGCCGCCCCGCGAGAGATATCGGGCGCCGTGCGCCTGACACGCGTCTTCGATCACGATCAGGCCGAACTGGTCGGCGAGCGCGAGGATCCGATCCATGTCGGCCGTCTGCCCGTACAGATGCACCGGCACGACGGCCGTGACCGGACGTCCGCTGCGTTTGCTGACGAGGCGTCCCGACGGATCGCGGCCGCACGCTTCCAGATAGGCGCGCAGCTTGCCCGGGTCCATGTTGTAGGTGCGCTCGTCAACATCGACGAACTCGGCGAGCGCCCCCGCGTGGGCGATCGCCTCGGTCGTCGCGATGAACGTGTGCGGGACCGTGACGACGACGTCGCCGGCGCGGACGCCGCTGGCGACGAGCGCGAAGAGCAGCGCGTCGGTGCCGTTGCTGACGCCAACGGTGTGCGCCGCGCCGCAGAACGACGCGAACGTTTCCTCGAACGCCTCCACGGCGGCGCCGCCGACGAAGTGCGCCGTCCTCAGCGCCTCCTGGAAGACGCGGGTGAGCTCTTCTTCGAGCTCGACGTGTGGCGTGACAAGGTCGAGGAACGGGACGTCTGTCGTTGCTGTGCTCGTGCTCATGTCGTCTGTCCTGCGCCCGCCGCGGCGGTGTCCGGCCGCTTCCGCTGGATGTCCACGAACACGACGTTCGTGTGTCCCGGCCGCAGCTTCTTGAGGCGCGTGAGATCCGCGCGCTGCCAGTCCTGCCACTCCTTCGTGGCGGCAATGATCTCCTGACGATCCGGCCCGACGCTCGCCGCGATGTCTTCGGCGCCCGCGGGCCGTCCGTGCGCGAGCTTGTCGGAGCGGCGCACCACGATCTTCTTCGCGAGGACGAATCCTTCGCGACGATACCGCCAGCAGAATTTCACAAAATCCAGATAGCGTCCATTCCAGACGAAGACCTTGACGTAGGCCCAGACCTGCAGCCGCTCGATCTGGTGCCGCGACAGGTTCGCGAACTCGAGCGCGCCGCCGATCTGCTTGTCGTAGTCGTCCCAGTTCGTCGAGCGGAGCCGGTACCCGGCTTCGCCGGCGGCCGCGAGCCGCCCGACCTCTGTGCCCGGAAACGGCACCATGATCCCGAAGATCGGCGTGTCCGGATTCAACCGGACCGCGAGGTCGATGGTCTTCTTCATCGACTTCAGCGTTTCGTTCGGATGACCCAGGACGAAGTACGTTTCGATCGGGACGTTGGCCTCTTTGGCGGCGGCGCCGGCCTTGAGGATCATCTCGGGCGTGCTGCCCTTGCCGGTCGCCTTGAGGACCTCGGCGTCGCCGGTCTCGATCCCCAGGCCAATCCGCCGCGCGCCCGCTTCCTTCATCTTGCTCAGGATCGCCCGATCGACGAAGCGGACGTGCGTCTGCGCCGTCCACGTGACGTGCTTCTGGACGCCGGCGGCGATCATCGCGTCGAGCAGCTCATGGGTGCGATCCATGTTGACCGAGAACAGCTCGTCGCCGAACCGGATGTCCTTCGGCTGATAGCGATCGAGGATCAGCCGCAGCTCCTCCATCACGTTCTCGATCGATCGTGGCCGCGCCGTCCGGCCGTTCGGATTCATGCAGAACAGGCAGTTGAACGGGCAGCCGCGCTGCGTCATCACGATGTATTGATCGCCGCGGGGCAGCATGTCCCACGCGGGGAACGGGATCGTGTCCTGATCGGCGATGCGCTCGCGCGAGGGGGCGACGACGATGCCCGCGTCGGTCCTGAGCACGAGTCCGGGCGTCGCGGTCAGGCTCGACGCGGCCGCGCCGCTTCGCAGCGCGTCGCACAGCTCGTGGAACGTGACTTCGCCTTCGCCGTGGACGCCGATGTCGAACTGCGGGAACTCGCGCAGCGTGTGTTCCGGGATCGCCGTCACGTGCACGCCGCCGATCACCGTCGTCACGCCGGGACGACGCGCCTTGATCAGCTTCGCGACGTACGCCGCGGGCTTCATCTCGCACGTGAACGCGCCCAGGCCGACGAGGTCCGGGTTGGCCGCGAGCGCGCGCCGGACTGTTTCGTCGAACGACAGCCGCTCGAGCTTCGCGTCGACGATCTCGATCCGGAAGCCTTCATAGCGGCGGAGATATCCCGCGAGGTACGCAAGACCGACGCGGCCGAACGGCGGCCTGTCGTATTCCGGTTCCAACACCTGGAACGGCGGCGGATTGACGAGAACGACTCTGAACGGGGTCATCGGGTAGTCAGCGTATCCTGCTGGAGCGGCTGAAGATGCGGGTCAGTATAGCATGGCGGTCGTGAGGTGCTAAAGGTGCGAACGGTGCTGGGGGTGCTAAGGGTGCTGGTGCTGAAGGTGCTAAAACGGTGCGAATGGTGCACCCTTAGCACCAGCACCGTTAGCACCTGTAGCACCCTTAGCACCAGCACCGTTAGCACCCTCAGCACCTTTAGCACCTTCAGCACTATTTCTTCCCGTCCACCCGCCGGTAGACCGTGAAATCCTCGATTCGCGTCTCGAGGCGGTACCCGTCGAGAAGCCGCAGGACGTCGGGCTGCTGCGCGAGGCGATCGACCGCCTGGCCGAGCGGCGTCGGGGAATGCAGCTTCTCGAAGATGAGGTACACGGGCCGGCGCGCCGCGAGCTCCGCCGTCACCGCGGGGAGCTGGAAGCGCGGGTCGGGGAAGTCCGATTGCACGAATTCGTTGACGCGCATGAACCGGTGCGCCGTGAGACGATCCGTCGCGAAGTACACGCCCGCCGCGTTGATGCCGAACTGGTAGATCAAGTCGTCATGGCTCGTGCGCGCCTGCACGTACGCGAACAGCTCCTCGTTCGCGCGCGCCGAGTAGCCGCGGTCGTTCGCGTACCCGCCGAACCCGTCGAGATATGCAGCGCGGTCGCCGCGGCCGCGCAGTTGCTCGACGTCAGCTCGGGCGAACTGATACACGGTCGGCACGTATTGGTGCCGGACGATGAGCCAGACGGCGAGCGCAAACGCCGCCGTGGCGACCGCTTTGTGGACGAGCGATTGTCGCGCGGCGCCTGCAAGTGTCCACGCGGCGAGGATGGCGAGCGGCGCGAACGTCTGGATGAAGTACGTGTTGAACAGGCGCGCGCCGTTCGCGACGACGACCAGCGCCGCGGCGCCGCCCCACGCGATCGCGAGCGCCGGAAGAGGATCGAGACGGCGGGTGCGCAGCAGGTCCCACAGCGCCAGCACCGATCCGACGGCGCCCGCGGCCCAGAGCGGATCGGTCTTCATCCGCAGCCACACCGCTTTCGAGAATTCGAGCGCATAGCCGGTCGCCGAGAAGCCGGTCGCGACGTACGCGCGGTTGAAGTCAATGAGCGCAACGCGCGCCTCCGGCAGCACGCCGAGCCGCCACAGCCAGCCCATCGTCACGGCCGGAACGATCAGCGAGCACAAACCCGCGACAATCGCGGCGGCGGCGAAGCGTTCGCGTGTGTGCCTCCCGTAGAGCGCCATCCACAGCACCAGCGCCGGCCCATAGATCGCCGCATTCGGTTTGAAGATCGCCGCGATGCCGACCCAGAATCCCACCGCGGCCGCCGCCACGAGGGAAGACCGCCGGACGTATTGGATCGCGCACCACGCCGCGAGCGCTATCCAGATCACGATGAACGTTTCCGCGACCATGCGTTCGAGGAAGCCGCCGTGCCGGTACAACCAACTCGGGATCGTCAGCGCCGAGTACAACGCAGCCGCGAGGGCGGCCATCGACCGCGTTCCCAGCCGCCGCACGATCGAGAACAGAAGCAGCGTCGTCATTGCCGTCGCGAGGATGTCCATCCACGCGACGCTGCTCGCATGCCACCCGAACACGTCGAAGGCAGTCAGATAGGCGAAGTAGAGTCCCGGCGGTTTTTGATCCCAGACGTCGCGGTACAGGGTCTGCCCGCGAGACAGTTGCTTCGCCACCGATGAGAGAAGCCCCTGATCGATGCCGAGCGGTTCGGCGATCGACGGGACGCGGGCGAACAGCCCCAGCAGCGTGACGACGGCCAGCGCGATCGCGAGCGCATCACGGCGAGGGGTCATCGCTTCACCGGCGCCTGAGGATCGTATAGCGCGGCAGCACGTCGAAGACGTCGTACCGCTCCGCCAAATCCTGCTCGACAAAGGCCTCGAGCGGACGCCACGGTCCGTTCCGGAGCTGCAGCCGGGTCTTGACGATGACCCATGTGATCTGCCGTTCCTCCATCATTTTCATCAACGTCGGCCTGTCGTACGGCGTGACCGTGTCGTCGAACAGGACGACGGGGAATCGCGGGCGCCGCTTCGAGGCGAAGAAGAACGGATCCTCGCCCGGGACGACGACGACGCCGTCGCGCGCCGGAATGACATCCGCGGTGCGCCGCAACAACCGCTCGAAATCCGGCACGTACGTCCCCGGCGTCGCCAGGCCGCGCAGCGACGGGAGCGTTGCGCGCGCCACCGGCCCGGAGACGTCCGCGAAACCGACGCGTTCATGGCTCGCGAGGTGGCGATAGCCGAGCACGAGCAGTACGATGCCCGCGAAGCCGACGACGGCGGAAGCGATGACATGTTCCTCGCGTCCGACCGCGTGGAAGAGCCTCACGGCGAGCGGTGCGAGCGCAATCATCAGGAACGGCCACACGCCGTACGCCGAATCGAAGACGCCCTGCGACGCGAACGCGCCGTGGGCGATCGCGACGGCGACGAGCGGCAGCGCGGCCTCGAATCGAAACCGCGCCCTGACGCTGTCGTCAACAGCGGCGAGCGAGCCCGCGACGAACGCGAGTCCCCACCAGACGTAGGACCTCGCACCGATCCCCCACCTCAGCATCGTCCGCGTGGACTCCGCGAGCGGCAGGGCGATCAGCGCGAGCCCGAACACCAGCGCGACGCGGGATCCGCGGCGGTTCCGAATCACAAGGTAGCCGGCGACGGCTCCGGCGATGGCGAGCCACGTGCGAAGGCGGCCATAGATCAGCAGCCAGAGTTGTGCCCGCGGCCATCGCCTCGCCGCAGCGTAGGACACCGTCCATTCCCAATAGGCGCCCAGACCCGTCCACGCCTCGATCGCAAATGCCGCACAGAGCAAAGCAGCGGCCGATCCGGCCGCGCAAAATGCGTATGCACGCCGTTCACCGGGATTCCGCGCGGCGGACAGCCAGCAAAACGCGTGCGCGGCGGCGAACGCCGCGATGCCGATGTTCTGCTTGACGAAGAGCGGGATCACGATCAACACGCCCGCGGCGAAATGACGCCACGCAGCTGTCTCGTGCCGGCGCGCCCACACGATCGCGCAGAGCGCGAGCAGGACGAAGAACGTGCAGTCCGGGTCGTAGAACGGCTGCGGCAGGATGCAGTACCCGTTCAGGAAAGTGACCGGCGCCGCCAACGTCAGCGCACGCCATGGCGCGCCGCCGAACTCGACGAGCAGCAGGCGGTACGTCAACAGCGCCGTCAGGCCGGCGATGACCGCGCAGTACCAGACGTGCGGCAGGAGTCCGTCCCCGAACACCCGCATGATGGCCGCCTGAAGCACGAATGTCAGCGGCGCGTGCGGCATCACGAATTCGTGATAGGGACGATCGCCGAGAGCAATGCGATACGCGTGCTCGAGGATGTAGCTGAGATCCCACAGGACCTTGACGCGCGTGTTCTGCCACAGCACGACGGCCGCCGCCGCGGCGAACAATGATGCCGCGATAGCCGCCGCTATCGGCCGAGAGGTCGGCAGTGCGCCTTTTTGTTCGGCCGAATGAAGGGTCAACGCTGGCACACGCGCGTGCTAGCATACCAGCCGTCGCGCGGCGGACCGTCCGCCGGGGATCGAAGATGTGTTGAGCCGACCGATCGTCATCGGCGCAGCCTTTACCGTATCGCTGGCGCTGCAGCGGACGGCCGCTCCCGCCGCCATCGAGTTCCCGCGCGACGACGTCCTCATCGACGAATCGATCCCCATCGCCGTCTCCGGCCTGACTCCGAGCGCTGTCGTGACGGTCCGCGCCCGCAGCGGAGCCCAGAACGATCCGTGGACCTCGAGCGCGACATTCACGGCCGACGCCGCAGGGCGCGTCGATCTCGCCCGCACCGCGCCCGGCACGGGCAGCTACAAGGAAGTCGATTCGATGGGACTGTTCTGGTCCGCGTCGCGTGCGAGCGCGGACGATGCGCGCGCGCCGGAGGGTGTCGCGGCGGGGCCGGAGCTGTGGACGCTCACCGCGGAGACCGGCGGCGCCGTCGTCGCGACCGCCACGATTCGGCGGCGCGCGGTCGCGGCGGGCGTGCGCGTCACGCCCGTGCGCGACAAGGGTCTCGTCGGCACGTTCTACGAGCCGGCGGAACCGGGCAGGCACCCCGCGGTCCTCGTGCTCGGCGGCTCTGGCGGAGGCGTGCCGCCGCCGCTCGGACCTGCGGGCGGGCTCGCGTCGCATGGCTATGCGGTGCTCGCGCTCGCGTACTTCGGCGCGCCGGGATTGCCGCGCGCGCTTTCGAATATTCCACTCGAGTACTTCGCGACCGCGCTGCAATGGATGTCGGCGCAGCCGTCGGTTGATGCGTCACGCATCGGCGTCCTCGGGTTGTCGCGCGGGGCGGAGCTGGCGCTGCTCCTCGGCGCGGTCTATCCGGCGTTCCACTCCGTTGTCGCGTACATGCCGAGCAACGTGATCGTGCGAGGCTGCTGCGACCCGACCACACGCGTCGCATGGACCCTGGAAGGACGTCCGGTCGCCCCGGAGCCGCTCGTCCCCATGCGGCAGTCGATGACGATGGGCCGACCGGAGATTCCGGTCGAACGCATCAACGGCGCGGTGCTCCTCATTTCGGGCCGCGATGACGACGTATGGCCGTCGACGGAGATGGCGGATCGGATCATGTCGCGCCTCCGCCAGCACCGCTTCGCGCATCCGTTCGTGCACCTCGCGTACGATCACGCGGGGCACGGCATCGGCCGGCCCTTCACGTCCACGATGGAGCTGAACTCGCGGCGGCACCCGCTGACCGGACGCATCGTTCAGATGGGAGGGACGCCGTCCGGGACGGCAAAAGCGCGGGCCGATTCCTGGCAGAAGATGCTGGCGTTCGTGGATGAGCATCTGCGCGGCGGGCCGACGACGCAACGTCACGAGCAGCCCTGAAATGAAAGGGCTGCGCTACGAAATCACGCATGGCTTCGTAGCGCAGGGGCTTCAGCCCTGCTCGTGATCACGAGCAGCCCTGAAGGGCTGCGCTACGACAGAAGAGATCGCTGACCGCGCTTACCGCTCGTGACCGTCGCGCAGGTCTTTAGACCTGCTCGTGATCACGAGCAGCTCTGAAGGGCTGCGCTGCGACAGAAGAGATCGCTGACCGCGCTTACCGCTCGTGACCTTCGTGCAGGTCTTTAGCCCTGCTCGTGATCACGAGCAGCTCTGAAGGGCTGCGCTGCGACAGAAGAGATCGCTGACCGCGCTTACCGCTCGTGACCTTCGCGCAGGTCTTTAGACCTGCTCGTGATCACGAGCAGCCCTGATGAAAGGGCTGCGCTATGACAGAAGAGATCGCTGACCGCGCTTACCGCTCGTGAGCGTAGCGCAGGTCTTTAGACCTGCTCGTGATCACGAGCGGCCCTGAAGGGCTGCGCTACGAAAGCCGCGATTCGATCCGTCGGTCCGGCACCAGCCACATCAACGCGACGGCGGCGTACAGCGCGTCGGAGATCCACTCGTGGAAGAACGCCGCCGGGATCGCGGCGGCATACATCAACAGCGAGAGCTTCCCCTTGAGGTCGTTGCCAATCGCGGTCGCGAGCACGCGGCGGTTCGCCTCGTCCGCGAGAATCGCCGACTGAAGGATCGTCCAGGCGAGCGCGCACGCGAGCAGCACGGCTCCGTAGGCGGCACGAGCGACAGCCAGAACAGCAGGTGCAGGTTGGCCCACAGGATGGCGCCGTTCACGCGCTCGGTCACGTGCAGCATGTGGTGATGGTTGTTCCAGTAGATCCCCACGACGACGAAGCTGAGGAGGTAGGTGAGGAACAGCGGGACGAGCGGCCGCAAGGCGCCCAGGCCGGTGCCCTCGGGCACCTTCAGCTCGAGGACCATGATCGTGATCAGAATCGCGATCACGCCATCGCTGAACGCCTCGAGACGCGCCGTCGTCATTCGATCGCCGAGAGACCCAGCCGTGTCGCGATTCGGTTGAATGCGGCCAGATCCGACGACAGGGCTTGCTGCAGCTTGTCGGTCTCCAGCTTCAGCTCCGCGGACAGATCCTTGAAGATCGGATAGACGTTCGCCGTCGGGCGTCCGTCGCCCAGTTCGACGACGCGGAGCAGCGCGGCCAGCCGGTTGTTGGTCCTGATGGGGAAGTTCAGCGGATCCTGCCCGCTCTGGTTGCGTACTTGATAGATCTCTTCTTCGATCGCGCTCACGCGCTCGGTCAGGCGTGCGCCCGCCGCTCTGAGATCGCCGTCCGCGGATTTCTCCAGCCGCTGCTTCACGCCGTCCTTGATCGCGCGAATGCGGACGACGGCGGCATTCGCCTCGCTGATCTTGTCGCGGATCTGGAGGGCGACGTCGAATTGCTCCTGCAGGTCGGCGTCGCTGACGGTACGGAACGGATGCCGGTGTACAACGAGCGGCTGCTCCTGGGATTGGCCGTCGACGGTGAGACGTACCTCGTACGACCCCGGGAGCGCCGCGGGACCGCTCGTCGTCGCGCCCCACAGCACCATGCCGGGGAACGTGACCGCCTCCGCGTAATCGAGGTTCCACGTGACGCGATGCAGTCCCTCCATCATCGGCGCCGTGAGCGCGCCGCCGCGTCCTCGACCGCCGGTCTGTTCTCCTTCAGCGGCCGGCGCCTCGCCGCCCGCCGCACCAGCCTGGGCGCCGCGACCACCTCGGCCGGCCTGCGCCCCCTGGATCGTGCGGACGACCTGTCCCTTGGCGTCGAGAATGTCGATCGCGAGTTTCTGCGCCGGCTTCCTGAGCCAGTAGTCGATCGGCGCGCCGCCGCCGGAGCGGATCGCGCCGGCCGGTTTGAACAGATGCACGTCGGCCGACGTCGCGTCCGGCCCGATCTGACGCAGCGGCGCGACGTCGTCGAGCACGTAGAACCCGCGGCCGTGCGTCGCGATCGCGATGGAGTTCGCCTCGACCCATACGTCCGAGACCTGCGTGTCGGGGAGATTCAGCGCCAGCGGCTGCCAGCGGTCGCCGTCGTCGTACGAAATGTAGAAGCCGTGCTCGGTCCCGGCGTAGAGCAGACCGCGGCGCGTGGGATCCTCGCGCACCGCGTGGATGTAATCGTTGGCGACGATCCCGTTGACGATCTTCGTCCACGTTTTCCCGAAGTCGTGCGTGCGGAACGCATACGGCGCCAGGTCGTTCAGCAGCGGCTTCTTCACCGCGACGTACGCCGACCCGGGGTCGAACGACGAGGCGTCGATCTGGCTGACGCGTCCGAGGTCCGGCATCTCTTTCGGCGTCACGTTCGCCCACGTCTTTCCGCCGTCGCGCGTGACGTGGACGAGCCCGTCGTCGGATCCGGCCCAGAGGAGGTTCGCGTCCTTCTTGCCCGGCCCCAGCGCGAACACGGTGCCGTACACCTCCGGGCTGTTCATGTCGTGCGTGATCGGTCCGCCGGAAGGACCCATCGTCTTCGGATCGTGACGCGTCAGGTCCGGGCTGATCCGCTCCCAGTGCTGGCCTCCGTCGGTCGTTTTCCACACGTGCTGCGACGATGCGTAGAGGATGCTCGGATCGGCATAGGAAAAAATGATTGGATACGTCCACTGCCACCGTTCGACGAGCGCGCTGGACGGCTCGCCCGAGAACAGGCGCGGATACGGCCCGACTTCCTTCAGCTCGCCGGTGCGGCGGTTCAGGCGCATGAGGAACGAGCCGTTGTTGCCGCCCGCGAAGAAGACGTCCGGGTCCTTCGGATCGGGCGCGATGTATCCCGGTTCGCTTCCGCCGGCGGTGTAGAGCGGCGCCGCGCCGCCGCGTCCGCCGCCGCCAAATCGGCCGCCGGCCTGTTCGCTCGAGACGCACGCGGTGCTGCTGTCCTGCTGCGCGCCGCAGACGTGATACGGCACGTGCTTCGTCGTGGCGACGTGATAGAACTGGCCGGTCGGATAATCACGCGCGGTCCACGTGCGCTGGGGCGACGAGGCGTTGTAGGTGACGGCGCCCCCGCCGTCGCTGGCGTGCACGACGTGATTCGAATCGTCGGGATCGATCCACAGATCGTGTGAATCGCCGCCGGCGAAGTTCGTCATCGTCTTCCCGCCGTCGGCGGAACGGAACGTCCCGACGTTCAACGCGTAGACGGTATCCTTGTTGTTTGCGCCCGGCGTTCATCAGCTTCCAGTTCGCGCCGCCGTCGTCGGAGCTGAAGAGGCCGCCGTTCTCGTTTTCGACGAGCGCGTAGATCCGGTTCGAATCCGCCCCGGAAATCGCGACGCCGATCTTCCCGTCCATGCTTTGCGGCAGCCCCTGGTTGCGCGTGATTTCCGTCCACGTCTCGCCGCCGTCGGTGGACTTGAACAAGCCGCTTCCGGGACCGCCGCTCGACATCGAGTACTCGACGCGGTACGCCTCCCACAGGGCGGCAAACATGACGTTCGGATTGCGCCGGTCGATCGCGACGTCGGCGCCTCCGGTCTTCGCATTGCGGAAGAGCGTACGCTTCCACGTCTTGCCGCCGTCCACGCTCTTGAAGATGCCGCGCTCGTCGCTCGGTTCGCTGTAGTTGCCGAAGTCGGCGACGTAGACGATGTCGGGGTTGGCCGGATGGATGCGGATGCGGGAGATCGCCTGCGACTGGCCGAAGCCGATGTGCGTCCACGTCTTGCCGGCGTCTGTCGATTTATACAGGCCGTCACCGGGCAGGATGTTGCCGCGGATGCACGACTCGCCCATCCCGAGGAAGATGACGTTGGGGTTCGATTCGGCCACGGCGACCGCGCCGACCGACGAGCTCTTGATCTGACCGTCGGTGATGGGTGTCCACGTCTCGCCGCCGTCGATCGTCTTCCACAAGCCGCCGCCGACCGCGCCCGCGTACGCGATCTTCGGCTGCCCCTTGACCCCACTCACCGTCAGCGAGCGTCCGGCGCGCGCCGGTCCGAGGCTGCGCCACTGGAAGGCCTTCAGGATCGCCGGGTCGAAGGTTCCGCCGGGGGCGGTCTGCGCGCGCTCCGCGGTCTGACGCGGTGCGGCAAAGGCGGCGAACACGATGAGAAAGCACGCGAGCGCGACGGCTCTCGGCGCAGCGAGCATAGGGGCATCCTCCAGGATCTGGAGGAGTCTATCAGCGCTCGCCGGTGTTCTCTTCTCTCAATGCTCGCGGGGCCCCACCCCCGCTCGCCGCCGTCTCGCGCGTTCGCGCTCGCCGGCAGCCGCAGGCGCTTTTCCGTCTTCCGTCTTGCGCTTTCCGGCTTCCGGCCCGGCCGCCGGCATCATAACGGCGTCGAGGAACCGCTCGATCGCGTAGGTGATCGCCTGGCCGCACGGTCCGCCGAAGCTGCGGTCGCACCGGTGCGTCGCCCAGGGCAGGCGCAGATAGATGTGCTTCACGCCGGCGTCGCGCAGGCGCGCGTCGAGCCGCGCGGTCTCCTCGGGCCGGATGACGCTGTCGAGCGCGCCGTGGATCAGGAGCGTCGGCGGCGACGACGAGGTCACGAAGTTAATCGGCGACGCGGCGAAATACGCGTCGTCCGCCTTGGACGGCGGTCCGCCGAGATACGTCTCGAGCACGCCGCGGGTGTCGAGCACGCGCGGCGGCGCCGGGTGTTCGTACTCGTAGCGCAGGTCGCTCGCGCCGTACGCCGAGATGACGCCGCGGATGCCGGGTTCGTTCGCGGTGTACGCCGCGAGCAGCGCAAGCTCGCCGCCCGACGACCGCCCGAGGATCGCGATGCGCGCCGGATCGGCGCCGAACTCGTGGCCGTACACTTTGAGATACGCCAGCGCCGACAGCACGTCGTCGCGCGCGGCGGGGAAGCGCCAGCGGGGCGCAAGCCGGTAGTTGATCGCGACGACGACGTGATCGCGGGCCGCGAGGTACGCGTTCAGCGCGACGAACTCGGCGTTGTCGCCGCTCTGCCACATGCCGCCGTGCACGACGATCACCGTCGGCAGCGGACCGTGAACGTACCCGGGATGATAGACGTCGAGCGTGAGCTTCCGCCCCTCGTAGGTGCCGAACACCCGCTCCTCGAACCGGATCGCGCGCGACTGCACCGGACGGAAGAGATCGGCGGGCACGAGCGGCGCCGGGCGCGCGTCCTCCGATTCAGCCGCGCGCTCGCGGCGCGACGGACCGAACGCCGCGTCGAACGCGGCGGGGAGCTCGCGGTTCATTTCGTTCGCCCGGATCACCGGCATGAGGAGCAGCGCAATCGCCCCCAGGCTCAACGCCGCGCCCGTCTTGCCCAGGCGCGACTGCCCGCGCGTGGGGATGAGCGGCAGCAGCGCCGCGATCGCGATCCAGTAGCCCCATTCCGTCGCGGCGAGGCCCGCGATCCAGAGGGGCCGCGCGGGCGCGGCCACGAGCGTCATGACGGCCAGGCCCATGAACACGAGCCCGCCGATCAAACGGACGATGTTGATCATTGCTGTCGGAAATCCGGCGGCTGATGCGCCGTGCGGACACACACAGACCGGCGAGGCTGCAGCGCCGCAAGCGGACGAGCACGCGAGGTGCCAGGCAGCCTCGCACGGATTGCGCCCATTCTGAGTGGGATTATCGGATCGGCGCGGTCAGAACTGTGATCGAGTTACGGTTTTGCGCGGAAGGCTATTTCTCACTACAGAGGCCACAGAGCACACAGAGGCTCTTTTCTCTGTGCCCTCTGTGGTTGACAGACCCGGCCTCTGCGATCTCGCGATCAGCGGCAGACGGCGGTCGTGACGTTGCCGCTCGGGTCGACCGCGGTGATGACCGCTTGTCCCTGCCCCACGTGGAAGTGGCGGATGGAATCCGGTCTGGACCTTGATCCGCTCGCCGTTCGCCAGCCCGTAACTGCCGAGAGAGATCGTCGCCGTGCCGCAGGCGTCGCCCGACGAGACGCGGAACTCGTGCCCGATCGGGTTGACCGGCTCGCACGCGGCGGCCGGCGGCACGGCGTCGGTGACGACGACGCGTTGAGTCGCGGTGGCGGCGTTGCCGGACGCGTCGGTCGCCGTCCACGTGACGACCGTCGTGCCGACGCCGAAGGTTGCCGGCGCGTCGTTCGTGACCGCGGGCGTCCCCGCGCAATCGTCCGCCGCCGTGGCGGCGCCGAGCGAGACGGCGCCGCAGTCGCCCGCGCTGACGTCGAGCGGCACGAAGGTGAACGTCGGCGTCGTGGTGTCCACGATCGTGATCGTCTGCGTGGCGGTGGCGGTCCGCCCGTGGGTGTCGGCGGCCGTCCACGTGACAGGGTTCGCGCCGGTGTTGAACGTCGCGGGCGCGTCGTTGGTCACCGTCACCGGACCGCCGTCACAGACGTCCGTGCCCGTCGCGGCGCCGATGTCGTGATCGGCGCACGACGCGAACGTCAGCGCGCCGGGCGCGGCGATCGTCGGCGTCGGGACCGCCGTCTGATCCGGGTTCGCGACGAAGCGGCAGTTGTCCGCGCGATCCGCGACGCCGTCGTGGTCCGCGTCGGGAAATGCGATCGTCCCGACGACGTCCGCGGTCATCAGGCCCGGCTTGGTTTCATCGATGACGCACCGGCTGCCGACGCATCCCGCCTGAAAATGAACGCTCGTCGCGACCACGACGTGGAGCTCCACGAGGCCGTGCGCGAGGTCGATCGCGCCCGTCGCATCCGCGCTCGGATTCAGGTACGCCGCCTCGAGGGCGCCGTTCATCGTGTCCGTCTGGTAGAGGAGCAGCTTGTCCTTCGCGATAGTGACGTCGAAGATGTCCGGTCCGGCGCTCGAGGGCACGGCGACGAACGACGCGGTCCGTCCGAGCTGCACGTCGAGCTCGTTGTACGTTCGCGTCTGGCCGATGCCGAGGCAATCCCGGTGCACGGAGAAGCCCTCGAACCCGATCTCGACGCGCGTCAGCGTGAAGGACCGCCCGCCCGTGACGGCGAGGCCGTCCGCCGGGGTCAGCTCGAGGCGGCCGCGAACCACCGGCCTGACCACGTCGACGTCGTTGCCGCAGGGCGCGCCCTGCTGGATGTGCAGGGACCCGGTGAGGTTCGTCACCACCGCGGGCGTGAGATCGGACGCGCGCGCCGCCGCGGCCGATGCGGTCGATCCGGCCGCCGCGAACGTGATGAAAAGGATCCACGGTTTCATGGTCGTCATCTCCTTCACGTCAGCGGATGCGCACGAGACGAACGTCCTCGAGCGTGCCGTTCTGCTCGCGGAACGAGGAATCGACCCGCACCGGGTAAGCGATCGGCGTCGGGCTGGTGAAGAAGACGGCGTCCGGGCAGGGCGTGCCGTTGACGCACGTCGCGGTGACGCGCGCGAAGCTCACCGTCGCGGTGCCGTCGAGCCGATCCTTGACGCGGAGCCGGAAAACCTGACCGGGCGCGTACGTCCCGAACGCGCCGTTCTCGTCGCCGCCCGGCTGCTTCACGCCCGCCTGGAAGACGTAATACCGGCTGTCGGTGAAGAGGTCGAGCGCGTAGCCGATCGTCTGGAACGACGGATCGGTGTCGGGAGGCGCGCCGCTCGACACGCCGCACAGGCGTGCGGTGGTGGTTTCGTCGGCGGTGACCTCGACGTAGCCGTCCCCCTTCGTGATCGTCTGCGACGACGCGGCGCCGGCGTCGAAGACCTGCGGGTCCGACGGCGTCGGTGCCGTGCGCGTGAGGGTGCCGCCGCTGGCGCTCACGCCGATCAGGTCCCGCCACTGCACGGGTTCCGGCGCGTTGCGCAGCGACTCCGTCGCGGCCGGCACGTTGTTGACGTCGCAGTAGGCCTCGAAGCACGCCGCGGACGTGTTGAGCGCGTTGGCGCTCAGCGCCGTGCGCGCCTGACACGACGCGGTGACGTCGGGCGTCGGCGGGACGCCGGGCGTCGTGATCGCTTCGCAGCGGTTGACGCAGGCCGCGAGTGGAACGCTCTGGGCCGGCGCCGCGCAATCGAGACAGATACCGGTGCCTTGCGGAAACGGGCCCTCGAATTCCACCGCCTCTGGCTCCCCGTTGCAGCGTCCGAGCGCCGCCTCTGAAAAGTCCAGGCCGATGCTGCTCGTCTGGCCGGTGACCAGCGCCTCCGCCGCGGCCGTCAGCGCGATGCCGGTGTTCCTCTCGTCGGCCGACGCACAGTGGCGTCCGTTCACCTTCTGGATGTCGCAGAACAGGACGTCGGGTCCCTTGTACAGAAGGTCTTGGGGCAGCTGCGCGTTCGTGCACGCCACCAGCGTTGCGAGGAGCGCCGGCGGCAACAAGTCACGGAGGCGCGCTCTGCGTACGGTCGTGTTCCTGGAGTGGCGCATCATCTCGTCCCCTTCCGTCTGGGTACGCGCGTTTCCGGGAAAACCGGCTCAGGCGTCTATACTGGTCCCCGGGTCTCCGGACGCCCCACCCTCTCTCCATGACCGAACCCCAGGGTCCCCACGCCGACGTCACGCGGCTGTTGCAGGAATGGCGCGAAGGGCGCGAGGGCGCGCTCGACCGGCTGATCCCCCTCGTCTACAACGAGTTGCGCGTCATCGCCGCGCGCCACATGTCCAACGAATGGCGGGTCAGCACGTTTCAGACGACGGCACTCGTCAACGAGGCGTACTTGAAGTTAGTTGGGCAGCGGCGCGTGGCCTGGCAGAACCGCGCGCACTTCTTCGCTGTCGCCGCCCAGATGATGCGGCGCATCCTCGTGGACAACGCGAGACGCGACCTGCGCCCGAAGCACGGCGCGGCGGCGGTGCACGCGCCGCTGGAGCAGGCGGCGGAGGTCGCGCCCGTTGCCGGCGTCGACGCCGTCGACGCGCTCGCGCTCGACGAGGCGCTGCGCAAGCTCGAAGCGCTCGACCCCGATCAGGCGCGGATCGTCGAGCTGCGGTTCTTCGGAGGCCTGACCGTCGAGGAGACCGCGGAAGTCGTCGGCGTCTCGACGGCCACCGTCAAACGCGAGTGGGCGCTCGCGCGCGGCTGGTTGTATCGAGAACTGAATGGGAGGGATCGCAGTTCACCCTGCTGACCCCGAATGCGAGTCGAACGCGCGTAACGAGATGAACGTATCCATGGAGCTGACGCCGGAGTTGTGGCGGCGCGTGAAGGGCATCGCGTCCGGGGCGCTGGATCGCGCGGACGCGGACCAGGCAGCGTACGTCGTGGATGCGTGCGGCGGCGACGAGGCGCTGCGGCGCGAAGTCGAATCGCTGCTGCGGTCGACGGTGGCGGCCGGGACGGCCGCGTATCTCGAGCTGCCCGCCGTTGCCGTCGCGCCGATGTCGATGGGCACGCGCATCGGCGCGTACCGCCTGGTGCGCGAACTCGGCAGCGGCGGCATGGGCGCGGTCTATCTCGCCGAGCGCGACGACCGCGAATTCCAGCAGCGCGTCGCCATCAAAGTCGTCCGCGGCGGCCTCGCGAGCGCGTTCCTCCTGCACCGCTTCCGCGAGGAGCGGCGGATCCTCGCGTCGCTCGAACATCCCAACATCGCGCGGCTCCTCGACGGCGGCGCGTCCGACGGAGGGCTCCCGTACGTCGTGATGGAGTACGTGGACGGCGAATCGATCGACGTCTACTGCCGGACGAGGCGCTTGCCGCTCGCCG
>QHWR01000157.1:12455-20703 GCA_003223835.1 Acidobacteriota bacterium | reverse complement strand
ACCCCGGCTTCGACATGAGACGCCTGTACATCGTCCTGTTCGATCGGGGCCCGGATCCGATCGAGGGGCGACGGCTCCAGCAGGAGGTTCTGACCCGGCTCGGGGCGACGCCGGATATCGCGGGCGTCACGCTGCTGGGGCATTACCCGCTCATGGGCACGTGGACGCCGCCAGTGATCGTCGACCGCGGCCCCCGCGGCGGACGGATCACCTCGCGCACGCTCGCCAATACCGTCTCGGACGGGTACTTCGCGACGATCGGGATTCCGATCCTGCGAGGCCGCGCGTTCACGCGGCAGGAGGCGACCATCGGCGCACCGGTCGCGGTGGTGAGCGCGGCGGGGGCGCGGATGCTCTGGCCCAACGCCGATCCGCTGGGCCAACGTCTGCAGTTGGACATGGATTTCCGCGGGACGCTCAAAGCCTTCGACGTGATTGGCGTCGCGGCGGACGTCAGGAGCGCCAACCTGTCCCGCGTCGATCCGTCGTACGTGTACATCCCCACGAACCCGGCCGAGGCCTACAACGTGCTCCTCCGCGGCCGCGGCGTCGTGCGGTCGACGCGCCAGGCGGTCCGCAGCGTCATGGGATCGATCGATGCGAGGCTTCCGACCCGACTACAGATCGAGAGCTTCGACAACACACCCGTGCGCATGCAGATGCTGCTGCCCGAAGCCCTTGGCACCTTCGCGGCGGCGCTGGCCGCGCTCGCCCTCACGCTGGCCACGATCGGGATTTACGGCGTGGTCGCGTATCTCGCCAATCGGCGTGTGCGCGAGATGGGCGTCCGGATCGCGCTGGGCGCGCGCCGCGCCCACGTGCTCGGGCTCGTGCTGGGCGAAGGTCTGCGGCCGGTCGCCGCCGGACTGATCGTCGGTCTTGCGGGGGCAGTGATCCTCTCGGCCGTCGTTCGATCGACGCTCGCGGCCCCCGAGACGCCGGATTTCCTCTTCGGCGTCGGCGCGTTCGATCCCCTGACGTTCGCCGGCCTTTCAGGTCTGGTGGTCGCTATCGCGGGCGCCGCCGCGCTGCTGCCCGCCTGGCGCGCCACACGCGTCGATCCGCTCGTCGCGCTCCGACATGAATAGCATCAGCGCGGAGATAACAGAGGGAAAGATCACCACAGAGATAACAGAGGTAACAGAGATCAACTCTGTGATCTCTGCTACCTCTGTGGTGGATCTTCAAGCGAGTGTAACGGGGAGTCGCGCCTCCACCTTCCCGAACGCCCGCGCCGCGGAACCGATCGCCGGCGCGACGCAGACGAGCGGCGTCTCGCCGGCGCCGGCGGACGGCAGGTCGCGGCGATCGAGCAGCACGACGTCGATCGGCGGCACGTCCTTGAACCGCGGCACGCGATACTGCTCCATCGTGCCGTTCTGCAGCCGGCCGTCCGCGAACTCAATCGCCTCGAAGAGCGCGCCGCCGAGCCCCTGCACGACGGCCCCCTCGACCTGATTCTTCAACCCATCCGGATTCACGATCGCGCCGCACTCGAACGCGATGACGATGCGCTCGACCTTGAAACCGGACGGCGTCTTCGACAGCTCCGCGGCGGTCGCGACGTACGAGCCCTTCTCGGTCCCAGCCGCGATCCCGAGCGCGCGGCCGGCGGCGGACGGCTTCGGCCACTTCGCCTTTTCCGCGACGGCGGTCAGCACGTTGCGCAGCCGATCGTCCTTTAGATGTCTGAGGCGGAACTCGACGGCGTCCGCGCCGAGCGCGCGCGCCATCTCGTCCATGTGCATTTCGCGCGCGTAGTGATTCGCGGTCGCGGCGAGCCCGCGATACGAGCCCTGACGGAGCGGCGTCTTCGCGGGATGGAACGCGATGCGCCGGTTTGCGATCTCGTACGGCGTCTGGATCCCCGCGGTGCCCGAATTCCAGTTGTCGAACTCCCAGAACGCGATCCGGCCCTGCGCGTCCACGCCGCTCCTGACGTCGATCACGCCGGCGGGACGGAAGTACGCCCACGCGAATTCTTCCGCGCGCGTCCACACCAGCTTCACGGGACGGCCCGCCGCTTTGGCGAGCCGCGCCGCCTCGATCGCGCATTCGCCGGTGTGCTTGCCGCCGTAACCGGATCCCATGTCGGGCATGATCACGCGGACCTTGTCCTCGGGGAGATGGAACGCCTCGGCCAGCTCCGCGCGGACGCCGAACGGCCGCTGCGTGCCCGTCCAGACGGTGAGCTTGCCGTCCTGCCATTCGGCGACGGCCGCCCGCGGCTCGAGCGGCACGTGCGCGATGTACGGGATCAGATAGCTCGCCTCGAACGTACGCGACGCCTGCGCGCGCGCCGCCGCGACGTCGCCGGTCACGGTCGGGCGTCCGCCGCGCCCGCCCTCACCCTCGGGGTTCTCTTTGAGGTACGTGAAGATCGTCCGGGACGAGGGCTGGCCGGCGGGGACGTTCCACGTCGCCCGCACCGCCGCCGTCGCGCGCTTCGCGTCCCGCTCGGTGGGGGCGACGACGCCGGCGAAATCGCCGTCGTGGACGACGGTCACGCCGGGGATTTTCGTCGCGCCGGCGGAGTCGAGCGTGACCAGCGTCGCGCCGTAGCCGTCGGGACGGATGACGTGGCCGTACATCATCCCGGGTCGTTTGATGTCGGACGGGAATTCATGAGCGCCGGTCACGAACGCGCGCCCGTCCAGTTTCTTCGCCGCGGTGCCGCGTATCTGCCAGTCGGTGCGTTTCTGCTGCGGAGGATCCGCGACGATCGTCCCGGTCAGCGCCTGCCCTTTCGTGATCTCGCCGTAAGCGATCGACTTTCCGCCGGGCCCGAAGACCCGGCCGTCGCGTGCCGCCAGCGACGCACGGTCCGCCTGCCAGCGCGCCCCCGCCTGATCGATCAGCATCTCGCGCGCGGTCGCCGCCGCCTTCGCCATCACGGGCGCCATCGTGGGCGTCGTCCGCGATCCGAACGTGCCCATGTCGTACGGCGTACGGTCCGTGTCGCCCATCACGAGCGAGACGGACGCGAGCGGCACGCGCAGCTCGTCGGCGATCTGCTGCGCGAGCGCGGTGCGCGCGTTCTGCCCGATCTCGACCTTTCCGGTGCTGCCTGTGACGTGGCCGTTCCCGTCGATCTGCAGCCACGCCGCCAGCTCCGCCGGCTGCTGATTCTGTCCGCCGCGGCCGCGCCCCGATTCCTGCGCGAGCGCCGCCGGGGCGGCGACGAGCACGAGCAGGCCGCCGCCGAACAACTTGACGAAGTCGCGCCGCTCCAGCTCGAACCGATAGCGGAGCGGCTCGGACAGCTCGTAGCGTTCGGGTTCAATCGAAGACGTCGAAGGAAGAACGGGAGGAGCCGAAGGGATCTTGCTCATCGTTGGCCTCCGACGGCCGTCGTCGTGGTGCGCATCTGCTGCGCGGCGCGCTTGATGGCGTCCACGATGCGCGGGTACGTGCCGCAGCGGCAGACGTTGCGGTCCATGACGCGGGCGATGTCCTGCTCCGTCGGGTTCGGCGTGTTCTTGAGCAGCGCGACCGTCGCCATGACCATGCCGGACGTGCAGTAGCCGCACTGAAACGCTTCGGCGTCGAGAAAAGCCTGCTGAACCGGGTGCAGCCGGTCGCCTGCGGCGAGCGACTCGACCGTCGCGATTGCCTTGCCGGCGACGGCGCCGACACGCGTCACGCAGGATCGCGTCAACTGTCCGTCGATGAGCACCGTGCAGGCGCCGCAGAATCCTTCGCCGCAGCCGAACTTGCTGCCGGTCAGGCCGAGGTCGTCGCGGAGGAGGGAGAGGAGGCTGTCGCCGGGCTCGGCGTCAACCTCATGGTCTTTTCCATTGACGCGCAGAACATGTCGAGCCATCCCGGGATTCTAGCACTCGCGAACTTTTGCCGGGCGCCGCCGTATTTGTCCTACAATGCAGGCAAATGACTGAACCGTACCTCGGCGAGTTCGAGCAGACCGTGCTGCTCGCGATCCTGCGGGTGGGCGACGACGCGTACGCGATCCCGATCCTGGATCAGATCCACGAGCACACGGGACGGCGCGTCGCGCGCGGCGCGCTGTACACCGCGCTCGATCGGCTCGAGGCGAAGGGGTGCCTGCGATCGCGCGTCGGCGAACCGCTCGCGGAACGCGGCGGGCGCGCGCGGCGGTACTACACGGTCACGCCGGGAGCGCTGCGGGCGCTGAAACAGGCGCGGGCGTCGCTGCTGCGACTCTGGCGTGGCCTCGAGGCGCGGCTCGACTCGAAGTCATGACCCATCCGCCCGCCGTCTTCGAATGGCTGCTCTCGGCGGCGCTCGCGCGCGACGACCGCGTCGAGATGGTCGTCGGAGATTTGCACGAAGAGTTTGCGACGCGTGCCGCGCGGGACGGCCGGGGGCGTGCGTCCTGCTGGTACGCGGCGCAGGCATTGACGCTGGCGGTGTGGCTCCCCGCCGCGCGGCGCGCGCGCGTTCACGCTGCCGCGGAATCGCGGCGTTCGGGAGATCGCTTCATGCGCAACTCGTGGAGGGACGTTCGCTCCGCCGTACGGGCGCTCCGGAAGCGCCGGGGGCTGACGGCCATCGTGACGCTGACGCTCGCGCTGGGGCTCGGGGCGAACGCGGCCATCTTCAACCTGATCGACCGTCTCGTGCTGCGCCCGTATCCGCTGAAGGATCCGGACGCCGTCGTGCTGCTGTCGGAGACCGGCCCGCGGCTGCAGTACAAGAAGGAGGCGGTATCGCCCGCCAATTTCTTCGACTGGCGCGCGCACGCCACGAAATTGATCTTTCTTTCCGCGGACGCCTGGTGGGATGCGAACCTCGTCGACGGCGGCCAGCCGGAGCGGGTTGCCGGCTTCCAGGTCACGAGCGGCTTCTTCGAAGCGCTGGGCGCGCAAACGGCCCTCGGCCGCACGTTCGTTCGGGACGATGAAACGTTCGGGCGGCACCACGTCGTGATCTTGAGCGACGCGCTGTGGAAGCGGCGCTTCGATGCCGACCGCTCGGTCGTGGGGCGTACGATCGTCGTCGACGGCGAGCCGCACGTCGTCATCGGCGTGATGCCGCCGCGATTCTCCTTCCCCGAGGGCTCCGAAATCTGGTCCCCCATCGCGTTCGATCCGCAGATGCCGCCGCGCCGCGACCTGCGATACTTCACGGTCATCGGCCACCTGAGGCCCGGCGCGTCGCTCGAGGACGCGCAGTCGGAAATGTCGGTGCTCGCCGCGCGGCTCGCGCGTGACTATCCGGACGCGAACCGCGACCACGGCGTGCGCGTGTTCACGCTCCTCAGCGGCATGCTCGACGAAGGCACCGGGCCGCTGCTCGCGCTCTGGCAGACGTCGGCGCTCGTCGTGCTGTTGATCGCCTGCGCGAACATCGCCAACCTTCTGCTCGCGCGCGCAACGGAGCGGCGGCGGGAGATAGCCGTCCGGATCGCCCTCGGCGCCAGCCGCTTCCGCATCGTCCGCGAGCTGTTGACCGAGAGCGCGCTGCTCGCGCTCGTGGCGGTGCCGCCGGCCCTCGGATTCGCGTGGCTCAGCCTGCGTGCCCTTCGGGTCAGCATGCCGGCCAACATCCTTCGATTCGTGCCCGGCTTCGAATCGCTCGGGCCGGACTTTCGGCTGGTCGGCTTCACGATCGCATTGGCGGTGCTGACGGCGTGCGTCTTCGGCTTGATCCCCGCACTGCAGGCCGCGACGTCCGAAGTCGCGGAGACGCTCAAGGAAGGCGGACGCACGGCCACGGGACGTCAACTGCTCCGCCGCGCGATCGTCGTGGCGGAAATGTCGATCGCGCTGCCGCTCCTGGTTGCGGCCGGCCTCGGCGTGCTCGGCACTTACCGCTTCGTGTACGGACCTCAGGGCTACGAGCCTGACGGCGTCCTGACGATGAAGCTCGTGCTTCCCGAGCGGACGTACCCCGACGAACCCTCGCGCCGTCAGTTCATGGCCAGAGCCGTCGCCGGCCTTCGCGGCATTGGCGGCGTCGAGCAGGCCGCGGGCGTCAACAACATGCCGACGAGCGGCTCCAACTCGTCGCGCACCATCGAGATCGACGGCCATCCCGCACCCGACCCCAGGCAGCTGCCGTCAGTCGATTTCCGTACCGCGACGCCGGAGTACTTCTCCCTGCTGCGGATTCCGATTCAGCGCGGACGGGCGTTCACCGATGCGGACCGCCAAGACGGGGCGCCGGTCGTGATCGTGTCCGAGTCGATGGCGCGGACGTACTGGCCGACCGAAGATCCGATCGGCCGCCGGATCAGGGCTCCGAACGGGCCGTGGCTGACGGTCGTCGGCATCTGCGGGGACGTGATCCACGACTGGTTCAACCGGCGCAATACGCCCGCGATGTATCGGCCTTACGTACAGTCGCCCGGCGATTCTTTCTGCCTCCTGATCCGGACGCCGGCGGATCCAGCCTCGATCGCGCCGGACGCACGCCGCGCGCTGCTCGCCGTCGACCCCGCACAACCCGTCTTCGAGATGATGACGATGCGGCAGGCGCTGAAGGAGCGGACGATCGGGCTGCGGTATCTCGCGGCCGTGATGTCTGTGTTCGCCGGCATCGCCCTGGTGCTGGCGACGGTCGGACTCTACGCGGTGATCGCCTACCTCATGTCGCAGCGCCGGCACGAGATCGGCGTGCGCATCGCGCTCGGCGCGTCGAGGCGTGACGTCGTGCGCCTGACCACAGGTCAGACGCTGCGGCTCACGCTCGTCGGCACCGCGATCGGCCTCGCGCTCTCGATCGCGCTCAGCCGGCTGATGGAAGCGGGCATGATCGGCGTCGCGACCGGCGACATCCGCATCTTCCTGGGATTCTCCGTCTTCCTCATCGGCGCCGCGCTCGTCGCCGGCTATCTTCCCGCGCGCCGCGCGGCGGCGATAGATCCTATGGTCGCGCTGCGGGTGGAATAAAAGCGCTGACGAGGGTCTCCGCGTCGGAGCCAATGCGCTTCAGCGTCGTGGCTGGCGCGTCGAGCAATGTCCTCAGATCCGGCGTCATGCTGCTGACGATGATCCGCAGCCTGACGGCGTAGCGAATCGAACGCGCGCCTCGAGCCTCCCTACGATTTGACTTTGTGCACGTTGTTCAGCCGCACGGGCTGCGCGGCGAAGTCCTCAATCTCGATGACGCTGTCCTCGCTGCCGGTAATCTTCGCCGCGATGTTCAGCTTCCCCATTCCCGTATCGTTCCGGTCGAGCTGCAGCTCGATCAGCGTGAACGGGTAATCGAGCGTCCGCGAACCGGACGCGGCTTCCCAGTAATTGATCCGCCGGTCCGTGAGCAGGAAAATCCGGCGTCCTCCCTCGGGCAGCGGTCTCTGCCGCGCGAAGTGCACGTCGTATCGAAGCGAGCCGGGCGTCGTTAGATATCCCACCGCGGGCAGACGCTGGAGTGCCTTCAGGAGACCGTCCTGGCCGTTGGCTCTGAACATCTCGCGCAGGGTGTCGCGCTCCCTGTCGGTCGAGTAGCGGTTGATGACGACGTCGACGGTGGTCGCGGCCTCCGTCGGGCGGTTGGCGTTCATGTTGATGGCGAAGGCCGTGAACCGCTCCGGCCCGGTGTTGGTGACCTGCGCCGCGCCGGCGGCGGCGCCAAGCACGGCGACGGCCGCGACCGCCGCAGCCGCGGCGACGAACTTCGAGAACGTCGACATAAACAAGCCTCCCTATATCTGAGACCGGCGATTATGGCAGGAGGGTGCAGCGTTTCGACCGGAAAACGCCGGCGCCGACTCGGCCGTGACATAATCACGCCGCCTCCCGCATGATTCTTCGTTTACGCCGGTCCGCTCATCTTCGTCGAAGGGGCCCGGCGGCCGCGATCTGCGTGCTGCTGGCCGTCCTCCACACCTGGCCGCTCGCCGTCCACCCATCGTATCTGTCCCGCAACGACAACGGCGATGCCGAGCTGAACGAGTGGATCCTCGCGTGGGTCGCCCATCAGCTCCCGCGCGATCCGATGCACCTCTTCGAGGGCAACATCTTTTATCCCGCGCACGACACGCTGGCGTATTCCGAGCCGCTGATCGTACCGGGCGCGCTCGCGATGCCGTTGTGGTGGCTGGGCGGGTCCGCCGTGCTGCTCTTCAACGTGATGCTCATCGCCGGCTTCGCCGCGACGGCGTTTGCGGGCTATCTGCTGATCGAAGAGTGGACTGGAGACGAAGCGGCGGGGCTCGTGAGCGGGTCGGCGCTCGCGTTCAACACGCATACGCTGACGCGGCTGTCGCACGTCCAGGCCGCGCATCTGTACGGATTGCCGCTTGCGTTGCGATCGACCGATCGTC
>QHWR01000157.1:0-12400 GCA_003223835.1 Acidobacteriota bacterium | reverse complement strand
ATCATGATCGCAGTCGCCCTCGTCGCCCGCGCGCCCGGGTGGCTGCCGCGCGCGCGCGTCGTGCTGCCACGGTTCGCTCTCGCGACGGTGTGCGCCGCGATCGCCAGCACGCCCGTCTACCTTCCTTATTATCGGGTCGCGCGCCTGCAGCACATGGTACGGCCGCTCGACGCCGTCAAGGACTTCTCCGCCACGCTGAGGGGCTACGCCGCATCAGCCGGCAGGATTCATATGGCGGCATGGAGCTGGCGGTTCTTCACGGGCCCGATCGACAGCTTCTTTCCCGGCGTCATCGTCATTTTGCTGGCGGCGGCCGCCGTGTGGTGGGCGTTTCGCGGCGGCGATCGGTTGTTCCGCGCGCGCGTCGTGATGCTGCTCGCGATCGCCATCACGGGCGTCGTGCTGTCGCTCGGCACCGCGACGCCGATCTACGGATGGCTGTATTACGCGTTCCCGCCGATGCGGGGGCTGCGCGCGGCGGCCCGCTTCGGCAATCTGTTCCTGCTCGCCGCGGCCGCGCTCGCGGGTCTGGGGCTCGCGGCGCTGCGGGACCGGAGGTCCGCCACGGATCACACGGGTCCATCAGCCACGGATCACACGGATACACACGGACACGAATCTCGCCAATCAGCCACGGATGACACGGATGCTCACGGAAACGAATTTCGCAAATCAGCCGCGGACCACACGAACGCTCACGGAATTAAAGCTGTAATCCGTGTATTCCGTGTACGTCCGTGGCTGCTCGGTCCGTGGCGTCCGTGGCTGATCGGTCCGTGGCGTCCGTGGCCGATCGGTCCGTGGCGTCCGTGGCCGGCTCTCGCGGTGGCCGCGGTCGTGGTCGTGAATCTCGAGGCGTTGCGCGCGCCGTTCGTGTACCGGCCGTTCACCGGCGTCCCCGCCATCTACAAGCTGCTCGCCAAGGAGCCTGGTCCTGTCGTACTCGCGGAGCAGCCGTTCTTCCCGCGCTGGGCCGTCGCCGCGAACGCGCCGTACGTGCTGGCCGCGACCGCGCACTGGCGTCCGCTGATGAACGGGTACAGCGGCTACACGCCGGAGTCGTATCAACACTACGCCGACGCATTCTGGTATTTCCCGGAGGACTTCGCGGTTCAGGCGATGAAGGACGCGGGCGTCACGCACGTCATGGTGCATCCACAGCGTTTCGAGCGCGACGCGCGCAAGGTTCTGGAGAAGGTCGAGGCCCGCCGCGACATGGAGCTCCTGGCGATCGGCCCGAACGGCATGCGGCTGTACCGGCTGAAGAGATAAGCGATACGAGCGCGCTGAGAGCGACGCCATCATTGGCTCCGGCTCCGCGGCTTCGCTGCACTTCACTCCGCCTCCGCCAACGATGGCGCCGCTTAGGCGCGCTCGGTCAGCGACGATCCACTATTTGCGTTGTTAGGCTTTGTATTGTAAAGTCGCACCAGCATGCGGCTCGCTCTCGGCGCGCTGACCGTCCTCACGTCCGTCCTGACGTGCCTCGTCTCGGGCTGGATGTTCACGATGTACTTCGTCCTCCAGCATCCCGGCTATCAGCGCCGTGCGGTGGTGGCGGCCCTGATCTTCGCGGGCGCCGCCGCTGTCATCGCGGCCGTGGCTGACCGTTGGCGTCCGGCAGAACCCGGTCGCGTCGTGTTGATCCTGTGGGCCCTGGGGCTCACGGCGCTCGGTGCGCTCGCCTTCTTCTCGCGCGATCCCTATATCGACATGTGGCAGGTCGTCGCCGGCCTCCTCTTCATGATCGAAGGGCCGCTGACGCTCATCGGCGCCATCCGCCATCGGGTCATCCGTCATCCGCCATCCATCAATGTAAGATTTCCTCCATGCTCGACGTCCGCATCCGGCGGCTCCGCGCATCGGCGCGGTTGCCTGAATATCAAAGTGACGGCGCGGCGGGATTCGACCTCGCTGCCAGTGAGCCGCTCGTCGTGACACCCGGCGAAGTGGCGCTCGTGCCGACAGGACTCGTCATAGCTAAGTGCTAAAGGTGCCACGGGTGCTAAGGGTGCTAAGCGTGCTGGTGCTATTGGTGCTAAACGTGCCGGGGTGCCAGCACTATTAGCACTCCAGCACTGTTACCACCAGCACCGTTAGCACCGATAGCACCCTAGCACCATTAGCACCACACAACTCACCGCACGGTCTCCCTTGGTTCGAGCCGCGGGACGGCGGCGGGCACCACGCGGCGGCGGCCGAGCCGCTCCTGCAGCAGCTCCATGTAAACGTAGAACACCGGCGTCACGTACAACGTCAGCGTCTGCGACACGATCAGGCCGCCGACGACCGCGAGACCGAGCGGACGCCGGGCCTCCGCGCCGGACCCGAAGCCCATCGCGATCGGCAGCGTGCCCATCAGCGCCGCCATCGTCGTCATCATGATCGGCCGGAAGCGGACGAGACACGCCTCGTAGATCGCGTCCGCGGCGCTCAGCTTGCGATCGCGCCGCGCCTCGATCGCGAAGTCGATCATCATGATGCCGTTCTTCTTCACGATCCCCACGAGCATGATGATCCCCACGAACGCGTAGATGTTCAGATCCTGATGAAAGAGCAGCAGCGTGAGCAGCGCGCCGAATCCGGCGGACGGCAGGCCCGAGAGAATCGTCAGCGGATGGATGAAGCTCTCGTAAAGGATGCCGAGCACCACGTAGATGACGAAGATCGCGAGCACGAGAATCCAGCCGAGGCCGGTCAGCGACTCCTGGAACGCCTGCGCGGTGCCCTGGAAGCTGCCCGACACCGTCGCCGGCAGCGTCTCGCGCGCGAGCTGCTGCACCTTCGCGACGGCGTCCCCGAGCGCGACCCCCTGCTTCAGGTTGAACGACATCGTGACGGACGGGAGCTGCCCGATGTGGTTCACCGACTGCGGCCCCACCGTCTGGCGCGTCGTGAGGACCGCCGAGAGCGGCACGAGCTTGCCCGCCGGCGCCTGGACGTAGAGCATCGAGAGCGCCGCGGGATCGCGCTGGTACTGCGGCGCGACCTGCATGATCACCTGGTACTCGTCGTCGGGCGCGAAGATCTGCGACACCTGCCGCGAGCCGTACGCCGAGGTGAGCGCGGACTCGACCTGATCGACCGTGAGGCCGAGCGCCGCGATCTGCTCGCGGTCGAGATCGACGGTGATCTGCGGGTTCTTGATCTGCAGATCCGACGTGACGTCCTCGATCTCCTCGACGCCGTGGAGCGCGGCCTCGAACTGCGGCGCGACGCGGTACAGCTCGTCGGTGTCCGGATCCTGCAGCGCGTACTGATACTGGCTGCGCGTCATCATGCCGCCGATCCGGATCGCCGGCGGGTTCGTGAGGAACACGCGTACGCCCGGCACCCGCGCGAGTTTCGGCCGCAGCTCGTCGATGATCTGATCCGCCGTCAGCGTGCGCCTGCTGCGCGGCTTCAGATCGACGTTGACACGCGCGCCGCCGCCGCCGCCGCCACCGCCGCCACCGAAGCCGACGTTCGCCGTGAACGCCTGGACGTTGGGATCCTTCTGCAGGATCTCCATGATCTGCTTGACGTGCCCGACCAGGGCCTCGTAGCCGATCCCCTGAATCGCCTCGACCTGGCCGTTCAACTGACCGGTGTCGACGCTCGGGATGAACCCTTTCGGGATGATCTCGAAGAGATAGATGGTGCCGACGAGCAGCAGCGCCGACACCAGCATCGTCGCGGCCCTGAACCGGATCGTCTGCCGCAGCGTCCACCCGTACCACCGCAGCGACCCCTCGAACATCCGCTCGATGACGTTGTACATCGCGCCGTGGCGTCCGGCGTGGAGCGGCTTGAGGAAGCGGCTCGCGAGCATCGGCGTCAGCGTCAGCGACACGAGGCCCGACACGAGGATCGCCGCGGCAATCGTCACCGCGAACTCGTGCATCAACCGTCCGACGATGCCGCCCATGAACAGGACGGGGATGAACACCGCGGTCAGCGACAGCGTCATCGACACGATCGTGAACGCGATCTCCTTCGACCCGTCGAGCGCCGCCTGCATCCGCGGCTTGCCCATCTCCATGTGCCGGACGATGTTCTCCAGCATGACGATCGCGTCGTCGACCACGAAGCCGACCGAGAGCGTCAACGCCATCAGCGACAGGTTGTCGAGGCTGTAGCCGAGCAGCCACATGACCGCGAACGTGCCGACGATCGAGAACGGCAGCGCAAGGCTTGGAATGAGCGTCGCCGAAAGGTTCCTCAGGAACAGGAAGATGACGAGGACGACGAGGATGACCGTGAGGACGAGCGTGAACTTGACGTCGTGGACCGAATCACGGATCGAGATCGATCGATCGCTGCGGATCCCCAGCGCGAGCGCCGCCGGAAGCTGCGCCTGGAGCTGCGGCAGGAGCGCCTTGATCGCATCGACGACTTCGACGGTGTTGGTCCCGGGCTGACGCTGGATGGCGAGATAGATGGTCGGCGTCCCGTTGTACCACCCGGCGTTGCGCGGGTTCTCGACGCCGTCGTACACGTTGGCGACCTCGTCGAGCCGGACCGGGCTGCCGTTCCGGTACGCGACCACGATCGGCCGGTACGACTGGGCGTCCATCAACTGGCCGCTCGCCTGCACGACGAAGTTTCGCTGCGGCCCGTACAGCGTGCCGGTCGGCCGGTTGACGTTCGCGTCCCCGATCGCGCCGGCCACTTGATCGACGCCAATCTGGCGCGCGGCGAGCTGTGTGGGATCGACGTCGATCCGCACCGCGTACTTCTGGGCGCCGAACACGTTCACCTGCGCGACGCCGCTCACCATCGACAGCCGCTGCGCAAGCGTGTTCTCCGCGTACCGATCGACCGCCGACAGCGGGAGCGTCGGCGAGCTGAGGGTGAGGAACAGAACCGGCTGGTCCGCCGGGTTGACCTTCTGGTACGACGGCGGCGTCGGCATGCCCGGCGGCAGCGAGCGCGAGGACCGCGCGATCATCGACTGCACGTCCTGCGCGGCCGCGTCGATGCTGCGGCTCAGGTCGAACTGCAGCGTGATGTTGGTGTTGCCCTGCCCGTTGCTCGAGCTGATCGACGTCACGCCCGCGATCGTCGAGAACTGCTTCTCGAGTGGCGTCGCCACCGACGACGCCATCGTCTCGGGATTGGCGCCCGGAAGGTTGGCGTTCACCTGGATCGTCGGGTAGTCGATCGTCGGCAGATCGCTGACGGGCAGCAACTGGTAGCCCAGGATCCCGAAGATCAGGATCGACAGGACGAGCAGCGTCGTGGCGACGGGACGCCGGATGAAGGGTTCCGCGAAATTCATGGCTGCACGCCTCGCTTGCCGCGACGGCCCGCCGCGCCGTCGCCCGATCCCTGACCCTGACGTCCTGGTCCCGTCTCGCCGCGGCCGGTGCTCACGCGGGCCCCCGGCGTCAGGCGGAGCTGACCGTCCGTCACGACTTCCTCACCTGCCGCGAGCCCCTGCGCGATCACCATCTGCTCGCCCTGCTGGCGTTCGACGGTGACGGGCCGCAACTCCGCCGTGCGGTCCGGCTTGATCACGTACACGTACTGTCCATTCTGAGACGCCTGCACGGCGGCGGCAGGTACCACGATCGCGTTCGGATCGGTCGAGAGCTGGAGCGTGACCTGCACGAACAAGCCCGGCCACAGTGCGTGGTCGCCGTTCTGGAACGTGCCCTTCAACTTGATCGTGCCCGTCGTCGGATCGATCGCGTTGTCGATGAACGTGACGATCCCCTGCTCGCGCGGCGTCGAAGGAGTGCCCCCGGACGCGGCCGCGTCGGGCGTCAGCGAAGACGGGGCCTGCGGCTGCGCGCCGGGCGGGAGCGACACTTGCCCGCGCGCGTGCAGCGTGAGCGGCTTCTGCGCCTGATAGCGCCGGATGTCCGGCAGGTAGCGTCCCGGCACCGAGAACGTCACGTAGATCGGGGACAGCTGGTTGATGACCACCATCGGCGTCGTGTCGTTCGCCCGCACGAGATCGCCGGCATGGACGCCGAGTGAGCCGGTGCGTCCGCCGATCGGCGCGGTGATGTTCGTGTACTGAAGGTTGAGTCGCGCGGTCTCGACGGCTGCGCGATCTGCCTCGAGCGTCGCCTGAGACGCGGCGGCGGTGGCGGTCTGGGTCTCGTACTGATCGCGCGGGATGAGCCCTCGCTTGTAGAGGTCTTCGTAACGGGCCTGCTGCGCCGCCTGGTTCCTGGCGGTCGCGGTGTCGCGCGCGAGCACCGCCTCGGCCTGCGCGAGCACCGTCTGAAACGGGCGCGGATCGATGCCGAAGAGCGGCTGTCCTTTCCGGACGTCCTGCCCTTCCGCGAAGTGCACGGCGCTCAACTGGCCGGTCACCTGCGCGCGCACCTGAACTGTTGAGGCGGCCTCGACGGTGCCGACCGCGGGAATATTTACCGGGACGGCCTTCTGCTCGACCTTGACCGTCACGACGGGGACCGGTCCGCCGCCGGCGCCACGGCCCCGTCCCTTGCCGCCCCCGGCGCCCCCGGCTGCGGGATCCTGCTCGGCGCCGTTCGGAGACGAACACCCGGCCAGGACGGCGGTCAGGAACGCAATCAGAAGTGTGCGCGGAACGTAGCTGGACATGCGGAATGCAGACACACCGAGTCAAAGGAGATAACGACGGGTGACGCTCCGGCGTTTACCGCAACACCTTCAGACGAATGGTCCGGAAGGCGACCGGGTCGCCGTGATTCTGGAGGCCGATTCGTCCCTGTTTCGCACGGCCGTAGTGCGGGTGATCCTTGAACTTGCTCACCGAGACGAGCTGCTGCCACGCGTCGCTCCACAGCTCGTACTCGACGACCTTGACGCCGTTGAGCCAGTGTTCGACGTGGCTGCCGTCGACGAGAATGCGCGTGGTGTTCCAGGCGCCCGCCGGCCGGGTCGCGTCCCCGGCGGGCGGCTGGAGGTCGTAGTTCGCGCCGGTCTTCTGTACCGGTTTCAGCGGCTCCGGGTAACCGCGATCGTCGATCACCTGATACTCGGGCGCGCACATCCACATCTGGGAATCCTCTTCGGTGACGCGGTAGAAGATGCCGCTATTCGCGCGCGGCGCGATCTTCCACTCGACCGTCAGATCGAAGTCGGCGAACTCGCGCGTCGTCACGATGTCGCTGCCCTTGTCGACGCGCGTCAGCGCGCCGTCCACGACCTGCCACGCGGCGGGCATCGTCTGTTCACGAAAGCCGCGCCACCCCGCGGTCGTCTTGCCGTCGAAGAGATCGATCATCGCGCCCTCGGCGCGTGAGAGACTGCGAGGAGCGCTCTCGGACGAACGAAGATCTTCACCACAGAGCTCACAGAGATCACGGAGAATGGTCTTGTTCGTTCTCTGTGTGCTCTGTGGCCTCGGTGGTGAAAACCCTGCTGACACGAGCACGCACGCACCGATCGCGAGCGTCCATCGCATCATTCACCCGTCTCCGTTCTCACCTTGATCTCGACTCGTTTCATGGCTTCCGGATCCCATCCCACCGGGCGCCCCTCGAAGTAACTATCGTTCGTCAGGAGCGCCGGTCCGGCCGCGCGCAGGCCGAACACCGCGTCTTCGACGACGGGCGCGCGGGTGCGGACCGCGGTGAGAAACGTGACGAAGTGCTCGTTCTGATCGTTGTAGCCCTGCGGCGCGGCATAGACCTCGTCGTTGCCGGTTCGCAGTTCCTGCCGCTCGGGATATTTCGCGTGGTACTCCTGAATGATCTGCTGCTGCGCCGCCATCGGAAACGTGTCGACGGTGTATCCCGGTTCCCTGGCCTGCGGCCTGCGCGAGAGCGTGACCGCGCCGCCGCCGATCGTCAGCACACCGTCGGGCCCGATGAAGCGGAACGCCTGGTTCTCGCCGCCGCCGTCCGCGAAGTTCACGCGCAAGGCGAGCGTGAACGCAGGGTGCGCCGGCGTCTTCGGATAATCGTACAGCGCGAGCATGACGTCGGGCACGTCGCGGCCGTCGGTCCAGTAGCGGAGACCGCCCGTCGCCATCACGCGCGTCGGACCCGTCGAGTCGAGCACGAAATGAATGCCCGTGAAGAGGTGGACGAAGAGATCGCCGGGAATCCCGGTTCCGTAGTCGCGATAGTTGCGCCAGCGGAACAGCCGCACCGGCTCGAACGGCCGCTTCGGCGCGTGCCCGAGGAACCGATCCCAGTCGATCGTTTGCGGCGACGCGTCGGGCGGGATCGTGTACTGCCACGCGCCCATCGCCGAGTTGCGATTGATCCATGCTTCGACGAGATTCAACGGTCCGATCGCGCCGGCGCGGTAGAGATCGCGCGCTTTCGCGTACACGATCGAGCTCACGCGCTGGCTGCCGACCTGCAGGATCCGTTTCGTCTCGCGCGCGACGTCGGCGACGGCGAGTCCCTCTTCGACGCGCTGCACCATCGGCTTTTCGACGTAGACGTCCTTGCCCGCCTTCATCGCGTCCATCGCGATCCGCGCGTGCCAGTGATCCGGCGTCGCGATGATGACGGCGTCCACGTCGGGGCGCGCGAGCACCTCGCGATAATCGCGCGTGGTGAAGACCTGCGCGCCCCACAGCTCTTTCGATCGCGCGAGCCGTCCGTCGTAGATGTCGGCGACGGCCGTCAGCTCCGTGCCCGCGGCGTGCAGCGCGCTGCGCGTGTCCGACATCCCCTGGCCGCCGGCGCCGATCAACGCGATCTGCAGGCGATCCGACGGCGGGACGTCGCGCGCGGGCGCGCGCTCCTGCGCGCGGAGCGTGATCGGCAGCGACGCTGCGACGCCGCCAACGGCGGCGGTTTTCAAGAACTCACGACGCGTCGGTCGCTTCATGATGCCTCCCGTTCGCCGTAGCCTAGACCACGCGCCCACGCGGACGCAAAGTCTCGTTTGCGCCTGCCGCAAGTTCAATGCTCCGTAGTACTTGAGGCGCTTGACAGCCCGGCCGCCGGCGTGGTCTAACCTGCTCCGTCATCGCTCGAACGGAGGGGACCGAGTCGAGGGTGGGTGAAGGAGGATGAGGACCATGACTCGTCTTGTGCATGTGCGTTTTCTGGCGGCGATGGCCATCGTCGTCGCCACAGGCTGGCTGGGCTCACCACCGGCGTTCGGGCAGGCGTTGTACGGCTCGATCGTCGGCACCGTTACGGACGCGCAAGGCGCTGTGGCGCCGGGCGTCGTCCTTACTGCCACCAACACAGGGACCGAACTGAAGGTGGAGGTGACAAGCGAAGCGGATGGATCCTACGCGTTCCGGAACCTGCTTCCGGGGACGTACACGGTCCTCGCAACGCTCCCGGGATTCCGCGAACACCAGGAGAAAAACATTCCGGTCGGCGCGGGCAACCCGGTTCGCATCAACATCAAGCTCGAGCTCGGCACGGTGTCCGAACGCGTCGAGGTGTTGAGCCAGACGACGCTGCTGCAGACCGACAAAGCGGACATCAGCACGGTGTTGACGTCGAAGGAGATCGTCAACATGCCGCTGAACCAGTACCGCAACTACCAGGCCCTGATCAATCTCGTGCCCGGCGCCACGCCGGCGCAGTTCCAGAACGCCGAAATCGATACACCCGGGCGCTCGCTGCGGACGTGGGTCAACGGCACGCAGCCGAACAGCAATGCCACCCGGATCGACGGCGCGGTCTCGGTCAACATCTGGCTGCCGCACCACGTCGGCTACGTCCAGCCCGCGGAGACGATCGACACGGTCAACATGTCGACGAACAATTTCGACGCCGACCTGGGGATGGCCGCCGGCGCGGCGACAACGGTCATCACGAAGTCGGGCACGAACCAGTTGAAGGGTTCGGCCTTCGAGTTCTACAACTCGGAGAAGATGAACGCGAACTCGCTGTTCAACGACGCGTTCAATCTTCCCAAGTCGCCGCTGTCGCACAACATCTACGGCGGCACCCTCGGCGGGCCGCTCGTCCGCAACAAGCTGTTCTACTTCGGCTCGTGGGAACACCTGCGCGACCGGCGCGGGTTCAACGACAACTACGTGGTGCCGACCGCGAAAATGCGCGGCGGCGACTTCACCGAGGTGGCGGCCGCGTACGGGTCGAAGTTCCAGCTGTACAACCCGTTCACGGCCACGGGAGGCACGGGCCGCGACGTCTTCCAGGGCTTCACGATCCCGTCCGGGCTGATCAGCCCGATCGCGAAAGCGATCATGAACTACTACCCGCTGCCGAACACGGCGCAGGATCTGAACTCGAACCAGGTGCTCGACGACTACACGATCCCGCGCACCGTGGAGGTGGATCGCGACAACTACGACGCGAAGATCACGTATCAGCGGACCGCGGCGCATCAGATCTGGGGCAAGTTCGCGCTGCTCAACGCGAACGTGGTGCAGAACTTCATCCTCGGGTTCGACAACGGCAGCCTCGGGCACACGCGCGTGTACGTCGGCACCGTCGGCCACACCTGGACGCTCGGCAAATCGATGGTCCTCGACGGCAACTTCGGCCTCGACATCCAGAAGCAGAACGTGAAGGGGCCGGACTACGGCAAGAACATCGGGCTGGATCTCGGCATCCCGGGCGTCAACGATCCGAACGACATCCGCGCCAGCGGCATGCCGACGTTCGAGAACGGCTACACGCTCGGCGGCACCCCGAACTGGATGCCGCTCTTCCGCGACGAGCGCACCTACACGTTCAGCTCGGCGCTGACCCGGGCGTTCGCGCAGCACGACGTCCGCGTCGGCGTCGACGTCGTGCGCCTGGAGCTGACGCACCGGCAGGCGGAGTTCGGCACGTACGGCCTGCGCGGGGGATTCGGCTTCAGCGGCAACACCACCGGCGCGAGCGGGTACACCTCGCTGGCGTGGAACCAGTTTGCCGGCTTTCTGCTCGGTCTTCCCTCGTCATATGCGAAAGACGTCCAGACGGAGGATCAGACCGGCCGCGAGTGGCAGAGCGCCGTGTACATTCGCGACCGCTGGAACGTCGGCCCGAAGCTCACGTTCAATCTCGGCCTGCGAACCGAGTTCTACCCGCTGATGCACCGCGCGAATCGCGGCCTCGAGCGCCTCGACTACAACACGTACACCGTGCTGATTGGCGGCCTGGGCGGGGTGCCCGACGACGTGGGCATCAACCTGAAGACGATGTACTTCGCCCCTCGCGTCGGCGGGATCTACCGGCTCACGGAAAACTCGGTGTTCCGCGCCGGCTACGGCCGCACGATCAACCCGCTGCCGTGGTCGCGTCCGATGCGCGGCTCGCTCCCGCAGGACATCAACTTCAACGCGTCCGCGGAGCAGTTTGCCTCGGTCACCACGCTGGCCAGCGGTATCCCGCGCGTGCCCGTTCCCGATATCAGCTCGGGCCATGTGCTGCTGCCGCCAGGTGTGTTCATGCGCTCGCCGAACCCGAACCAGGTGGACCGCGGGATCATCCAGCAGTGGAACATCGCGTACGAGTACCGGCTGCCGTGGGACATCTCGACGGAAATCGCGTACGTCGGCACCCGGACCGACGGCGGGTACGCGGATCTCAACATCAACTACGGCGAACCGGGGGGCGGCAACGCCTCGCGGCACTATTTCGCCGTGGCTGGTACGACCGCCATCAATGACTGGGCGGCCCGCACGAGGGCTCGCTATCACGCGCTGCAGGTTGCCTTGAACCGGCCGTTCAGGAACGGTCTCGCGCTGAAGGGCGCGTACACGCTGAGCCGCGCGAGAGACATGGCGGATGAAGACGGCTGGGTCGGGCTCGATTACAACAATCCCATCGTCTACGACCAGAACTACGCGCTCGCGGGCTTCGATCGAACCCACATCTTCCAGATGGGGTTCATCTACGATCTGCCGTTCATGCGAAGCAGCACCGGGCCCGTGGCGCATGCGGTGCAGGGGTGGCAGCTCAATGGCATCTTCGCCGCGTTTTCCGGCACGCCGTACTCGATCGGCGGCTCAAACACGGCGCTGAACTGCCCGAGCTGCGGCTCCATCCGCATCAACATCAGCGGCGATCCCACGCCATCCGGCTCGGTCGGATCCAGCACGGAGCCGTACTATCCGGTGGAGATCTTCTCGCAGCCGACCGGCGTCAGCGTCGCGGGATTCGGCAACAGCGGCCGCAATCGCTTCCGGCGCCCATCGGTCTGGAACGCGGATCTCTCGCTCTTCAAGTCCTTCCAGGTCGGCAAGGTCCGGCCGGAGATCCGGATCGAAGCGGCGAACGTCTTCAACCATCCGAACTGGGGGGCGCCGGTGACGGGCTTCACCGCGAACAACTTCATGCGGTTCACGCCAAGCTCGTACGACGGCGGCGGCGGCACGACGAACACGCCGGGCCCGCGGCGCGTGACGTTCGGGTTGCGCTTGCAGTTCTAACGAGCGCAGCGACGACTAAGGTCGCATACGCCGGTTTGCGTAAGACTGAGGTGCCGAATGTCGAAATGTCCGGCCAATCGGGCATTCTGGCATTCGGCATTTTGTATTCTCGGATTC
>QHWR01000310.1 GCA_003223835.1 Acidobacteriota bacterium | reverse complement strand
GCTGCTGGATGAGCTGGCCAGGACGGATCGCATTCGGCTCGGGCGCTTCTACTTCCGCCGCACGCTCCGCATCTTTCCGCCGTACTACATGCTGATCGCCGTCCTCGCCGTCGCCGGCGCGGCGGGTGTGATTCAGCTTGCACCGCACGACGTCGCGCGCACGATGACGTATACGTCGAACTACTACGCGGGACGATCGTGGTTCGTCGGGCACACCTGGTCGCTGTCGGTCGAGGAGCAGTTCTATTTGCTGTGGCCCGCGGTGCTGCTGCTCGCCGGAACGCGACGCGCGTTCGTCATCGCTGGCGCGGTCGTGTTGTTGGCGCCCGTCGTCCGTGTTGGTGAATGGGAGCTCCTGCGTTCGTTCGGCGACGGGGTGGGCCATCGATTCGAGACAATCGTGGACGCGATCGCGATGGGCTGTCTGCTCGCGGGTCTGCGCCCGTATCTGCACGGGACGACGTGGTACCCGCGGCTGCTTGCATCGCCGCTCTTCATCATCGTGCCCGTCACCGCCGTCGTGGCCAATCTGACGCACGATCACCCGCTCGTCGTCTTCGGGGCTGCGCTGACGATCATGAACCTGGCGATTGCGCTGTCGATCGACTGGGCGGTCACGTTCGCCGAAGAACGCGTCGGCCGCTTGCTGAACACCGCACCGCTGGTGTTCGTCGGGTGGCTCAGTTACTCGCTCTACCTCTGGCAGCAGCCATTCCTCAATCGCTCGTCGCAATCGGCGTTGGCCGCGTTCCCGTTGAACATCCTGATTGTGGCGTTCCTCGCGCTTGCGTCGTACCTCCTCGTGGAGCGTCCCGCTCTGCGGCTGCGGCGGACGCTCGAGCGCGGGCGGACGCGAAGCGCGGCGCCCGCCCCTTCGCCGTTGGATGCGCGCGCTGGCCTTGCGGCCGACGCGATGCTCGTGCCCCAGCCCGCCACGTCGAAGGCTCGTTCGATGCCCGGTCCGCCAGTACCCGTCGAGTAACCGCGCTTATCCCGTTTCACACCATCAAGGTTCACTATTGCCACCCCGAAGCCGATTCGGGTGCGACTTCCCGGGCCTCAGGTTTGCTCTGTCCCGGCGGGCTCATGCGCCCGGAGGAGTTGACATGAGTGTGACCGGAAAGCTCGTCGGCGCAGCCCTGCTGCTGTGTCCGGTGGTGGCGACGGCGGATCCCATCACAATCACGTCCGACATGCGGCGAAGCGCTGTGTTGGCGACGATCACGGTTGGGAGCAACACCGATCGGCATAGCGCGATCGGCTCGCCCAGCGACGCGATGACGACCTCAGTGTCCTCGGCGCTGGGCACGAGCACGGGGCACGCGACGACAACGTTGACCTCAAGTTTCGCGGTTCCCGCGCACATGTCAGGCCACAGCTCGTCCGCTGCGAACTTTGATACCGCCCAGATCGGCGACGTCTCCGCGTACTCCGAGTTCACGGTCGCGTTTCATCTGAACTCGCCGTACACGTTCGCATTCAACGGGACGTTCGACACGAGCGGTCAGCAGGATTACCCCGACGTGTTCGGCCACAGCGGCGGCAACTGGACGGCGGCCCTGCGGAACGCGTCCGGCGGATCGTGGTTCGGCATCCAGAGTCTCGAGTCGGGCAGTCTGATCCGGACAGGCTTCCTGTTCGCCGGTGATTACCTCCTCCATATCGAGAGCGCGGCGACAGCGGTCGCGTATCGGGCTTTCACGGCGTCGGCGTCGTCCGACTTCGCCTTCACGTTCGACTTGACGCCGGCGGACGTCTCACCGTCGCCGACGCCTGAGCCCGCGTCGCTCGCGCTGCTCGGCACCGGGCTGATTGCGATCATCGGCGCCGCGCGTTGGCGGCGCTTCCAGTCGAGCGCCGCGTCTGACGCACCGGGCGCCATGAACGCCACGAACGTGATTTCCATGCGACCAAACAGAGATCTTGCGCGCGTGTTTTGCCTGACGATGACGATGGTCGGAGTGTCCACAGCTGCGTCAGCCGACGAAATCACCATCACGAACGGCTGGATCTCCCTGCTGCAGTCGAGCGACGCGGAGATTCACCTCCAAGCCGCCGGCCTTTTGGTGGGGGGACGGATGGGTTCGGATCCCGGATACCACTTCCAGAATGCGTGCTATCAGTCGCCGTGTGGCGGCGTTTACGAGCTGTCGATACACGATTCGCTTTCCGCATCGACGCCGGACCCTGTGTTCGGTCAGACCGTCGGCGGGTCGTTCGCGCTGGGCGCTGACCTGTTCAGGATCGATGCGTTCGCCTACGAAATCGTCACAGGCGCGATCGTTCCGCCGCCCTCTGGCGGCGGCGTGTCGACACCTTTCAGGTTTACCGGGTCGCTGACGGGCACGAACGCAAGCGGCGTACAGCGGACATTCTTGCTCGCAGGCGCGGGCACGGCAACCGCCGGTTACGCCCCGTACGGGTGGGTCGGAACCGGCTATACGTTCGAGTCGCCGTCGGCAACGCCGGAGCCCGCGTCGCTCGCGCTGCTCGGCAGCGGACTACTCGGCATCTTCGGCGCGGCCCGTCGACGGCGTGTAAATGCGTAAAAGGACGTTCACCGATCGCATCAAGCGAGGAGACATGCGATTGCTTCGATTGATCATTGTTGTCACGCTCATGGCGGTGCCGCGGGTCGCCGCGGCGGATCCATTCGCGCTCACGGGCGGCGCGCTCTTCATCCAGTGGGACGGCTACGCGAGCTCGTTCACGGTCAGCGCGGCCGGATTCTCGGCGGGCGGCGGCGCAAACGGTCCCGCGAGCTATACAGGCTTCAATGTCGGCCAGGCCGTCGACCTCAGCGAAACCTACACGTTTACACCGCTGACGCCCGTCGAGGAGGGCGGTTTCACGTTGAACGGCACGCACGAGAATGCGTTCATCATGGCATCCTTCGACATCGTCGCGGTGCCCTTCGTCGCGGGTGACTTTCCGAACGGGCACACGTTTACCACGCCATTTGCCCTTACCGGCCTGCTGCGCGCATTCGCGAATCCGCTCAGTTCGACCGAGCCGCAGACGCCGTTCTTCACTGCGGAAGTGACCGGTAGCGGCATCGCATCGATCAGTCCGAGTCGTTACAACACAACGAACCCCGATTACCTGAACCGCAATACGCTGATTTTCACGATCACCGCACCTGCAGCGGCCACCCCGGAGCCCGCGTCACTGGCGTTGCTCGGGAGCGGATTGCTCGGGATGATCGGCGCGGCGCGGCGGCGCGCGCACAAAGGCAGGGTCGCTTGATCCGAGAATTCGGAACGCTCGTGGTCGCGGGGTTGCTGTGGTCGCCGGTTCTCGCAACCGCCGACACCATCACCATCACATCCGATCTGCGCAAGACGGATGTGTTTGCATCGGTGAGCGCAGGTGGAGACTCCAA
>QHWR01000321.1 GCA_003223835.1 Acidobacteriota bacterium | reverse complement strand
ACCTCTTGACACGTTTCGCCTAACCCGCTATACCCATAGTCAGTCTATGGGAAAGAAGCGAACGGACCGGCAGGATCTCCTCCCCGGCACGCTCGACATGCTGATCCTCAAGAGCCTCACGCGCGGCGTGATGCACGGGTACGGCATCGCCGAGCACATCCGGCAGCTCTCAGACGAGGTGCTGCACGTCGAAGAGGGATCGCTCTATCCCGCGCTGCAGCGGCTCCAGCTGCAGGGCTGGATCGCGTCGGAGTGGGGGCACTCCGTCAACAACCGCCGGGCGCGCTATTACCGGCTCACCAGGGCCGGCCGCCGTCAGCTCGGCGACGCGGAATCGAGCTTCGCGCGGCTGATCGAGGCGATCACGAGCGTCTTTCCATTGGCCGTCGAGGGGACCCGATGATCGCGTGGCTCCGCCGCCTGACCGCCTACATCTCCCGTCGTCGTCTCGACGACGAGCTGGCCGACGAGATTCAGCTGCACATCGAGCTGCGCCGTCAGGCGCTCATCGCCGACGGGCTGGATCCGCGAGAAGCCGATTACGAAGCACGACGGATGTTCGGCAACGTTGCGCTGAAGCGCGAGGAGGCGCGGGACATGTGGGGCTTCAGATCGCTGGACTCCTTCATCCAGGACGTCCGCTTCGGCATTCGACTGCTCCGGCGGTCGCCCGCGTTCACGATCGTGGCGGTGCTCTCGCTGGCCATCGGCATCGGCGCGACGACCGCCGTGTTCAGCCTGGCCGACGCGATGCTCTTTCGAAAGCTGCCCGTCGAGTCGCCCGACGATCTCGCGCTCTTCCAGTGGCGGTCCGGGCCGCGCGACCCGGCCCCCTTTCTGGCCGGCAGTTCCTGGGGCGACGCGACGATGAATGCCAGCACGTCGTTCTCGTTTCCGACTTACGAAGCCTTCCGCAACGAAGGCTCCCGCGTGGCACGAGTGTTCGGCTTCGCGAGGCTGGGCGGCGATGTCAATCTCACGATAGGACGCGATTCGGAGGTGGCCACCGGTCAGCTCGTCTCCGGCAACTATTATTCGACGCTCGGCGTTCGGCCTGCGGCCGGACGGCTCTTGCTCGACACTGACGATCGGACCGGCGCGCCTCCCGTGGCGGTTATCAGTCATGCCTTCTGGGTCCGGCGGTTCGGCGGCGCGCCCGACACGGTCGGTCGAACCGTGACCGTCAACCGGGTGCCGGTCACCATCGTCGGTGTGACGCCCGGAGGCTTTCACGGCACGGTGATCGGCGAGTCCCCATCGATCTCGCTGCCGATCGCGGTTCGGCAGACCATCGACAATCGCGGCCAATGGCGCTCCCCATCGTATTGGTGGGTCCGCGTCATGGCTCGGCTCGAACCCGGCGTGTCCCCGGCCGCGCTGCAGACGGCGCTCGACGGCGTTCTGAAACGAACGGCGGCCGAAGGCGCGCCAACGCTCGCGGCGAACGAGCTGCCCCGATTGGAGCTTCTGCCGGGCGGGCAGGGACTGAACGACGTCAGGGCGGCCGGCAGAAACCCGTTGAGCATCATGGCTTCAGTCGTCGCGATGGTGCTCCTCGTCGCGTGCGCGAACATCGCGAACCTGCTGCTCGTCCGCGGCACCGTGCGATCGCGGGAGGTTGCCATGCGTGCGGCGATCGGCGCGTCTCGCGGACGGCTCGTGCGGCAGCTGCTCACCGAGAGCGTCGTGCTCGCGACGGTCGGCAGCATCGGCGGACTGCTGGTGGCCAACTCCGTCGCTGCAGCGCTTCTCCCCGCGCTGAGCGCGTCCTCGATCGACGCGTTCGATCTCCGCACGGGCTGGCGAGTGTTCGCGTTCACGGTGGCCGTCGCAGGCATGTGCAGCGCGCTGTTCGGCGTGGTTCCGGCGCTGAGGGCGACGCGCGTCGGCATCGCCGCAGGTCTGCAGGAGTCCACACGCGGCACATCCGCGTCCCCGCGCAGCGTGAACCTGACGGGAATCCTGGTGGTCGTGCAGGTCGCCGTGTCGGTCCTTCTCGTCATCGTCGCGAGCCTGCTCGTCCGCTCCGTACGGAATCTGCAAAGCGTGAACACCGGCTTCGATGGGACGAACACGCTGCTCTTCAACATCAATCCGGTGCGCAGCGGCTACGACCAGCCGCGAACGCGCACGCTTCTCGAACAGATCCAGGAACGACTGAGCACCGTTCCCGGCGTCCGCTCGGCATCGTTCTCCCATACGGGGCTCATCTCCGGCGGCGAAGCCATAGGGGCGGGCCTTCCGCTCGATGCTCCAGCCGTCGCGCCTGACAGCCCTGAGGAGTACGAGCTGAGGGACCGGCATCGGACGTGGCGGCTGACGGTCGACGACCACTTCTTCGAGACGATGGGGATCGCGATGCTGAGCGGCCGATCGTTCTCCCGCGGAGATTCGGCAACAACCGCGCCGGTGGCCGTGATCAATCGCGCGCTCGCGGAACCACTTTTCGGCCGTATCGACGTGGTGGGTCGTCAGTTCAGGTTCAGCTCCCGCGCCTACACGGCGGTCGTCGGCATTGTTGGGGTCTGCGCGGACGCAAAGTACGCATCGCTCCGGACCGAGTCGCCGCCAACGGTATATGTGAGCTACCGCCAGAGCCCCGCAGGAGCGATGACGTTCGAGATCAAGACGGTCGGCGATCCGATGGCGGTCGTACCGGTCGCGCGCGAGGCGGTTCGTGCCATCGATCCCCATCTTCCGATCACCAGTGTTCGAACCCAGGAAGCGCAGATTCAGCGAGCGCTGATGCGTGAGCGACTGATGTCTGCGCTCGCGACGGTGCTCGGGATCGTGACGGTGCTCCTCGCGGGCGTCGGCCTCTACGGAATGCTCGCGTACTCGGTCAGCCGTCGCGTGCCGGAAATCGGGATTCGTCTGGCACTCGGCGCCGAGCCGTCGGCCCTTCGCTGGATGGTGATCAGAAGCGCCCTGGTCCTTGTCTGTGTTGGCGTGGCGATCGGCGTCGCCGCCGCCCGCCTGGGCACGAGCGTCGTGGAGTCCCTGCTGTTCGGGCTCTCGCCGACGGACCCGGTCACGTTTCTCCTGGCCGCCGTCGTGATGATGTCGATCGCGTGCGCGGCGGCGTACTTTCCGGCGCGGCGGGCCGCGCGCGTCGATCCCATGATCGCGCTCCGGGCGGAGTGACGATGCCCTTGGTTCTCCGAAGGATCGTTGCGGGGTCGCGTCAGCGAGATTGTACAGATCCGACCGTTGACGACTCGATATGTAACTGAAAATCGAATGAAGGCGGCCCTCAGGTCGCTTTCGGCCGGAACTTCGCCCTCATCGCTCGGCGAATCGCGTCCGCCCAATGGCATTTGCGTTGCAGCCTGAGCCCACCAGGCTTCCACCAAAACTCCGTGCGCACCGTGACAGTTTTCACGAACCGCCGCGCCGCGCGCCGTACGTTCCGAGCCCGCCCGGCTGGCGTGGCGGCGGCTGTCCTTGTGGTGCTGTGGAGCGGAATCCGTCCGGCAATTCTGGCGGCGCAATCGAACGCCGCGACGGCTGGCGCGATTCGAACGTACTCCACGATCTCGTCGATCGGCGTCGAATGGGATATCGTCGGCGATGCGAATCACGACGCCGCGGCGTCCGTGGAGTTTCGAGTCGCCGGGGCCGCCGGATGGCGGTTGGCGTTGCCGCTCGTTCGAGTCGACTACAACGGCGCCAACATGCTCGCGGGCAGCATTCTCTTCCTCAGCCCGAACGCGGCGTACGAGATCAGATTGACGCTCACGGATCCTGACGGCGGCGCCGACGTACAGACCGTCGTCGTCACGACACGGCCGGTTCCAGTGCTGCCGGCTTCCGGCAGGACCTTTCACGTCGTTCCCGGGTCAGGCGGCGGGGACGGATCGTCCGCGAATCCATTCAGAGGCGTCACCGCCGGCGAAGCCGTGGCGCAGCCGGGAGACATCTTCCTCGTACACGCCGGAAGCTACGGCGGACGCATCACGTTCACCAA
>QHWR01000021.1:37484-60899 GCA_003223835.1 Acidobacteriota bacterium | reverse complement strand
CTCGCCGGCGCTGGCACGTACGTCACGCCGGCCGTTGCGGGCGGCGGAGCGGACGGCTGCGTCCCGGCCGGCGTCGTCGTCGGCGCCGACGGCGCGGAGGCTTCCGGAGACGGCGTTGGCGACGTCCCGCCGCCCGGGTTCTTCGAGCTGTTCACCGGGTAACGCGGCGATCCCGTGTAGGGCGCGGGACTCGGCATCGACCGATCCGGCTTGCCCATGTACGGCTCGACCAGCGACGGCAGGCCCTCGGACACGCCCGTCGATCCACGACGGATGATGTGCGGCGTGATCATGACGACCAGCTCGGTCTGGTTCTTCTGATACGCGCGGCTCTTGAACAGGTAGCCGAGAATCGGGATGTCGCCGATCCCCGGGATCTTCTGCATCGTGCTGTTGACGAGGTTGTTCATCAGGCCGGCGATCGCGAACGTCTGGCCGTCCTGCAGCTCGACCTCGGTTTCCGTGCGGCGCGTCGAGAGCGCCGGCAGACGGAAGCCATTGAGCGTGATGGCGTTCGTGAAATCGAGAGTGCTGACTTCCGGCCGCACCTTCAGATCGATCAGGTCGCCGCCGAGCACCGTCGGCGTGAAGTTCAAGCGGATGCCGAACTCCTTGAACATGATCGTCACGGAGTTGCCGCCGGAGCTGGGCTGCACGATGGGATACGGGTACTCGCCGCCGGCGAGAAAGCTCGCTTCCTTGCCGTTGAGCGCGATCAGGTTCGGCTCGGCGAGGCTCTGGAACAGGCCCTTGTTCTGCAGTGCGCGCACGACCGTGCCGAGGCCGTGTTTCGTGTTGAAGAGGAAGAGGTTCAGGAAGTCGCTGAACACGAGGCCGCCAGGCTTGTTGCTGTCGAACACCGGCGCGGCGAACTGCTCGGTGGTCGAACGGGCGAACCAGTCGCTCTTGTACGCGTTCGCGATGAACGACGCGCCCAGCTCCTGCAGCGCGCTGCGGCTCACTTCCGCGAAGCGCACCTTCAACATGACCTGGTTCGACGCGACGCCTTCCTGCTGCTTCATCAGGCTGACGACGTTCTCTTTCTTCTCGACGTAGCCGGACGCGAGGTCCGCCGCCTTGTCGATGACGTACTTGCTCGAGACCGTCCCGGAGATCACGACGTCCTTGCCGCTGCCGGCGACGGTGATCGGCTCGCCCGGGAAGAGCTGCCTCATGTGCTCGGCCAGCTCTTTCAGGTCGCGGCGCACGGTGACCTCGTAGGTCTTGATGCCGCCCGCCCTGTCCCACACGAACAGCGAGATCGTCCCCGGCTGCTTGCCGTGGATGAGCAGCTGCTGCGGCGTCGTCACCATCGCGTCGGCGATGTCGGGCACCGTCAGCGACACGCGGGAGATCGTCGAGCCGACGTTGAGAATCGTCGACCGTCCGACGAGCAGGTCGATAGTCGTCGCATCGGGCGAGCTCGCCGCGGGCCCCGGCGAAATCGAGCCGGCGGAACCGCTGAACGACGCGGACTGTTGCGCCTGGGGAGTCGCAACAAGAATCACGATGATGTACACGACCAGCGCAGCAAGCTTCGCCGGTCCTCGAGCGCCTCTCATGGTCTCCCTCCCCAGACAGCCCGCGTATGGGCTGCGCAACGGACAACAACTATCGGATGACTTCGGCGGAGCGCTTGTCGCCCCGGATGATTTCAACGGTCGGCATCGGCGCGACGGACGGCGCGTCCTGGGTCACCGGACCCGGCGACGTCCTGCGCGCGCCCGCGACCGGACGCGACGCGTGAACGGGCGCCGTCTTCTGCATGCCGAGGAGCATCGCCGGCCGCACGCCCGGCGTTTCGGGCGCGCTGACGTCGAGCGGGTTGCGCAGCGCGAGCTGAATCTTCCCTTCGTTGCTCGCGAGCGCGAGGCGCTCGGCCTGCTCCGGATACACGAGCAGCGTGACGACGGTCACCTGCACCGGCTTGTTCTTGTCCTGGTCCTGCTCCATGCGCGTGCCCGCCGTGACGACCTGGACGTTCGAGAGGATCACCTTCGACGTCGTGTCGGTCTGCTGGTTCGTCGGGCTCTGCGTGGTGATGACGTCGACGCGCGTGCCGGGCAGGACGTAGCCGGCGACGCCGATCACTTCGTTGACGCGGACCGACACCGCGCGCATCCCCTCCGGAATGACGGGCGGCAGCCCGGAGCCGGCTTCCTTGGACGCGAGCTTGGCCTTGAGGACCGGTTCGTTCTTGACGATCGGCGCGATCAGCCCGCGGCCGACGATGTCGGAGACGCGCATGAACGCGCCATCGGGCGCCTGGCCCGCGGGATAGTTCGCGACCTGCAGGTCCTCTTTTCGCAGCTCGGCGCCGAGCGAGAGGTCCGCGGCCGCGATGACGACCGGCTGGGTCGGCGCGTTGACGGTTTTCGTCGGCTGGTTCTGCATCAGGTTGTAGGTGCCATACGCGAGCCCGCCACCAGCCAGGACGGCGATCGCCAGAACTGCAAAGATTCGATTGCGCATGATTGTCCCCTGCTACTCGTTCCGCATGATGGACTGGGCCTGCATCGTGATCGGGCCGCCGACGGTCGACGTCGACACGACGAGACGGACGATCGGATTCAGAACCATGAAATTGAACGGATAGTTCACCTGGATGCGCGATCCCGTGGCGGTCGCCGTCAGCGGGACGTTCCGATCGACCGCGATGTTGCTGTCCGGCTGCGCGGGCAGGCCGCCGACGCGCAGATAATCGTTGACGCGCGTGCGCACGTCCGCATCCGTCGTCCCTTCGAGGCAGGCGACGCGGGCCCCCTCGCGTGACGCGTTGGTCAGGACCTGCCACGTCTGATACGCGCGGCCGAACTCGAAGATCCCGACGCAGACGAGCATCAGCAGTGGAAGCGTGATCGCCGTTTCGATCAGCGCGGCGCCGCGTTCGTTTCTGTAGCGAGTCATGGCCAACCTCGGTTTCTAGCGAAAAATCACCGCGAGCATGCTGCCTATCGCGATTGCCGGTCCGTACGCGAATCGATTCCCCCGGGCCGGAGCTTCGATCGCCTGCCGCGCTTCGGCGGGCGCCGTCACGAGCGCTCTTGTCCCCGCGACGGTGGCCGCGAGGCGCCCTCGCAGCACCGCGACGCCCAGGGCCAGCAGGCCGCCGGTGAGCGCCGTGAACAGAAACGCGTTCACCGCCATCCCCGGCCCGACGATGGCGCCGATGGCCGCCATCAGTTTCACGTCGCCGGCGCCGGTCGCGCCGAGCGCGTGGCCCGGCAGCATGACCAGCAATCCGACCACGAGGCCGAGCGCCGCGAACCCGACGGAGATCCCGCTGGCGCCCGTGGCCGCGAGCGCGATGCCCGCGGCCGACATGAGCGCCGTCAGCACGTTGGGAATCCGCCGCGTCCGGATGTCGATCGCCGACGCGAGCGTCACGCCCACCGCGAGCGTCACGAACGCGGGACTAGAAATTGTTCCCAATGGCCTGCCAGAACACCGTATAGATCGTCTGTCCCACCGTTGAGACGGCCGCGAAGGCGACGAGCGCGATGAGCGCGCACAGCAATCCGTACTCCAGAAGATCCTGGCCTTCGTCTTCGCGCGTACGCGTCTTCGCGAGTTCCATCAGCGCGGCGACAGCAATTGGCGACTGCATGGCGCGTGCTCCTTCGAACCCTAATCCTCGACCGGTGGCCTGTTGTCCTCGAACGATTGCCGCTCCGAACGTTCGGATATCGAATTTGTAATCGCCCAGTTACACGCGAGGCCGGGAGGTGTGCTCCCGGCCTCGTGAATACCGTTAGGACGCGGCGGAGAGCGCCGACGCAACGGCCGAGAAGATCGAGTTCACGCTCTGGCCCGCGAGCCCGACCGCTGCGATCGCGACGAGCGCGATGAGCGCGACGAGCAACGCGTACTCGAGCAGGTCCTGACCTTCCTCGTCGCGCACGAGCGACTTGGCGAACTGGACGAATTTCATTTGATCCTCCCCAACGAGCGCACCGCCCCTGCGGCGCCAATCGCGGCGATGCCGTCGAAACGGCATCGCCGCACGTCCCCAGGTGGTCCGCTTACGAGGCCGTCGAAAGCGCCGACGCGATGCTCGAGAAGATGGTGTTCACGCTCTTGCCGGCGAGGCCGACAGCGGCGATCGCGACGAGCGCGATCAGCGCGACGAGCAGCGCGTACTCGAGCAGGTCCTGGCCTTCGTCGTTACGCACGAACGATTTCACGAGGTTCATGGGATCCTCCCCCACTGAGTGGGTGAGCACCGCCCGTGAGCGGTGCGAATGTGCGGCCGTGCCGCATTGCGTAGTCGCGGCGACGCGCCGCGTCACGGGCCGGGGAATGGCAACAGGTGTGCCACGGAGCTCGGCAGAATCGCGGTTCGCGCGCGCAAGTGGCCCCACGCACCATGACTTGCGCGCGATCGACGCGGCGGGCGGGCGGGTCGGCCGGACCCGAACTGTCCTCGGTCGAGAGCACGCGAAGCCATCAGTTTCGTAACGGCTGCCGCGAATTTCGTGGCCGTGGAGCGGCCGCCGGCCCCGCCGATCCTGGCCGGGTGCGGGCTCTCGTGAGGTCTGATCAACGCGCGATCGCGCGGAGCGATCGATCGCGCGCGCGACGTCATGCACACGTCGAAAACGGGCACGCACATAAGAAGGAGGGACGCGGGAGATCCACGGGCCGCGCGATTTCAGATCCGCAATCGAGTGTCAAAAAGCGTGGCTCGCGGCGGCCTCCCCGCGGGAGCAATCCGCATACAGAGCCGTCCGGGGTGGATAAGTCGTTGCGGAGACGCCGGTTCGCGTCGATCGCCATTCGTGCCGCTGGCGGCGCAGAACTTGCGACACCAGGGGGTTGCGCCCCTGCGAAATATGGCGGGGAAGTCATGAAGTTGGGATTCCGACAAGGCGTCATCTCGGCGGTGGTGTTCGGGGTCGTGTTGCTCGGCCTCACGTCCATCGATCCGCGCGTACACGACCGCTTCGTCGAACTCGTGCACGGCGGCGGCGGGATGAGCCCGCTCGGCGATCGGCTGGGGGACCTGGGCACCGCGCTGTGGACCGCTGCGCGATATCAGAGCATCGAGAACGCGCCGCTGCTCGTGTTCGCCGCGGTCGGCACACTGCTGACGCTGTTCATGTTGAAGAGTTGAGGAGCTCGGTGCCGCTCGTTCTCGCCATCGAAACCGATCTGCGGCAGGCCGCGATCTTGAAACGAGTCGTGCGCGACAAGGTGCACGCCGACCTCGTCGTGGTCGATTCACGCGACGCCGCGGTCGCCGCCATCAACACGCAGATGCCCGACGTGATCCTGGTGAGCGCGCTGCTCTCGCCGCGCGACGAGGACGAACTGGTCGCGCACCTGCGGAGCCTCACCGGCGCGGAGCATCTGCAGACGCACACGATTCCGCAGCTCGCGTCCACGGCCGCCGACCGCGATCCCGAACGATCCGGCAGGGGGCTGTTCGGGGCGTTCCGCCGCAACAAGGACCCTCAGGTCATCGCCGGCTGCGATCCCGATCTGTTCGCCGACCAGATCATGGAATTCCTGCGGCGCGCCGAACAGATGAAGGTGGAGGGGGCCGCCCGGCTGCAGTCGCGCGTCGATCAGTTGGAATTCCTGGCCCACAAGAAGCCGGGCCTGGCCGCGGCCACCGCCGCCGATTCGCGCGCGGCGAGCGCCAGCCCCGCCGCGGAGGAAGCGTCCGACACGGAGGTCTCCTCTTCGTCGTCGTGGGCATCGCCGTTCGAGTGGCGCCGGTCCGCGCCGCAGACCGCTCGGCCCGTCGAACAGGAGCCGACCGACGAGCCGCCGCCGGCGGCCGACGCCGGACCGGTCGTCGGCGCCGTCCGTGCGCTCGAGGATTCGCACGGGACCGAGGGAGCGCCGGCGGTCGTCGAGCCGCTCGTCTACCTCGATACGCCGGCGAACCGCGCGGCCGGGCCGCGCGCGTCAGCCGAGACGGAAGAAGAATCCGAGGTGCTGGCGTCCGCCGACGTGATACGCCGCGACGAGACGGCCGAGCCGCCGCCGCTCATCGACGTGCCGATCGTGGAGCCGATGCCGGAGCCGGTGCTGGAGCCGATCGCCAGGGCGGCCGAAGCCACGCCGGAACTGGTGCAGGTCAAGCCGCGCAAGCGCCCCGCGAAACTGCACGCCGTCGGCGCCGTGCTGCGGCTGATGCCGCTGGCGATCTGGGCGCGGCAGGAATCGTCCGACGCGCCGTCGCACAAGGTCGTCGAGCCGCAGGAGACGCCGCGCACCGCCGCCGAGGAACTGCGAGGCCTGATGGCCGGCCTTGCGGTCCCGCCGCAGGTCGCCGCCGTCAGCTACGCGCGCGGCGTGCGCATCCGCCGCGTCCGCGTGCCCGGGGGCAGGGAGCGCCGCCGCGGCGAAACGCCGGGACCGGTGATCCTCTCGCGCCGGCTGCTCGACGAGCAGCGACAGAACCAATAGACAACGGAACCGCCGAGCGGTACCTCTCTTGCCACTCGATCCGGCGCCGCGCGAAATCCTCAGTGAACGCGCGGGCGCCGGCGCATGGCTACTGAAATCTGCGAACACGCGGCGTCCCCGCGTACGCAGCGCCTGCCACCCGACATCGTACCCGGCCGCGACGTGGTCGTTCGCGGCGAGCGGTGGCGGCTGACGGCGACGCTGCCCCACGAGGACTGCGTCGAGCTGCGCCTGCACACGGCCGGCGGGGAGCGTGCGGTCCTCTGGCCCTTCGATCGCGTCACGCCGTGTGTTGTCCCGTCCGGACCGCGAGTCGTGCGCCCGCGGCGCTGGACCGCGTGGCTCGGCGGCCGCGTGTGCGACGCGCTCCGCGGATCGCTGCGGGTGGAATACGCGGATGGCGTGGACGTGCTCGCGTATCAACTCGAACCCGCGCTGGCGGTCGCGAGTGGACGTCTCCGGGTACTGCTCGCCGATGAAGTCGGCCTGGGCAAGACGATCCAGGCCGGGTGGATCGCGGCGGACGCGTTCGGCCGGAACCGCAACTGCCGGATGTTGATCGCGGTTCCCGCGGGGCTGCGCGAACAATGGACCGGCGAACTTCGTTCTCGCTTCGGCCTCACGGCGACGATGGCCGATGCCCGCTGGCTCCGTCGGTCGGCGGCCGACCTGCCGCCCGACGTGAATCCGTGGTCGCTTCCGGGCGTCTACGTCTGTTCGACTGATTTCCTGAAGCGCGCCGAGGTGCTGCCGGCGCTCGCGTCCGTCAGCTGGGATCTCTTGATCGCCGACGAAGTACACGCGGCCGCCGCTCCGACGGATCGCCACGCCGCGCTCAACGCGTTGGGCGTGCGATCCCGCGCCGTCGTCCTGATTACAGCGACGCCGTACTCGGGGGACGCAGCGGCGTTCGGGTCGATCGTCCGAATCGGCGCTCTGGCAGACGACCGGCCGCCGCTGATGTTTCGCCGCTCGCGTCTCGACGTCGGCGACACGCGCCCACGTCGTCATCGCTTCACGCCCATTCGGCCTACCGCGGCCGAGCGGCGGCTGCACCGGCTCCTCACCCGCTATACACGCGAGGTCTGGCGCGAAGCAGGGCCGGACGCGGAGCGCGCGCGCCTCGCGATGATCGTGCTCCGCAAGCGCGCCCTGTCGTCCGCGGCGGCCGCGCTCGGTTCTCTGGAACGCCGTCTCGACCTGCTCGGGCGTCGCGGCCGCGTCGAATTTCAACTGCCGCTCTTTCCCGAGGACGAGATTCAGGACGATTCCGAGCCGGATGGCGTGCTCGGGACGCCAGGCCTTGCGGACGAGGCGCGCGAACAGCGGTGGCTTCGTGCGCTCATCGCCGCGGCACGCGACGTCGGGTCCGAATCGAAGCTGACGTTCCTTTCGCGGCTCTTGCGGCGCCTCGATGGCGAGGCGGCGATTATCTTCACGGAATACCGCGACACCCTGCGCCGGATCGCCGCGGAGATCGGCGCCGACCTGGTGCTCCATGGCGGTCTCTCGGCGGCCGACCGCACCGCCGTCGTCCGAACATTCAACGCGCACGGCGGTCTGCTGGCGGCGACCGACGCCGCAGCCGAGGGGTTGAACCTGCAGGCGCACTGTCGCATCGTCATCAGCTACGAGGTTCCCTGGAATCCCGCGCGGCTCGAGCAGCGCATCGGACGTGTGGACCGCCTCGGCCAGCGACGCGCCGTCCACGCGATGACATTCGTCGCGCGCGACACCGCCGAGGATCTGATCCTCGCCAACGTCGCCCGGCGGCTGACCCAGGTCGCGGGACGATTCGGCGTCAGCGATCGACTCGCGACGTTTCTCACCGAGACACGGGCGGCGCAGGCAATCATCGGCGGCCAAACGCCGATGGTGGAGGCCGACGGCGCCGCGATGCCGGCGAACGCGTTCGAACGGCCGGACGCGGCGTTGCGGACGCTTGCGTCCGCTGAGGCGCCGACCCTGCTCGCGCGACGGCGACTCACGCGCCCGCCATTTGATTCCGTCGGCCGCGATGCGCAGGTCATCTCCGCGATGGACGGGATCCGTTCAACGCTTCCGCCCGGCCTCGTCGTCCTCGTCGAGTGGAGCGCGACGACGAGCGCCGGCGAGACGCTGCGGCGCGAGGTACTCGCGGTGCACCTGCCCTTCACCGTACGCCGGCCGCGACGCGCGGCCGCGGCACGCGCGATTGTCGCCGCGGCGCTCGCGCAGCACGAACGGGCCATCGCCGCAGTCGTTGACGACCGGGCCCATGTGCTTGCGGTCGAAACACGCCGCCGTCAGCACGATGCGATCGAGGCGCGCGTCGCGCGGGAGCGCGCGCTGGCGCCGAAGGTCCACGTTGGCGCGGTTCAACCCGGACTGTTCGATCGCCACGTGCTCGCCGGAGCCGACGAGACGGCGCGGATGACAGCGCGGATCGAAGAGGAGCGAACGCTGCGGCTGGATTACCTCGCCGCATCCCGAAGTCTGCACGACAGCTGGCGAATCGCCGGCGTACTGATTGTGGGAGCGCGACGGTGAGAGGACTGTCGGGACCGTTGCTGTCGCTCGACACGCTTCGGACAGCCGGCATGGACGCATGCGTCGCGGCCGATCCGAGAATACCGACACAGCTTCGGACACTCATCGAGTCCGCAAGCGCCAGGCTGGGTCCGGCATCCGGCACGCGGCAGGTCGTCGACGTCCTGGTTGAGCCGCTGCTGCGTTTGCTCGGCTTCGACGTCGACGTGTGCGACGACTCCGCAGCAGCCATCGCGATGAAGCTTCTGGTCCGCGGACGGCCAGCTGCCGCGCTTCTCGTCACGCCGTGGGGACAGAACCAGGAGGCGATGTGGGGCGCCGCGGTGCGGCAGGCGGTGTCGCTCGGCGTTCGATGGGCATTCGTGGCCAACGGTCCGGTACTGCGGCTGCTCGACGCGGAGCGCACCTATTCGCGGCGCGCGTTCGACTGCGCGCTGGATCGTGCCGCCGCAGACGACGAGGCTCTCGCGGCGATGGCGACGGTTCTTCGCGCCGAGACGTTCGCCGCCGGCCTGGCGGATATCGTGGATGCCAGCGATCGGCACCGGATCGACGTCGGCGCGTCGCTGCAGGTCGGCGTCGAGCATGCGCTCGTGCGGCTCGTCTCGGGTCTGGGCGCCACGCGGCGTCGCCGTCCGCCCGCCGTGGACGCCGCGCTCGCGGATGCATTGACCGTCGTGTATCGGATTCTGTTCCTGCTGTTCGCCGAAGCGCGCGGGCTGGTGCCGCGCTGGCATCCTCTCTATCGAGACAGCTACACGATCGAAGCGCTGCGCCCGCGGATCGAGCGCGAGCCGCGGCCGCCGGGACTCTGGGCGTCCCTGCAGGCGATTTCGAGGCTCGCCCATCGCGGGTGCCGGGCCGGAACGCTGCGCGTGACGCCGTTCAACGGACGTCTCTTCGCGCCCGCGTCGGCTCCCCTCGCTGATTCCGCGGTCGTGGATGACCGGCTCGTGCGCGACGCGCTGCTCTCGTTGACGACGCGCGCCGGGCGCGAGAAGCGCGAGCGCATTTCATACGCGGATCTCGGCGTCGAGCAACTGGGCGCCGTGTACGAGCGCGTGCTGGATTATCAGCCGCGTGTCGAGGCGAACCGCGACGTCACGCTCACGCCAACCGGGCGGCGCAAGGCGACCGGCACGTTCTACACGCCACGCGGGATCACGGAGTACCTGGTGCGCCGGACACTCGCGCCGCTCATCCGCGACCGCTCGCCACAGGAGATCCTCGCGATCCGCGTGCTCGATCCGGCGATGGGGAGCGGCGCATTCCTCGTCGCCGCCTGCGCGTATCTGGCGCACGCGTACGAGCAGGCGCTGATCCGCGCGGCCGTCGTCGCCGCCGCGGACGTGAGCCCGCACGACCGCGCTGGATTCCGCCGGACGATCGCCCAGCGCTGTCTGTTCGGCGTCGATCTCAACGCGACGGCCGTGCAACTGTCGCGTCTCTCGCTGTGGCTCTCGACGCTCGCGGCGGATCGGCCGCTCACGTTTCTCGATCATCATTTGCGAACCGGCAACAGCCTGGTCGGTGCGTCGATCGACGACGTGCTGCGTCAGCCGCCGTCGCCGCGCGGCGGATCGCGCCCCCGGCTGGCGGCGCTGCCGCTCTTCGCGCTCGACGACCTGTCGCAGCGGGTCTCGCGCGCGGTCCGGCCGCGGCTGACGATGGCGACGGAACCCGACGACTCGGTTGACGTGGTCCGCCGCAAGGAGCGTGACGTCGCCGCGCTCGACGGTTCGGCAGGACCGCTCGCGGCGTGGCGGTCCTTGGCGGACTTGTGGTGCGCGCTGTGGTTCTGGCCGCGCGATCGACCGGCGCCGGATCGCCGTGCGTGGGCGGCACTGGCCGACGCGGCCGCAGGTCGGCCGTCAGACCTCCCGTCGCGAGTCCAGGCGGACTGGCTCGCGACCGCACGCGCCGTCGCCGGGCGCGAGCGGTTCTTCCACTGGTCGATGGAGTTTCCCGAGGTGTTCTTTGATGAAGACGGAGCGCCGCTGCGGCAGCCGGGCTTCGACGCCGTCATCGGCAATCCGCCGTGGGACGCTCTCCGGGGAGACGCCGGATCGACGGACGATCGGGCTGAGGCAAAAACGTCGGCTCACGCTCTGACGGCGTTCGCGCGGTCGTCCGGCTGCTTCGCATTGCAGGGCGATGGACATGGCAACCTGTATCAATTGTTCGCCGAACGGATGCTGCAGCTCGTTCGTCCCGGCGGACGGATCGGGATGCTCGCGCCGGCCGGCCTCGCGTCCGACTCCGGCTCTTCACCGCTGAGGACGGCGCTGCTCGAACGGTGCGGGATCGACGCCCTGCTCTCGTTCGAGAACCGGGAAGCCGTCTTCCCGATTCATCGCAGTCTGCGGTTCGTCGTGCTGACGGCGACCACGGAGGCCGCGCGGCCCGAAGTTCCATGTCGTCTCGGTCTGCGATCGCCATCGTGGCTCGATCGCGTTCCCGACGAGGGCGCTGTGCCGGACGCCGTTGTCCTGCCCGTGTCCCTGATTCGGCGGATCAGCGGGCCGGACCTGGCGATTCCGGCGCTCGAGACCGCCGCCGACCGCGACCTCGCCGCGCATCTCTTCTCGGCGGCGCCCGCGCTCGGCGACCCCCATGGGTGGGCCGTCAGGTTCGGCCGCGAGCTGAACGCGACGGACGATCGCGGCTGCTTCGGCTCGGCGGGCGCGCCGGTTCTCGAGGGAAAGCTGATCGAGCCGTTCGTCGTGCGCGTGGACCGTGCGCGCGCGCGCATCTCCGAGCGCGTCGCGGACCAGCTGCTTGGAGATCGGTGGCGGCACTCGCGCCTCGCGTATCGTGAAGTCGCCTCGTCGACGAATCGACTGACGTTGATCGCCGCGATCGTTCCCGCGGGCGCGGTCACCACGCACACGATCTTCTGCGCGAAAGAGCGGCTGGAAGAGGACGACCAGCAATTCCTCTGCGGCGTGTTCAACAGCTACGTCGCGAACTACCTCGTGCGGCTGCGCGTCGGCACGCACGTGACGGCCGGCATCATGCGACGGCTTCCCGTACCGACGCCCGAGCGATCGTCGGATGCGTTCCGCGCGATCGTGCAGCTCGCGAGACGCATTCAGCGCTCGCCGCTGGACGTCGATGCGACGGCCGCGCTGCAGGCCGCGGTTGCGCGGCTGTACGGTCTCGACGAACGCGCGTTCGCCTCCGTCCTCGGCACGTTTCCGCTGGTCGCGGCGCGGGAGAAAACGGCCGCGCTCGCCGCCTTTCGAGCCGCGAAGAATGGGATATAGTGGCTCGACTTCATGCCAAATTTCGGGTTCGCGATTGACCTCCGCAAATGCATCGGATGTCACGCGTGCACCATCGCCTGCAAGGCCGAACACCAGATTCCCGTCGGAGTCAATCGCTGCTGGGTCAAGAGCGTCGAGAGGGGCACGTTTCCCGACACGCGCCGCCTGTTCTTCCCGGTCCTCTGCAATCAATGCGTGGACGCGCCGTGCGTCCGCATCTGTCCGACGCACGCGCTCTACCGCCGTCGCGACGGCATCGTCGATCTGCACCCCGACCGGTGCATCGGCTGCCGCGCGTGCATGGAAGCGTGTCCGTACGATCAGTTGTTCATCGATCCCAACACGCGCACCGCGGAGAAGTGCAACTTCTGCGCGAACCGGGTGGAGAACCAGCTGCTGCCCGCGTGCGTCAGCGTGTGTCCGACGGGCTGCCGCATCTTCGGCGACCTGGACGATCCGGAGAGCGACGTCGCCCGGATCGTCGAACGCGACGCGTTCATGGTGCGCAAGCCCGAGAAGGGCACGGGGCCCAAGGTGTTCTACCTTGGCGCCGACGACAGCGTGATCCGGCCGGAAGCAGCCGCGCGGCCTTTCTATTACAAGGAAGGACAGGTGCACCTGCGGCCGCTCGGCGCGCCCGAACAGGATCCCGAGTCCCCCGGCGACCCGCGCGTCGACTACGACGTCCCCCACGAGAAACCGTGGGGAACGGACATGGTCCTCTACCTCTTTATGAAGGCGGTCGCGACGGGGGCGATGCTCGTCGCCGCGGCGTTCTGGCTGCTGGGATTCGCGGGACCGCTCGTCACGCTCGCCGCGCCGGCGCTGTCCATCATCTTCATCGGGCTGACAGCCGCGGTGCTCGTGATCGATCTGGAGCGGCCCGAGCGCTTCTTCTACATCCTGACGAAACCGAACTGGCGTTCGTGGATGGTGTGGGGCGCGTGGTTTCTCACGGCCCACGGCGTGCTGAGCGCGGCGTGGCTGGCAGCCGGTTGGTTCCATCTCGCCGCGGCGCTCGACGCGCTCGCGTGGCCGGTGCTGGGGGTCGCGCTCCTCGCGACGTCTTACACCGGGGGGACCAACGGCGGCCGTGGATCTGATCGCGCAGTCGGGCATCGCCGGATCCGCGGCGCTGCTCGTGTGCGTGGCGTTCGGGATCGACGCGAGCGCAGGCTCGCTGCTCGCCGGCATCCTCTTCGCCTCGCTCGCCGCGCACCTCGTGATCCTCGTGTTCGAGAACGTGCTCGCGCCGAGCCCCACGCGTCACCACGAGCTGGCGGTGGCGACGATCCGTCGCGGCGCGTACTCAGGGGTGTTCTGGTGGGGCGCCATCGCCGCGGGCGGACTCCTGCCGCTTGCGCTCCTGGGTGCGGGCGCGGCCGGCGGCGCGATCGGCGTGCTCGTCACGGCGGCAGCCGTCCTCGCGCTGGCCGGAAGCGCCGCATGGGAGTACGTCTGGGTCGAGGCAGGGCAAAGTGTGCCTCTGAGTTGATGCTGAATGTTTAGATCCCATCCAGACCCTTCCGAGTGGGACAACTACGTGGACTTCGAGTCCACGAGCTGGCCGAAGAAGGATCGGCGGCGCTACTGGATCGTGCCGAGCATCTGCTTCAACTGCGAGTCGGCGTGCGGCATCATCGCGTACGTCGATCAGCAGACGCTCGACGTCCGGAAGATCGAAGGCAACCCGCTCCATCCCGGCAGCCGCGGCCGCACGTGTGCGAAGGGCGTCGTCACGCCCAATCAGCTGACCGACCCCGATCGCATCCTCCATCCCCTGAAGCGAACGGGCAAGCGCGGCGGCGGCCAGTGGGAGCGCGTCAGCTGGGAGGCGGCGCTCGACGACATCGGCGGCCGCATCCGCAAGGCCATCGTGGAAGGTCGCCGCCACGAGTTGATGTATCACGTCGGCCGGCCCGGCGAGGACGGCTACGCGAATCGCGTGCTCCAGTGCTGGGGCGTGGACGGCCACAACAGCCACACGAACGTGTGCTCCTCGTCGGCGCGGCTCGGACATTTTCTGTGGACCGGGGCGGACCGGCCGTCGCCGGATTATGCAAACGCCCGGACGATCCTGCTGCTGTCGTCGCACCTCGAGTCGGGCCACTATTTCAACCCGCACGCGCAGCGCATCGTCGACGCGCAGGCGGCCGGCGCGACGGTGATCACCGTTGACCCGCGCTTGTCGAACTCGTCGGCCAAAGCAAATCTCTGGCTGCCCGCGTACTCGGGGACGGAAGGCGCGCTGCTGCTCGCCTTCGCGCGCATTCTGCTCGAGGAAAACCTGTACGACCGCGAGTTCGTTCGCACGTGGGTCAACTGGCGCGAGTACTTGCGGGCGGAACGGCCGGAGCTGCCGGAAACCTTCGACAGCTTCATCGATGCGTTGAAGCAGCTCTACGGACAGTTCACGCCCGAGTACGCCGCGGAGGAAACCGGGGTCCCGGCGGCGCGGATCGTGGAAGCCGCACGCGCAATCGGCCTCGCCGGCAGCCGGTTCTCGGCGCACAGTTGGCGCGCGGCGGCGGCGGGCAACCTCTGGGGCTGGCAGATTACGCGCTGCCTGTACCTGCTCGTCGTCCTGACCGGGTCGCTCGGGACGATCGGCGGGATGAACCTTCACGTGACGAACAAGTTCGTTCCGAAACATCCCAACCCGCCGCCGGCGCCGGAATATTGGAACGAGCTGCTCTTCCCGCGCGAATTCCCGCTCGCGTTTTTCGAGATGAGTTTCCTGCTGCCGCACTTCCTCAAGGAAGGACGGGGGCGGCTCGACGTCTACTTCACGCGCGTGTACAACCCCGTGTGGACGAACCCGGACGGGTTCTCCTGGATGGAAGCGCTCCAGGATCCGGAGCAGATCGGCCTGCACGTTGCACTCTCGCCGACGTGGAGCGAAACGGCGTGGTTCGCGGACTACATCCTGCCGATGGGGCTGGGGACCGAGCGGCACGACACGATGAGCCAGGAGACGCACGCCGGCCAGTGGCTCGGCTTCCGCCAGCCCGTCGTCCGCGTCGCGCGCGAGAAGCGCGGCGATCGCGTGACCGCGACGTACGAAGCCAATCCGGGCGAAGTCTGGGAAGAGAGCGAGTTCTGGATCGCGCTGAGCTGGAAGATCGATCCGGACGGCGCCCTCGGCATCCGCCAGTACTTCGAGAGTCCGCAACGTCCCGGCCAGCCCATTACGATGGACGAGTACTACGGGTGGATGTTCGAGCACTCGGTGCCGGGACTGCCCGAGGCCGCGGCGCGCGAAGGCCTGACGCCACTCGCTTACATGCGGAAGTACGGCGTATTCCAGGTTTCCGATCGCGCGTACAGCCGCGGGCACGAGCGGCCGTTGAGCGACGATGAGCTGCGGGGGACGACGGTGTCGGCCGACGGCGAAACGGTGCTGCGCGAAGGCACGGCCGCCGGCGTGATCGCGGCGGGCGTCGCCCGCGCCGGGTTCGACACGCCGTCGCGCCGGCTCGAATTCTATTCGCCGACACTCTCGCGATGGGGGTGGCCCGAGCACGCGATCCCGCGTTACGTGCCCGGACACGTGTACTGGCGCGAGCTGAAGCGCGACGAAGGAGAATTCGATCTGCTGCCGAACTTTCGTCTGCCGACGTTGATCCACACGAGGTCGGCGGTCAAGTGGCTGTACGAGATCTCGCACGACAACCCGTTGTGGATCTCGACGGCGGACGCGCGCCGGCTCGACGTGGCGACGGGGGATCTCGTCAAGGTCCGAACCCGCATCGGATCTTTCGTGACGCGCGCGTGGGTGACCGAAGGCATCCGGCCGGGCGTCCTCGGCGTCTCCCATCACCTCGGCCGGTGGCGGCTGCACGAAGAGATGGGCGGATCGCGCAGCGCCTCCTCGCTGGTGCGCATCGCGCGCGCCGGCGGCCGCTACACGATGAAGCAGGTGCACGGCGCGCAGCCCTTCGCGAGCGACGACCCCGACAGCGAGCGCGTGTGGTGGACCAACATCGGGGTGCATCAGAACCTGACCTTTCCGGTTCAGCCGGACCCGGTCAGCGGCATGCACTGCTGGCACCAGCGGGTTCGCCTCGAGAAGGCGGCGCCCGACGAGCGCTACGGGGACGTGGAGGTTGACACGGAGAAGGCCCACGCGGCGTATAAAGAATGGATGGAGCAGACGCGCCCGGCGCCGGGGCCCGACGGGCTTCGCCGCCCGCTCTGGTTCGATCGGCCGCTTCGGCCGGTGCCCGATGCCTACCGGCTGGCGCCGCGGCGCGAGGGTCAATGAACTATCGCGACCATCAGGCCCCGGTCTGGGTCATCTGGGCGCTCGTCGCCGCGTTCGGCGTGGTGCAGGCGGTCGCCTGGACGATTGCGGGCGCGATCCCGAGACGTCCCGGCGTCCTGGCGCAGGTCGTCGTCGCGTGGATCGTCATGCTGATCCTGGCGTCGCTGGCCACGCGGCGGATCGGCTCGCTCTCCGAACGGATCCGCGAACACGAGACGGCGCACCGCGCGACGCTGACCGAAATCGAACAGCTCCAGACGCAGAACGTCATGCTCGAGATCATCGCGCGCTCGGTGGATGTGCCGCTGGCGTTCCAGGCGCTCGCGCAGCGCCTCACGCGGCTCGTGCCGTGCGACCGCGTCGGCCTTGCGCTGCTCAGCGAAACCGGCCAGGAATTCCAGACGTACACGGCGCGCGTGCAGGAAGAGGAGCGCCGCGTGCGGCCGCGCCCGGAAGTCGTCTTCAAGTTGGACCGCACGGTGATCGGCAGCGTCGTTCGCTCGCGCGAGCCGTTTCTGGTCGGCGACATCAACGAGGTCGCGCCCGATTACCTCGACGCGAACGTCCTGCAGCAGGCGGGATTCGGGTCGGCCCTGATCATCCCGCTCGTCGCGAAGGGACGCGCGGTCGGGACGCTGAACCTCGTGTCGCGCGCGAAGCACGCGTTCGCGATGGCGCACGCCTCCGTCATCCAGCCGATCGCCGAGATCTTCGCCGTCGCCGTCGTCGCGCAGGAGCTGCAGCGCGCGCTCGTCAAGTACCGCACCATGGAAGCGATGGCGGAACAGACGCTGGCGGTGTCCACGGAGATCAACAGCGCGCTGCAGACGATCATCGGCCACTGCGATCTGCTGGAGCGCGGCTATCCCGATCCCAGCCTCCAGCGCGATCTCGCGACGGTCGTCCGCCAGGCGCAGCGCATCTCGGACCTGCTCGACAAGATGCGGCTCGCGGCGCACCAGCGCATGAAAGAGGTCGAAGCGGCCGTCAATCAGGCGGGCATCCCGTCGAGCCCCGAGGCGTTTGGAGACAGCGAACCTGCATAGGGAACCTTCGTTACCGCGTCAGCGCAAACAGCACCGATCCCGCCAGCACCGCCAGCACGAGCAGCGTCGTCGCGACGAAGAACCAGTCGCGCAGCTTCGCGTACTGAACGATCGATACGACCACGCGGCAGATTGGGGTCGCCATCAGGAGCACCAGGCCCGTCGTGAGCAGCAGGTGCTGAAGCAACGATGCGCGCCCGGCCAGGCTGAGGATCAGGCCGACGGCAAGACATGCCGTCGAGGACAGGACGCCGGCGAGGAGCAAGCGCCCGAGGAGGGCTTCCAGCCGACCGAGGTCCTGCTCGCTGGCCCTCACGCGAAGGCCCTCACGAAATACAGGCACGACACCGCGCCGAGGACAGCCGCCATCAGCAGCTTCAGCCATTTCGCGCGCGCGCGTCCGCCGAACCACAGGCCCGCGCGCGAGCCGGCGAGCACGCCGAGGACGGCGGCGGCGGCGAGCGGCGGGTTCACGTAGCCGCGCGCGTACTGAATCGGCGCGGAAGATACGGCGGTGACGCCGATCATCAGGGCGCTCGTGGCCGCCGCGGCGCGCATCGGCACGCCGCACCAGGCGTTCAGGATCGGAACCTTGAGAATCCCGCCGCCGACGCCCAGCGAGCCGGAGATAGCGCCCGCCACCAGCGCCGCGAACATTCCAAGCGGCAGCCGTTTCACGCGATACACGACTTCCCGTCCGCTCTCTTCATCGTAAAACCGGCCGCCGAGGCGACCCGCGTCGGCGCTTGCGTCGAGGACGTTGCGCCGCTCGAGCCGCGAGATCATGAGGACGGCGATCGCCGCCGTGCTCACCGCGAACATCGCGCTGAGCGCGTGATTCGAGAGCCGCTCGACGGTGATTCCCGCGATGAGTCCTCCGGCGGTGGATGCGACCTCGAGCAGCATGCCGAGCCGCAGGTTGATGAGCTGACGTCCCGCGGTTCCCGCCGACACCGCGCTCGACGTGGCGATCACCGTCATCAGGCTGATCGCGGCGGCGGTCTTGAAGTCGAGGCCGAGCGCGGCGTTGAGGAACGGAACGAGGAACACGCCCCCGCCGATGCCCAGCAGCGCGCCCAGCGAGCCCGCGACGGCTCCGGCGCCGATGACCGACGAGACGAGGGCGACGGATGCTATCATTCGGCCGGGCGGCGCGACGAATTGTACCCCACACAGGAGCGATGCGATGGCTGAGCCTCGCGAACAAGTGAGCGCCAGGCTTCGCGAGCGGCTCGACGCCGCGGTTGACGCGGGCGATCCGGTGAACGTGGCGCAGGAAGTCAAGCACGTCCTGCAGGACACGCTGCGCTGCGACGCGCTCTCGTTGCCCGACCGGTACCGCGGCACGCGCGCCGACACGTACGCGCGGCGGCTGCTCTATCGGGATCCGTCCGGGCGCTACACGATCGTCGTGATGGCGTGGGGCGCGGGCCAACGCACGGCGCTGCACGATCACGCCGGCATCTGGTGCGTCGAATGCGTCGTCGACGGGCAGATGGAAGTGACGCAGTACGATCTCGTGTCGAACTCTGAGGACCGTTACCAGTTCGCGGAGCGAACGCGGGTACACGCGGGCCGCGGAAGCGCGGGCTGCCTGATCCCGCCGTTCGAGTACCACGTGCTCTCGAACCTGGCCGAACAGCCGTCGATCACGATGCACGTGTACGGCGGCGAAATGGATCATTGCCACGTGTTCGAACCCGCCGGCGACGGATCGTACCGCCGCCACACGAAGGCGCTCGCGTACCACGATTAGTCTCCCGATCGCGAACCCCGAACCCGAACCGAACCGCGAACCCCGAACGATCGTCGATAATAGTGTCATCCCATGGATTCCCTGGCCGCCGGTCTCCGTCTCGCTCAGTACGAAATCCTCGAACCGCTCGGATCCGGAGGCATGGGCGAGGTGTATCGCGCGCGCGATGCGCGGCTCGGCCGCGAGGTCGCGATCAAGGTGATGGCCCAGCACATCGCCGCCGATCCGGAAATGCGCCACCGCTTCGAGACGGAGGCGCGCGCGGTCGCGGCGCTGTCGCATCCCAACATCATGGGCATCTTCGAGCTGGCGGTCGTTGACGGCGTGCCCGTCGCCGTCATGGAACTGCTCGAAGGGGAAACCGTCAGGACGCGCCTGAAGACCGGCGCGCTGCCGTGGCGTCAGGCGGTCGAGATCGCGGCGTCGGTCGCGGACGCGCTCGCCGCGGCGCACGCGAAAGGGATCGTCCATCGCGATCTGAAGCCCGAGAACCTGTTCCTCACCCGCGACGGCGTCGTGAAAGTCCTCGACTTCGGCCTCGCGCTGCGCCGGGTCGCGGAGGAAGCGGCCGTCGCCGCCTCCGCGGCCACGTACTCGCCGACGTCTCCGGGCGTCGTGCTCGGGACGTTCGGCTACCTGTCGCCCGAGCAGGCGCTCGGGCAGACCGTGGACGGCCGGAGCGACATCTTCTCGCTCGGCTGCGTGCTCTACGAGATGTTGAGCGGACGACGGCTGTTCGGCGGCAGCACGCCGCAGGAAGTGGTCGCGGGTTTGCTGCACGATTCGCTGCCCGAGCTGGCGGGGTTCGATCCGCTCGCGCCGGCGGAACTCCGTCCGATCCTCGTCCGCGCGGTGGCGCGGCAACCCGATCGGCGCTTCGAGTCGGCGCGCGATTTCGCGATGGCGCTGCGCGCGCTCCTGACCGGATCCGCGGCGCGATCGTCGGTTCGCAGCGGCGCGCGCGTCCGGGGGAAATCCCTCGCCGTGCTGCCGTTCGTCAACGCGGGCGCCGATCCGCAGTCCGAGTATCTGACCGACGGCATCACCGAGAGCATCATCAACAGCCTCTCGCAGCTCTCAGGGCTCCGCGTCGTCCCGCGCAGCCTCGCGTTCCGCTACAAGGGGCTGCAGGCGGACCCCGCGACGATCGGTCTTGCGCTCAACGCGCGCTCTCTGCTCACGGGACGCGTCGTCCAGCAGGGAGAGCACCTCAACATCCAGGCGGAGCTGGTTGACACGGTGACGGAAGCGCAGCTCTGGGGAGAACAGTTCCGCCAGAAGACGAGCGATCTCCTCGCAGTGCAGGAAGAGATTGCGTGGCAGATCTCCGAGGCCTTGCGGCTGAAACTCACCGGTGCGCAGAAGAAACGGCTGAAGAAACGCGCGACTGTCGATCCGGAGGCGTACCAGGAGTTCCTGCGCGGGCGGTACCACTGGAACACGTGGACGCCGGACGGGTTTACGAGAGCGCAGGCGCATTTCGATCGCGCGATCGCGATCGACCCGACGTACGCCGCGGCGTGGGCGGGACTCGGCGATACGTTTGGCGTCATGGCGTACTACGGCTTCGTGCCGCCCGCCGAGACATACCGGCGCGCGCGCGCCGCCGCGTTGAAGGCGATCGAGCTGGATCGCGATCTGGCGGACCCGCACGTCACGCTCGCGATCGAACAGCTCTTCAACGCCTGGAACTGGACGGAGGCGGAGCGCAGCTTCCGGAAGGCGGTCCGGCTGAATCCAAAGCTCGCCCAGGCGCAGTCGTTCTACGCCCTGCTCCACTCCACGCTGGGCCGACACGACGAAGCGGTCCGGCAGGCGCAGCTCGGCCGAAGCCTGGAGCCGCTCTCGCCGGTGATGAACATGAGCGTCGCGTGGGCGCTGCACTTCGCCGGACGGATGGACGAGACGATCCGCGAATGTCACGCGATCGAAGAGATCTCGCCGGGCAACCATGAAGCCGGCAATATGCTGATGGGCTGCTACGAGGCGACCGGCCGCTTCGACGAAGCGGCCGCAATCATGAGGCGCCAGCCGTCCTGGGGACTGCCGTTCGACGCGGAGGCGCACCTCGCCGCCTGGCAGCGCGACGGCGCACGGGGATACTGGCTGGAACACCTCGCCGAACTCGAGCGCCTGCCGGAAAACGTGGCGTGCACGCGCGCGTACGGGATGATCCACACCCTGACGCGGCTCGGACGCGACGACGAAGCGCTCGACTGGCTCGAGCGCTCGGTTCGCGAGCGCATGGGGATGTCGGTGTTCGTGAACGTCGACCCCAACTTCGAGCCGCTGCGCGGCGCGCCGCGCTTCCAGGCCCTCGTGCGGCGCATCGGGATCGGAAACTGAGTCCGGAGTGTCGTAGCGCGGCCCTTTCAAGGCTGCTCGGGGCGACGGCTGTCGCTGATCCGTAATAGAGAATCCAAATTCATTTGCCGGACAGATTCGCCGGCGATTGCTTGTTCAGCAGATCGATGAACGCGCGCGCGGGCGCCGGCGCCGGGACCGTGCCCGTGATGATCGACTTCGTGTCGATCTCGCGGCCGTAGACCAGCGTGTCGCCGTCGCCGTCCGCGCGAAGCGTCGAACCCTCGAGCGAGATGCCGGCGAACAACCCCCGGGATCTCGAGTAGGTCAGGATCTCGGCGCGCATCGTCGCATCCGTCGCCGCCGCGGCGGTGCGCCCTTTCGGGCCGGCCGCCGCCGACGCGTCCGCCCCGAGCTTCACCTTGCTCTTCAACACCGATTCGGCGCCGCGCGGGTTCATCACCAGCAGCACGAAATCCGTCGCTTGTCCACCGAGCTGAAAGCCGATGCTGCCCCCTTCGAGGGCCATCATCGCGGGAGCGCTCCACGGTCCGTCGAAGTCGGCGCCGGTCCGGCAGACCATCGCGCCGCGCCCGTAACTCCCGCCGACGCCGATCGCGAACTTCTTGACGGACGGGAACACGATGACGCACTCGGCGCGATTGAGCAGGTCCTTCGGAATGCCTTCGCGCATGCCGAGAATCTCTTTGATCACCGTCCCACATTCGCGCAGGCGATCCTCCTGCTTCCCCTGTCCGGCCAGCGACACGGTCGTCGCCATGGTCATCACCGCCACGAATCTCATCCGTCGTGTGCGCATAAAGCTCCTCGCATGGTCGAGTCTACGCTACGATAGAACTGTTCCGTTTTCCCTTTCCGTTTTCCGTCTTCCGTTTTCCGTCTTTTTGAATTTGTCTCTCCGTACTCGCCTCATCGTCGCGTTCCTGTTGCTGTCGGTGCTGCCGCTGAGCGCCGTCACGCTGTATTCCTATACGACGTCGGTGCGGGCGTTTCAGCACGCCGTCGAGCGCGAGGCGAACGGCACAGCCACCGACATCAGCCGCCGCATGGAACTTGTGACGACGGACGTCGGTCAACGGCTGGATCAGCTCTTCGAGTCGTCCGCGGCCGTTGAGGGGTCTGGAACGGGACCCCCCGATGCCGTCGCGTTGCGTGCGCGGGTGGCGCCCATGCTCGGCGACACGGCGGCGCTCATCGATCAGGTCGAGTTCCGGCCGATGGGGACAGACGGGCAGTCGCCGCTGCCGGCCCCGCCGTCGCCCGCGCCGCGCGGCAACGCGCTACATACTCCGCATCCGCCTGTTCCACCACCGCCCGCCGTCGCAGGCGCTCCGGCTCCTCCGCGGCCGCCTATCGTCGTCAACGTGCCGGAAATCCTCGCGCAAGCGCAAAAGCAGATTCCGAAGGACCTCTCCGGGCAGCTCGATCCGCACCTGAACGAAATGATCCGCCGAAGCGTGGAAACGGGGCTGGCGAGCGCCGACGTCGGAGCGAAAGCCGCGGCGGCGGCAATGGCGCACGAGGCGCAGCTCGCGCGCGCCGCCGAGCGGATGACGGTGCAAATGCAGGGACGCGAGCTGCAAATCCCCGTTCAGCGGAACGGGCGAATGATCGGCCACGCGCGCGCCCGCCTGAACATGGACCGAACGCTCGGGGCGATCCTCACGCTCGCGCGCTCCGAACAAGGCGAGATCGCGTTTGCGATCGATCCGCAGGGACGGTTGTATACGCCGGACGCGCCGCGGCGCGCGACGCTCGAGTCGCTCCACGTCACGGAAATCGCGGCGGCTGGAAAGACGCCGACGCGCATCG
>QHWR01000021.1:0-37450 GCA_003223835.1 Acidobacteriota bacterium | reverse complement strand
CGGCCCGTCGGCGAGTCGTTGCGCGAGATCCGCCGCGCGTCTGTCAGGAATCTCTCGCTCGGCCTCGTCGTCATCGGTCTGGCCATCGTCGGCATCGTCCCCATCTCGCACCGCATGACGGACCGCCTGCGGTCGCTGACGAGCGGCGTCCGGCAGCTCGCGGGCGGCGATTTCCGTGCGCGCGTCCCCGTGCAGTCCGCGGATGAGTTCGGCGAGCTGGCGAGCGCGTTCAATCAAATGGCGCACGACCTCGAACAGCACCAGGCGATGGTCGTGGATCGGGAACGCCTGCGCCGCGAGCTGGAGCTGTCGCGGCGGATTCAGACGGACATGCTGCCGCGCGCGCCGCTGCGGTTCGGCGCGGCCGAGATCAAGGGCGTCTCGATTCCGGCGCGCGAAGTGGGCGGCGATTTCTTCAACTACTTCGAGCTGGGGCCAGGCCGTCTGGGACTGCTCGTCGGCGACGTGTCGGGCAAAGGCGTCGGCGCGGCGCTTCTGATGTCGAACATCCAGGCCTCGCTGCGCCTCCGGCTGGCGTTGGGTCGGACGAATCGACGCCGGGCGGCGTCTTCGTCACGCTGTTCATCGGCGTGCTGGAGGACGGGAGCGGCACGCTTCGATACATCAACGCCGGACACCACCCGCCATACGTGCTGCGCGGCAATGGCGGCGTCGAGTGGCTGTCGTCAACGGGGCTGCCAATCGGGCTCTACAGCGGGCACGGCTATCAGGAAGCGCGCGTCACGGTCGCGCCCGGCGATCTGCTCTTCTTTTACACGGACGGCCTCGTCGAGACCGAGAACGAACGCGGCGAGATGTTCGACAGGCCGCGGCTCGAACGCTTCCTCGTCGCGGCGCACACGGACGGCGTTGACGCCGTCCTCGAACGCATCGAACGCGAGGTCCGGCAGTTCAGAGGCAACGCAGAGCCTCTCGATGATGCGACGTTGATGGCAATGCGTCTCTGACGCTGTCCGTGCCGGGTGCTGTGGGCAGAGGCAGGGTGCTGCGACAAAGAGTGCGGGATGCACGGTGCACGTCGGCGCCCAGCACCGTGCCCCGGCACTTAGCCCCCGGCACCCGATTCATGCGGCTTGAGGATCGCGTAGAGCGTGGCCATGATCGGCGTCGGGACCCCCGCACGCGCCCCGCGGCGGACGACGGCGCCTTGCAGCGCCTCCACCTCGATCCGCTTCCCCTGTGAGAGGTCGATCAGCAGCGACGATCGCATCGATCCGGGAATGCTCTCCACGTAAGGCGCGATCCGATCGACGGCGTCGGCGGCGATCGGAATCCCTTCCGCGCGCGCGACCGCGGCGACCTCGGCGCAGCCCTCCAGGAACCGCATGCGCGTGACCGGCTCCGCCCACACGCGTCCGATCGGCAGCCGGGCGGCCCCGGTGAATCCGGCCAGCGTCGCGAGGAAGATGAACTTCTCCCAGATCGGCACGCGGCCGTCCGCGACCGCCTCTCCCTGGATGTCGGCGGCGAGGAGCGCTTCCTCAATCCGGCGCACGCGATCCGTCAGGCGCGGCAGCGTCCCGAACACTTCGCCGAACACGATCCGGCGGTGCGTGCCGGTCTGCACGATCAGGCCGGGTGCCTCGAGGGCCGTCGCGATGTACGTCGTGCCGCCGACGACGGGAGGCTCGCCGGCGATCGCGGCGACGTCCGAAACGCTCTCGACGCCGTTCTGCACCGTGAGGATGGCCGTCGAGGCGCCGACGAGCGGCCGAAGGAGCGGCAGCGCGGTGGTGTTGTCGTACGTTTTCACCGCGACGATCGCGACATCCACGGGACCGATGCGCGACGTATCTTCCTCGGCGCGCCCGCGCGCGACGAAGCTGCCGAGCGCGCTCCGCACCTCCAGGCCGCGGTCGCGGATCGCGGCGAGGTGCGCCCCGCGCGCGATGAACGTGACGTCGTGTCCCGCCCGCGCGAGCCGCGCGCCGTAGTACCCGCCGACCGCGCCGGAACCGAGAATCGCGAATCGCATCATTTCAGCGCCTGGCAAACCGACCGCGGATGAACACGGACGTAATCAGAAAAGACATTTGGCCACAGATGGACACGGATAAACGCAGCGCGGACTGGGGCGGAGGGACGCTCACCAATGACGTCAGGGCGTGCCGCGCGAAGCGCGGCACGCCCGCTGTCCATCCGTGTGCATCAGTGTTCATCCGTGGCTGATCCGATCGGGCGTCGCTCCGCGACCGCCCGCGGCCCGGCGCCAGTAGAAATAGACCGGCAGACCGATCGCGAGCAGGCCGAGGCCGCTGATGGATTCGACGGGACGCTCGATCAGCGTGTTGACGACGAACGCGATCGATCCGATCACGAACAGGGCGGGCACGACAGGATATCCCCATGCATGGTACGGCCGCGGTTGATCGGGACGCGTCCGGCGCAGCCGGAAGAGCGCGAGACCGCAAAAGACACTGAAGAGGATCGAGGCGAACATCACATACGTGAAGAGCTGTTCGTACGTGCCGCTCAGCGTCAGGACGATCGACCACAGGGTCAGCGCCACGATCGCCACGTGCGGCGTGCGATACCGCGGGTGGACGGCGCCCGCCACCGGCAGGAAGACGCCGTCCTCGGCCATCGCGAACAGCAGCCGCGATCCCGCGAGGATCGCGGCCGCGTTGCAGCCGAACGTCGAGACGACGACCGTCAGCGCGACGAACGTCGCGCCGCGCGGCCCGACGAGCGCGGCGGCGCTGCGTTCGGCGATCCGCGCCACCCCCGCCATCTCGTCCAGCCGCAGCGCGTAGAAGTACGACACGTTGACCGAGATGTAAATGGCGGCGAGCGCCAGGATGCCGATCACCAGCGCGCGCGGGACGTTGCGCTCGGGTTCGCGGATCTCCCCTGCCGCATACGTCACGAAGTACCACGCCTCGTACGTCCACAGCACCGCGATCATCGCGACGCCGAACGCCGCCGCCGGGTGCGGCACCGCCGGAACGATCGGCGTCCACGCGGGGGTCACGCGCGGCGCCGCGATCGCGAGCAGCGGCAGCGCGGCGAGGCCGCCGACTTTCGCGGCCGTCATCACCACGTTGACGCCGTTGCCGCTGCGGACGCCGACGTAGTTGATCGCTCCCAGCACGATCAGAGAGACCACCCCCGCGAGCTGGCCGGCGGCGATCGTCCACGTGCCCCACGGCACCGGAACGCGCCACACGACGGACGCGGGCGACAGCGACGGCACGAAGTAACTCAGATAATCCGCGAATCCCACGGCGACGGCGGCGATGCCGCCGCTCACGACGACGAGCAGCGCCGCCCAGCCGTACAGAAACGCCGGCAGCGGTCCCCACGCCTCGCGCAGAAACACGTACACGCCTCCCGAGCGTGGAAACATCGCGCCCATCTCGGCGTACGTCAGGCCCCCGGTCAGCGCAAAGACACCCCCCAGCGTCCACGCCCCGAGCAACAGCAGCGTCGACGGCAGCGCCGCCGCCATGACCCCCGTCGTCAGAAAGATGCCCGATCCGATGACGCTGCCCAGGACGAAGAGCACCGCGGAACGCAGCCCGATGGCACGGATCAGCTCGGACATGCTGCCTCGACAGGAGTGTAAGTCACGCCAGGAGCAGACCTTCTGCTGCCTCAGGGCAACTTACAGAATTTACTCAAAAAAAACCTTGCGATTGGAACGGCGTCCGGCGTACTCTCCGTCCTCTTTCTCTAGAAGAATGGCCGTGAGCGCGTAGGTAACGGAGGACCTGCGAACTCGCACCCTCCTGTTCCGTACGCACGGAACTTCTCCCGGCCGGACGTGTGTGAACCTCGCTGCTCCCCTCGGGGGTTATATGAAGACGTGTTTCCGGTCGCCGCGCCGTGTGCTTGGGATACTCGCCGCGATCTTCGGTCTCGCGACGACGACCGTCGTGGCGCAGGATCAACTCGTTCCGGGCAAGAACGTCAACATGGTCGGCGGGCCCGCGGTGCTGACGCTGAACCCGTTCCAGCTCGAAGGCGATCCAAACCTGCAGCGCCAGAACGAGGTCACCCTGGATTGCTCGACGCGCAATCCGCTGCACTGTCTCGCGAGCGCGAACGATTACCGGCTCGTGGACGTGCAGGTCGTGCAGGGACTCGCCGGAACGGGCGAGTCCGCCGGCGATGCGTGGCTCGGATTCTACTGGACCACCGACGGCGGCGCGAGGTGGCGGAGCTTTCTGCATCCCGGTCACCCGCGTGACCCGAACCCGACGCACCCCTTGAAGCCTTATCAGGCGGCCGCCGACGCGACGGTCCGCTGCACCACGAACGGGCTGTGCTACATGAGCGGCATCGCGTTCATCCGCGGCAACAACCAGCCGAGCGCCGTCTTCATCACGACCGTCATCGACAACAACAACACGGAGAACGGCTTTCCGTTCGCGAATCTCGGCACGACCGTCGTCGCGACCAGCAACTCGAAGTTCCTCGACAAGACGTGGATTGAAGTGGACCGTCCGCGGCCGGGCGCTCAGGTCATGAATATCGCGGCGCAGAACGGCGTTCCCGCGCAATCGTTCCCGGTTGGCGTGGTGTACCTCGCGTGGACGGAGTTCGTCGGCAACGACAACAACGTCCGAACAAAGATGATGGTCGCACGTTCGCTGAATGGCGGCATCTCGTTCGAACAGCCCGTCAAGGTCAGCGAAGGGTATCCGATCAACCAGGGCATCACGATGTCCGTGGACGACGCCACCGGCGCGCTGTACATCGCGTGGCGGCAGGTGGCAAGCCAGACACAGCCGCATTCGATTCTGATCGCGAAATCCACCGACTTCGGCAAGACGTTCACGAAGGCCGTTCCGGTCGCCGCTCCAATCACGCCGTTCGAGCAGGGCACGAGCATCGTGTCGTTCAGAACGACCGCGTACCCGACGATGAAAGTCTTGAACGGCAACGCCTACGTCGCGTGGAGCCAGCGCTCGCCGGCCACGGGCGACGGCCGGATCGTGCTCGCGACGTGTTCGTCGGCGCTGATCTGTTCCGCGCCGGTGCCCCTGGAAGATCCCGTCGGCATGCGGGGACACCAGTTCCAGCCGGCGCTCGCGGCACGCGGCAACCAGCTCGTGGCCGCCTTCCTCGACGCGCGCGAAGACCACACGATCGGTCTGTTCGATCCGATCGTGATCGGTCCAGGCCCCGACAACGTGCCGGGCACGTCGGATGATGAGCTGAAGTACGACGAGTCGCGCAAGCCGGCGCCGAAGAGCGACCTCGATCCCGCGACGCCGGGTTCCAGTCCGGCGAAGGTCTTCACGAGATACCTGATGGACGCGGTGCCGGACCCGAACACGGGCGCGCCACTCGTCGCGCCGCCGCTCAAGCGGCGCCATACGCTCGACGTGCGCATCCTCCGCATCAATCTTGCGAACCCTGCGGCGTCCGGACCGTCGGCAAAGGTGTCGAGCTACCCGATCACCGACAACGATTACTCGTACCCGAGGTCGAACACGCCGCACTTCCTCGAGCAACTGAAGTTCTTCGCGGGCAACCTGCCGCTGTTCAACAACGGCCGTTCTCCGTTCATCGGCGACTACATCGACGCCGCGGCCGTGCCGCGCTACGTCCCGCAGCCCAATGGCACCTGGGCCGCCTCGACTGGCGGGTCGAACGTCTATCACGTCGGCTGGGCCGACAACCGGGATGTCCGGCCGCCCGCCGACGGCAACTGGCAGAACTACACGCCGGTGACCATTGGCCTCGCGAGCAGCGCCTTCGATCCCGGGCAGGCACGCCCGACCTGTTCCGCGGGGCAGACCGGCATCCGCAACCAGAACCCCTACACCGCGCTCGTCACCGATGGCTTGCTCGCCGGCTCGCTCGGGAACAGCAAGCGGCTGGGCGTCATCAACGATCCGTTCAATCCCGGATCGATCGTCGCCATCCAGCGCGCCTTCACCGTCTTCGCGCAGAACGCGACGAGCAAACGGCGCGATTTCCGCCTGATCATTCAGCCGCCGGCGAACGGCGTCCTCGCGTCGTTCGTGCAGCTCGGGCCCGCCGTGATGACGCTCGACGTCGAGATCAATCCGTACTCGAGCGCGGCGCGGACGGTCTTCGTCACCGCGCCGAACAATCCCGGCGCATCCGTGAACGTCACGGTGCAGGAGACGCAGGGACTCGGCGGATCGCCGGTCAACGGAGGCCTGTCGGCGCAGGTGCTGCTCAATCCGGATCTCAGCAACCCGGATCTCGCCAACCCGGATCTGAGCAACCCCGACTTGAGCAACGCACCGATCTCAGGCGCGAACGCGACGGAGGTGTACAACCCGGATCTGTCGAATCCGGACCTCGCGAACCCCGACCTGGCGAATCCGGACCTCGCGAATCCTGATTTGGCGAACCCGGACCTCGCGAACGTCTCGACCGCGAACCCCGATCTCAGCAACCCGGATCTCGCGAATCCCGATCTCGCGAATCCCGATTTGAGCAATCCCGATCTGGCGAACGTCGGCGTGGAGAACCCGGACCTCGCCAACCCCGATCTTTCGAATCCCGATCTCGCGAATGCGACGATCGAGGACACGACGTGGACGATGGAGAACCATGGGAACACGGCCGCTTCGTACACCGTGAAGCTCCTGTCGAACAACGCCGTGCCGCCCGGGTTCCATACCCAGTTGATTCTCCACCGCATCTACAAGACGCCCGCCGCAGCCGGCTGCGCGCTGGATTTCGAAACTCACAGCGTGCTCGTGACGAGCATTCCGAACCCGGCGTTCATCGACCCTTCGAGTCCGGATCTCGCGAACCCGAACCTGACGGACGGATCGGTGACGAATGCCACGGTGGCGCTCGCGCCGGGGGACGCCGTGAAGGTCACACTGCGCGTCTACGATCCGATCAAGACGGACGCGATCACCTTCAAGCCGAAGGACGTGGTGGCGCCGGCGGTCGTGGCGCAGGCGATCAACACGCAGATCCTGCTCGATCCGAACGCGCCGGACGTCCCGGAGGTCGCGGTTCCGCCGTTGGTCGCGACCTTGCTCGCGTTCGTCGCGCAGCCGCAGGACACCGCCGCGAATCAGCCGATGGCGTTTCCCGTGCAGGTTCGCGCGACGGATCCGTCCAACGCGGTGGTCCCGGGCGTGTCCGTGACCTTGTCGCTCGTGTCGAGTTCCGGGACGCCAACGCTGCTGGGCACGCTGACGGCGGTGACCGATGCAACCGGCATCGCGACCTTCCCGGGTCTGACCGTGGACACCGGCGGAAACGACGATCGCCTGGCCGCCACCGCCGGCCCGGCCAAACGCATCTCGTCGACGTTCGATATCGGCGCGATCAGCTTCGAGATGTTCCCGGACGGCACGCCCGCCTGCAACGGCTGCCAGGTCACGACTCAGTTTGCCAGCCGCGGCGTGATCTTCTCGTTCGATGCGCTCATCACACCGCAGGTGAACAACTACGTGACGCTCCTCGACTCGACGGGCGTCGACCCGGCGGGTCAGCCCCCGAATCACAGCGTGCGCAATCCGGGCTCGATCGGCGGAGGCTTCACCGGCACGATGATCCTGACCTTCCCCGCGGCGCCGTCCAACGTCGGCTTCCGGCTGCGCGCGCCGACGGTTCCGCAGGATCAGTTCGTGAGCTTCAGCGTGGCAGCGTTCGACACGGACGGCGCCCCGATTTCGTCCGGGCAGATTCAGAGAAACGGCCGGTTGTATACGCCGTCGACGGCGTGCTGCGGCCAGTATCGCGAGGAGCTGATCTCGATCGCGAATGCGCCTGGGATCGGACGCGTCGAGATCGGCGCGCAGTTCGGCAACCTGTTCCTCGACAACCTGACGGTCGGCGATCACGTGCTGCTCGACTTCACGCCGGCGCAGGCGTCGGGCGGCGACTTCATCGACCGCGGTTTCTACCTGCCGTCGTATCCGGGAACGACGTTGTCGTCGGTGACCGTGTTCATGAAAGCCGTCACGGCCGGAACCTATACCGTCGCGATGACCGCGCGGGGCGGCACCTACGACGGCCCGATCATCGGCACGAGCCTCGCGACCGTCACGGTGCCGGCGTCGATCAACGCGAACACGCCGGTGACGTTTACGTTCCCATCATCGCCCGCGGTGACGCCCGGCTCGATCGTCACGTTCGCGATGTCCCAGGTGAATCCGGCGGGTCTCAACCTGTACTACGACGTCAGCAATTGCGGACTGAACGATCCGAATTGCGTGACGAGCAATCCGACGAAGGAGACCGAGGGCACGTCGCCACCGCTCGACACCTTCCGGCGGAACGGCGTGAGCGTGAAGATCACGGGCGCGCCGGCGTCATCTCTGACGGCGGTGAATCTGGCGCCGGCGGCGGCGGGCTCGTTCGTCCAGGGCCAGAGCTACAGCGAGACCCGCGGCGTCGAGTTCGTGGTCGAGGGCAACCAGCCGGTGTCGGTCGCGACGATGACGCTCAGCGGCTTCAACGTGTTCGCGCCCACGACCATCGGCGCGCGAATCTACAACATCGCGGGGCAACTGCTGTGGTCGGGCAGCGGTCTGGCGCCCGCAGGCCAGCAGCAGACGATTACTATTCCGGTGCAGGCGATTCTCCAGGCCGGGGGGACGTATCTCGCGGCGTTCTATGTCACCGGCGGCAGCGGGACGTTCCTGCAGCCCACCGGGTGGTCGCTCAACGGCACGCAGCCGTACGAGGGTTCGCCCGCCGGCTGGTTCCAGATTCAGCGCGCGTGGCAATCTCCGGTGGACGGATTCCCGCAGAATCCAAACGTCTTCGTTCCGCAGATCACGTTGAATTCGTCTCGGTGAGCGGACGCGCGGGCGGCGCTCAGGGCGTCGTCCGCTTGCGCGCGTCCTCGAGGAGCGGATCGAGAGTGGCCGCGCCCCGGATGGCGAGATAGCGCCGGTAATGGTCGGCCGCGCTCTTCATCTGCAGCCCCTCCTGCGCGCGCCCGAGCCAGTAGTAGACCGGCGGCAACTCCCTGAACGTCGGCTGATCGTCGAGGAACACGGCCGTGGCCTCGCCGCGGCGCTTCAGGCACTGCTCGAGATCCGGCTCCGCCTGGGCAAACAGCCCGGCCTGCGTCTCGGCGACGCCGAGCCCGAAGCGCGCGAGCCAGAGATCCGCGAGCTTCAGCGCGCGGCGGAACCCCTCGATCGCCTGAACGAACTTCCCTTGTGCCAGCCCGATCTCCCCATCGATGACCGCGGCATACGCGCGGCTCTGATTGGGGACGCGATCGGCCAGTTCCGCGCTGAGCTTGCGCGCCTCGTCAACTGCCCCGGCACGAGCGAGGAGGGACGCCGACGCGACCATCACGGATTCGGCCCGGCTTTCCTTCAGCGCGAGCTGGACCGTCGCGCGAACGTCCTTGTTCCGTCCGGCGAGCAGCTGCGTTTCCGCGAGCGCGATGTACTTGGCCGTCAGCCCGGCGACGTTGCGTTCGCGCCGATCGTCCGCGATGCCGTTCGTCAGCGTCGCGGCCGCTTCATCCGCGCGTCCTTCATACAACGCCAGGTCCGAGAGGCCCATGTTCGCGAGAGACGCGCCGCGGACCCCCGTGCGCGCCATGTTGCTGTAGGCGGCCCGCGCGTCGGGCAGCTTGTCGGCGGCCACCGCCGCGGCGGCCAGCGGCAGGAAAGCCTTGACGTAACCGGGCGACTGCTCGAGGACCGCGCGGGCTTCGGTCGCGCCGCGGTCGAAGTCCCCCGCGTACATCGCGTAGAGCGCCAGGTTGTTCCGGAACTTCGCGTTCTTCGGGTAGATCGAGGCCGCGTACTGGCCTTCCTGGACGGCTTTCGCGAAATTCAACGACAGGAACTCGGCGACGGCCAGATTGCTGTGGCCGACGCCGTCGGCCGGATACAGCTTCACGAGCATCGAGTAGTTCTCGACCGCTTTCTCGTAGTCTCCGGCGACGGCGACGTAATACAGTCCCAGCGTCCGGTATTTCTCGCGGTCGGTCATCCGGTTCATGAGCGAGAGCGCGCGGTTCCACAGCGTCCGCGCCTCGTCCTGCCGTCCGAGGCTGAACGCGCTCAGTGCCCATCCTGAGTACGCGCGCCCGAAATTCGCGTCGATCTCGGTCGCCTTCCGATAATGGACGACGGCGTCCTCGTCCTTTCCCGCGGAGGCGAGATCCTGCGCGAGCGAATACTCCCGGACGGCGTCAAGAGACGAGGCGGTGAACGTTTCCTCCGCCGCGATCGTGCTGCTCTTGATGTCCTTGTCGCCCAGCGCGCCCCGCAACTCTGTGGCGACCTTCGCGATGCTGTCGAGCACCTCCGCCTTCGACGATGCGGTGCGGCTCGCGGATGCGATTTCCCGGGCCGGCAGCGCATCGATCGCCTTGACCGTGATTCGATATCCGGCACCCTGCTGCTCGACGGTCCCGGCGAGGACCACCTTCACACCTTCGCGGCGCGAGACCAGCTGCGCCATCTCCTGATTCAAACGCGCGTCCGGCTTGATCTGCGCGGCCGCCCGCATGGCGTCGCGGTGCGGCAGTGCGGTAATGAAGGACGCGCCCTCCATCGCGATCGCGAGCGCCTGCTCGAGCGATCCGTCGAACACGGGATCGCCGGCGCGATTGTCGAAGTCGGCGATCAGCACGGAGACCGGGTCACGCGCGGCGGCCGCCGTTTGTCCCCGCGGCGGACGCTGTTGCCACATCCACGCGACGGCGGCAACCACCGCGATCAGCAACACGAGCAGCGCAGCGGAGGCCGTGCGCCAGTGCATCACCGGCGGCTTGACGCGCACCACGCGGCCATCGGCGTCGAGCGCGTTCAGCTCCGCGACCAGATCCGCCGTCTTCGCGTAACGCTGCTCGGGATCCGGGTGCAGACACCGCGAGACGATCCGGTCGAGATCTTCGGGGACCTCCGGCACGAGCGTCCGCACCGGCGGCGGCGGCTGCTGCATGCGCCCCATCATCTCGGCGAGCGCGCTCTCGGACGTGCTGAGCCGCCGTCGTCCCGCGAACATGTCGTGGACGATCAGGCCGAACGAATAGATGTCGGCGCGGTGATCGACCGGGACGCCGCGCGCCTGCTCGGGCGCCATGTACTCGAGCGTGCCGAGCACCGCGCCGACCGCCGTCGCCGTGCCGGGCGCGGGACCGCTCACGGAGCGGGAAATCCCGAAGTCCATGATCTGCGCCTGGTTCTCCAGGTCGATCATGACGTTCTCGGGTTTCAGGTCACGGTGCACGACGCCCGCCTCGTGCGCGGCGAGGAGCCCGTCGGCGATCTGTTTCGCGAACCGCAGCCCCTGCTGAACGCCGAGATGCCCTTCCTCGCGCAGCACCTGCGCGAGGTCGCGTCCCTCGATGTACGGCATCGTGAGGTACTTGATGCCGTCGATTTCGCCGAGATCGTGGATGCGCACGACGTGCTTGTGCGTGACCTGACGCGCGAGGAGCAGCTCACGCTTGAAGCGGCGTTCCACTTCGCGCGCCGCGTACGGGTCGGAGCTCACTTCCGGCCGAATGACTTTGAGAGCGACCGCGACGCCCAGCTCGGAATCCCACGCCTGGTAGACGACGCCCATGCCGCCGGCGCCAAGCTCCCGCAGGATGCGGTAGCGTGTCCCGAACGGCGCGCCGGGCGCGAGCGGACCCGCGCCGGGACCCGCCGTCGCCGAGGGACCGATGGTTGGCGCGGACGGGTCAGGACCGATGGTGACGGCCGAAGGGTCAGAGATTCCCGGAACAGGCCTCGGGGTGGGCAGCGGGGTCAGACAGCTGCGGCAATGAACAGCCGGGGACGGCGTGTCGGTTCCGCAATGAGGGCAAACCATGGCCACGGTACCAGCGTGCAGCGCTTGATCGCGCATTATCTCCCCAAATCCCTGCAGGGACAACGCGTTCCGGCCGCGTGCTAGAATGCCGGGGCTGGACCGGAGGCACCATGGCCGCCCGCCTCACCACGTACGTCGTCGTTGCCATCGTCGCGGCCACGCTCATCGCTGGCCTCATCGTCGGGGCCCAGCGCGACGACAGCAGCGGCCCGGTGGACCTCATTATTCATAACGCGAGGGTTTACCCGGCCGAACGGACCGGGGCCATGGCGGAAGCCGTGGCCGTCCGGGGGAACCAGATCCTGCGGGTGGGGAGCGAGCGAGAAATCATGCGGCTCCGCCGGCCCCAGACGACGGTCGTTGACGCGAAAGGGGCCGCCGTCCTCCCCGGCTTCAACGACGCCCACGTCCACTTCATCGAAGGGGGTCTGGCCCTCGACCAGGTGAACCTGCTCGGCGCGGAAGGCGTCGAGGAACTGCAGGACCGTGTGACGGCGTGGGCGGGAACCCACGTCGAGCGCGGATGGATTGTCGGCCGCGGCTGGACGTACGGGCAGTTCGGCGATTCGCTTCCGACGCGACAGCAGCTCGACGCGGCGACGGACGACCGTCCCGCCGTGATGTTCTCGGCCGACGGCCGGTCCGCGTGGCTGAACACGAAGGCGCTCGAAGCCGCGAAGATCGCGCGGCGCACCCCGAATCCGAAACACGGCGCGATCGTGAGAGAGGCGCGCACTGGCCTTCCGACAGGACTGTTGAAGGAAGGAGCCGTCGCGCTGATCTGGAAAGCGGCGCCGGCGCCGACGCGCGAGGACCGCGCACGCGCGTTGCGCGCCGCGATCGCCGTGGCTCACGAGCATGGCGTCACGAGCGTGCAGGACGCCGGCGGATCGGCGGACGATCTCGCGCTGTTCGACGAGGCGCGGCGCGCGAACGAGCTGACGATGCGCGTGTACGAGGCTGTGGCCGCGCCCGCGAAGGTGTCGCCGGCGCTGCTCGAACGGCTCGAGGCGATCTCGAGGGAATACAGCGACGATCCGCTGCTGAAAAGCGGCGCCGTGACGATCGACGTGGACGGCGACGTCGAGTCCCAGACCGCCGCGATGATCGATCCGTACGCGAACCGCGCATCGGACGGCGGCGTCCCGCGCCTGCAGGCCGTCGAGCTGAATCGCTTCGTGCAGGCGATGGACGCGCACGGCTGGCAGGTGATGGCGAACGCGACCGGCGACGCCGCGGTGCGCATGGCGCTCGACGCACTCGAGCAGGCGGCCCGCACCCGCGACCGCGCCGCGCGTGAAGGCCGTCATCGAATCGAGCGCGCCGAGCTGGTCGCGCCCGACGATCTCGCGCGCTTCGGAGCGCTCGGCGTCATCGCGTCGCTGCAGCCGGCGCACGCGCTGCCGCACATGCCGGAGATCGATTTGTGGGGACGGCTGCTCGGACCCGAGCGCGCGGCGCGCGGCTGGGCCGCGAACAGCCTCGCGAAAGCGTCGGGGCGGCTGGCGTTCGGGAGCGACTGGCCGTCGGCGCCGATGGACCCCATGCTCGCGCTCCACGCCGCCGTCACCCGAACGACGGCGGATGGCCTCCCGGATGGCGGGTGGTTCGCGGATGAACGCCTCGCGCTGAAGAGGGCGATCGACGCCTTCACGTCCGACGCCGCGTGGGCATCCTTCGACGAGCACCGCAAAGGCGTGATCGCGCCCGGCATGCTCGCCGACCTCGTCGTCCTCTCCGACGACATCTTCGAGGGCCCGCCGGCCAGGCTCGCGACGACGACCGTCGCGGCGACGATTTTCGACGGGAAGATCGTGTATCAGCGTGCGGTGAACCGCGGAACGAACTAGTTGGGCTTGTAGATCGTTCCGTTCTTCATCACGAACTTCACGCGCCGGAGCGCCGAGATGTCGCGCGTGGGATCGCCGTCCACCGCGACGAGGTCCGCGAGGGCTCCTTCCTTCACCTGCCCGATCCGGCCGTCCATGTGCAGCACGCGAGCGGCGACGGATGTCGCGCTCTTGAGCGCGTCGAGCGGCGGCATCCCGTAGTTCACCATCAGCTCCAGCTCGCGCGCGTTGTCGCCGTGCGTGAAGACGCCGACGTCGCTGCCGCTGAGGATCGTGACGCCCGCGTCGAGCGCCGCCTTGAAGCTGGCGCGCTTGCGCGCGATGCCCTGCGGCTCGGCCGTCTCGCCCTTCTTCCAGCCGGCGTACTGGCTCGTCGCGTCCCCTGCCGCGAGCGTGGGACACAGGGCGACGTTGTGGTCCTTCATCAGTTTGAAGACCTCCGGCGTCCCCGCGTCGCCGTGCTCGATCGTTTCGACGCCGGCCAGGACCGCACGCCGCATCCCCTCCGGCGTGGTCGCATGGACGACGACGGGACGTCCGCTGCTGCGCGCGGTTTCGACCGCGAGCTTCAGCTCGTCGATCGAAAACGTCGGCGCCGCTTCGCCGTGCGCGCCCCATCGATAATCGCCGTACATTTTGATCCAGTCCGCGCCGTGTCCGATCTGGTCGCGGACGATGCGGATGAGCGAATCGCCGTCGGCTTCTTCCGCCCCCTGCGGGACGTGCCACTCGAGCGAGAAGCCCTTGGGGCCGTAGCTGCCCGTCGCGACGATGGCGCGGGTCGAGACGAGCATTCGCGGGCCTGGAATGATGCCCTGCTCCACCGCCTGCTTCAGCTCGGCGTCGGCGTAGCCGGCTCCCTCGGTTCCGAGATCGCGGATCGTGGTGAAGCCGGCCTGCAGCGTCGCCCGCAGGTGGTTCGTCGCCCGCGCGATGCGGACGCCCAGCGATTCGTGCGCGACCTGATCGTTCCACGTCGTTTCGTTGTAGGGGTGCAGCAGGACGTGCGAGTGCCCCTCGACGAGCCCCGGCAGCAACGTCGTCCCGGGCAGATCGATGACCTGGTCCGCCGTGACGGACGCTGCCCCGGGTCCCGCGGCCTCGACGCGATCGCCGTGAACCCGGACCGTCCATCCTTCGTGCATCGTGTCGCCATCGAACACGCGCGCCGGTTTCAGGACGATGACGGGCGCGTTCGCCTGGGGTTGCTGCGACGCGCGCGCGCGGGGCGGCGTCTGGGCAAACAACGCGGCCTGCAGGACCCCCAGCGCTGCAATCGAACACACAAATGAATTGCGCATGATCAGAACCTCAGAACCCTGGAGCCCTAGAACCCTGGAACCTGAGAATGAGCATGCGGGATTAGAGCATAGCGAATGCTGAATGACGAATGCGGAATGCGGAATGCCGAATGCGCATTGAATAGAATGCATCGAGCCATTACCGCCGTTCGAGTTCGAACCCTTTCGGCATTCGTCATTCGGCATTCGGCATTCTTTCAACAATGGATCAGGTGTTCCAGCCTCCGGCCGTCACGCTGTTCGACGCGGTGACCTCGACGATCGCGGCGGTGTCGTATCTCGCGGTCGGCCTCGCGGCCATCGCGCGCGCGCCTCGCGACGAGCGGGCGCGCGTCTTCCTCGCCGTCGCCCTCACGAGCGCGGTCGCGTACGCGGGCCCGGGCCTGCAGTACTGGAAGGGAATCCCGATAATCAGCCGGCCGGTCGTCGTGCCCACGCTCGTGGCGATGGCAATCGGCGGCGTCGCGCTATTTCATTTCGCGTTCGTGTTTCCGTGGCGACGGCCGTGGCTGCGGCGTCACCGCGAGTGGGTGATGGCGGCGTACCTCGTCGCGCCGATGGGCGTACTCTGGCTCGCGTGGCTGGCGCCGCCGAGCCTCGACGCGCTCGAGGTTCCGTACATGCTCGCGCTGCTCGCCGTCGGCGTCCCGTTGATGGCGCTCGCCGGCGTCGTCATGCCGCTCGCGGGGTTGCTGGTCCTGTACAAGACGTGCCTGCGCGTACGAGACCTGAAGATCGAGGCCGCGCGGGTGTCCACGCTGGGCGTGTTCGTGAGTCAGCTGGCCGGCGGGATCCTCGCTGTCCTCGTGGCGCCGCTCGTTCACATCATCGTGCCGTCGGGTCCCTGGGCGCCGATCCTCGCTGGCGCGATGTTCGGCTTCGGCATCCTGATGCCCCTCGCGTTTGCCGCGGGCGTCTGGAAGTACGGCGTTCTGACACTCGACGTCGAGAGTCTGCCGGGTCAGTAGCGCAGCTTCACGAGCGCCGGTTTGCGCGTCCCGGGCCGGAACACGACGAACAGGTTGTCGTACTCCTTGTCGCCAATCCTGACGTTCTCCTTGACACCGAGACCCTTCAAGATGTCGGCGATCGTGTCCGAGTGCCCCACGACGAGCGCCGGCCCATCGGTCGCTGCCAGCTTCGCGATGAGCGCATCGACGTCCTTCGCCGGCGTCGTCTCGATCGTGACCCTCTGCGCTTTGGCTGTCGGCTCGGCGGTCTGACGCGTGCGTTTGAATTCCGTCACGAAAATCTTTTTGATGTGCTCGGATCGCAGAATGCTCGCGAGCCGCTGCGCACGTGATTCGCCCGCGGGAGACAACGACGGATCGGCTCCCTTCATGCTCTTTTCGCCGGCGTCCGCGCGTTCCGCGTGGCGGACCACGAAGAGGACGGACTGTGCCGCTGCCACGGGCGCGACGCAGGTGAGCAGAAGTGCGGCGAGCGCGACGCGAGTGTGTTTCACGGTCGAGTTCCTTTCGTGCCGATTGTAGCGAGCAGGAACAGTACCGCACCCGCGGCCAGTGCGGCGGCTCCCGCGGTGAGCTGCAGAGACGTGGCGCCGGCCAGGATGGCGAGCGCGATCGCGATGGCCAGCGCGGGAATCGCGGGACCGAGCGGGACGACGAACGTCGCCGGCCGCACGGTCTCCCTGAAGCTGGGTCGGCGGAGTTGCAGCGCCGCCGCGCACGTCGCGACGTACACGACGAGGCGGCTGATCGCGCTCGCCGCCGCCATCGACGCGAACGTCCCCGACAGCGCGAGCCCAAGCGACGCCGCGGCAGTCGTCACGATCGCGACGACCGGCGTGCGGAATCGCGGATGGATGAACGCGAAGAGTCGGGGCACGTCACGCTGTTCCGCGAGCGCGAACAGGCTGCGCGAACCGGAGAGCGCCTGCCCCATGTTGTTGCCGAGCGTCGAGAACACCGCGCCCAGCGTGATGAGCGCGGCGCCGCCGGCGCCCATGAACACGGCGGCCGCGTCGGCCAGCGGCGTCCTCGAAGACGGCAGCGCCGGCAGCGTGCCGAGACAGACGACCTGCGCGAGCGCGAGAATGATTGTGACCGTCACGATCGTGATCACGAGCGCAAACGGCACGCCGCTGCGCGGATCTTTCGCCTCGCCGGCGGGCACCGGAACCACCTCGTAGCCGCCGAACGCGAAGATCAGAAGGAGCGCGCTCCGGGACAGCGACGCGGCGTCGGGCGCCGCGCCCAACGCGAGACGCGCGACGGCGACGGCGGGCAAGCCGGCGACGATGAAGATTGCCAGCGGCGCGAGCTTGCCGGCCGTGAGCGTGTTGAGGACCACGGCGCTCTGCCGGATGCCGAGGATGTTGATCGTCGTCAGCACGGCGATGATGCCGGCGATGAGCGCGGAGCGCAGCGCGCCCGTCGTGACCGCGGGCCAGTAAAAGCCGAGCGACGCCACGAGCACGTTGATCACGGACGCCCAGCTCGCGACGCGCGTGAACCACTGCATCCACCCGACTTCGAACGCCGCGAAGCGGCCGAACGCGGCGCGCGTGTAGAGGTACGGCCCGCCGGTCGCATCGAACCGGCTGCCCACCTCCGCGAAGGTGACCGCGATCAACAGCGACGCGAACCCGACGGCCACGACGAGCAACGGACTCCAGGCGCCGGCGAGCGCCGCGAGCGTCGCCGGCAGCGCGAACACCGCTCCGCCGATGACCTGATTGACGCCGATCGCGGTCAGGTCCCACCGCCCGAGTTCACGCCGCAGCGACGGTCCGTCGGGAGCGGCCGTGGAAGCCGGCATCAGGCGGACGGTTGTATCATGATCATCCGTCATCCCGTCATCCGACATGAGTCAACCCGACATCGTCGTCAAACCGCGCGACGTGATGCCCGAAGGGGCGCGCACGCTTCCGGCGCGCTATTACACGGACCCGTCGCTCTTTCGCGCGGAAATGGATCGCCTCTTCGGACGGATGTGGGTCTGCGCGGGGCGCTCGGAGCAGGCGGGACGGCCGGGCCAGTTCTTCGTCCGGGAGATCAACGGCCGCAACATTGTCGTCACACGCAGCGCGTCGGGAACCCTCCGCGCGTTCCACAACGTCTGCCGCCATCGCGGGACGCGAATCTGCAGCGAGGAGGTGGGGCAGTTCGCCGGCAGCATTCGATGTCCGTATCACGCGTGGACGTACGATCTCGATGGGCGGCTGATCGGCGCGCCGCACATGGAGGAAGTTCCGCACTTCGACAAGGCCGAGTATCCGCTGCTGGCGGTTGACGCGGACGAATGGGACGGACACGTGTTCGTGACACTCCGCGATAATCCGCCGCCGCTCCGCGCGCAGCTCGGCGATCTGTGCGCGAAGTTCCGCGACTGGCGCATGCAGGATCTGCGGCTGGGCCGGCGGATCGTGTACGACGTCCGCGCCAACTGGAAGTTGATCATCCAGAACTACAACGAGTGTCTGCACTGTCCGAACCTGCACCCGGCGCTCAACAAGCTGTCGCATTATCTGAGCGGCGAGAACGAGCCGCTGCGGCCGACCTACATGGGGGGCCGGATGGATCTCCGGCCGGGGGTCGAGACGCTGTCGATGGATGGTTCGTGTCCGCGCGCGTTTCTGCCGGGCCTCTCGCCGGAGGATCGCCGTCGCGTGTACTACTACGCGATCTTCCCGAACATGCTCCTCAGCCTGCACCCCGACTACATGCTGGTGCACTCCCTCTGGCCGATGGCGCCGGACCGCACGGTCAACATCTGCGAGTGGCACTTCCAGCCGTCGGAGCTGGCGCGCGAGCGTTTCAATCCATCCGATTGCGTGGACTTCTGGGATCTGACGAACCGTCAGGACTGGCACGTCTGCGAGTTGTCGCAGGCCGGCATCTCCTCACCCGCGTATGTGCCGGGGCCGTACTCGAATCGCGAGGACCTGCTCTACGCGTTCGATCGCTTCATCGTCGAGTTTCATCAACGATCTTCCGCCTGAAGGCGGAAGCCACAATACGCTCAGGCGAGAAGACGCGAACGTCAGGCGGAAGCCACAAAGACGCAATTGGCTGCCCCCTATAAAGTTCGTGGCTTCCGGCTTCAGCCGGAAGATCACCGTGGCGGCGTTTCTGTCTTTCTCGGCGGGTTGAAGAACGGCGTCTTCACCACCGTCGCGGTGACGTGATGCCGCACGGCCTCGACCGTGAACTCCATCTGCAGCTTCGTTCCATCGGCATAGTGCGGACGTTCCACCGTCGCGAGCGCGATCATCTTCTTCAGCACGGGCGACCACGTCGTTGACGTCGCCTTCCCCGCCTGACGTCCGCTCGCGTGCACCGGGACCGCGACGCGCGACGCGGTCGCGGCGACGGCGGGCGCGAGCCCCACATCCTCGTAGATCTTCTCGACCTCGGTCCAGCTCACCTCGAGGCCCACGACCTGGCGCGCGGGCCCGCGCCGGTGCTCCTCGCGCAACGCCTGCTGGCCGACGAACCGTCCTTTGTCGAGCGACACGAGCCGCCCGAGATTCATCTCGTACGGTGTATACATCTGCGAGGCGATCATCGCCTTGCGGCAACTGAAGAAGTCGACCTCGATCAGCAGGAGGCCCGCTTCGATCCGCGCGACGTCGAGCGCGAGCATCCCCGCGGGCTTCACGTCGAACGGACGTCCGCCTTCGATGAGCGCGTCCCAAACCTGGATCGCTTTCGACGCCGGCATCCAGATTTCGTAGCCGAGGTCGCCGGTGTAGCCCGTGCGGGAGATGTCGACGTCGACGCCCGCGATGCGGCCGCTCGTGACGCGGAAGTACTTCAACGCGTCGAGGTTCGCCTGGGCCACCGCGCGCAGCAGCCGCGCCGACGTCGGCCCCTGCAGCGCGAGCGCGGCGACCTCCTCTGAAATGTCGTCGACGAGGACGTCGAGTCCCTCCGCGTTCTGACGGAACCATCGGAGGCTCGGGTCCGCCGCCGTCCACCGGAACGTCTGCTCCTTCAACCGCGACACCGTCCCGTCGTCGATGACCTTGCCGTGCTCGTCGCACCACGGCGTGTAGAACACCTGGCCGACCGCCATCTTCGAGACGTCGCGCGTGATCAGCCGATCGACGAGCCGCGCGGCGTCGCGTCCCGTTACGAGATACTTGAACAGCGGCGAGACGTCGATCAACGCCGCCGCGTTGCGGATCGCGTTGTATTCGTGCTCGTGGTGGCTCTCGTAGGCGCTGACCGCGTAATACCCGGACCACTCCCGGTAGTTCAGGCTTTCGCACAGTGCGAACGTGCGCTCGTGAACGGCAGTCCCAATCGGCATGGCGGTATTATAATGAGCCGTTCCATGCATTCCGCCGCCCACCTCCACGCGCTCGTCATCAGCAGCGAAACGCGATCGTCCGGCTTGCCACGATAAGGTTTTTCGTTTCCGTCATCCGCAATCCGTCATCCGTCATCATTCGGTCCTCGGTCCTCGGATCTGCCATGGCCAACTACGACGTGATCGTGATCGGCGGCGGCCACAACGGCCTCGTGCACGCCGCGTATCTCGCGCGCGCGGGCCGGAAAGTGCTCGTGCTCGAGCGCCGTCACGTGCTCGGCGGCGCGGCGGTGACGGAGGAGATCCACCCCGGCTTCAAGTACTCCGTCTGCTCCTACGTCGTCTCGCTCTTGCGGCCGGAGATTATCCGCGAGCTCGATCTGCCGCGCCACGGGCTGGAGATTCTGCCGCTCGACGGCACGTTCACGCCGATGCCGGACGGCAATTATCTCTGGCGCGTGAACGACCACGCGAAAACGCGGCGCGAGATCGCGCGGCACTCGAAGGTTGACGCGGAGGCCTACGAGGAGTACGGCAAGGCGATGGTCGAGATGGGACGGTTCGTCAAACCGATCCTGAACATGACGCCGCCCGATCCGACCTCGCTCGATCCGCGCGGCCTCATGGACCTCTTGTTCCTCGGCCGGCGTTTCCAGTCGCTCTCCGGCGAGGACAAGTACAACCAGGTCCAGCTCATGACGATGAGCGCGGTGGACTTTCTCGATCAGTGGTTCGAGACCGACGTCCTCAAGGCGACGATGTCGGCGTCCGGAATCATCGGCACGTTTCTCGGCGTGCGGTCCCCGGGCACCGCGTACGTGCTGCTGCACCATTACATGGGCGAGATCGACGGCGCGTTCCGTTCGTGGGGGCTCTCGCGCGGCGGGACGGGCGCCATCTCCGAGGCGATCGCGGGCGCCGCGCGCGAGGCGGGCGTGGAGATCAGAACGCAGACGGCGGTCTCGAAAATCCTCGTGAAGGATGGCGCCGCCGCCGGCGTCGTCCTCGAGAACGGCGACTACTTCACCGCCGACGTCGTCTCGTCGAGCGTGGACCCACGGCGAACATTCATCCAGATGGTCGGCGCGGAACACCTGCCGGACGATTTTGCCGGCGACGTGCGCCGCTACAAGTTCCGCGGATCGTCGGGCAAGGTGAACATGGCGCTCGACGCGCTGCCGGATTTCACGTGTCTGCGCGGACCGGGTACGCACCTGCGCGGCGCCATCTCGATTTCGCCGAGCATCGACTACATGGAGCGCGCGTACGACGACGCGAAGTACGGGCGGTTTTCGCGGCATCCCTACATCGATATCGTGATTCCGAGCCTCACCGATCCGTCGGTGGCGCCGCCGGGAAAACACGTGATGTCTTGCTTCATCCAGTACGCGCCGTACCACCTGAAAGACGGCACGTGGGACGAGCAGCGCGAGGCGTTCGGCGACACGGTCGTCAACACCCTCTCGGAATATGCGCCCAACCTGCGGAACATCATCCTGCACCGTCAGGTCGTCACCCCCCTCGATCTCGAGCGCGAGTGGGGACTGACGGAAGGCAACATCTTTCAGGGCGAGCTGACGCTCGAGCAGCTCTTCTTCCTGCGTCCCGCGCCCGGCTGGTCGCAGTACAAGACGCCCATCCGCAACCTCTATATGTGCGGCTCCGCGACGCACCCGGGCGGCGGCATCATGGGCGCGCCGGGCAGGAACGCGGCGCTCCGTGTCCTGAAGGAGAGTCGCACCAGAACAGGAGACAGGAGACTCCTGTCTCCTGTCTCCTGACTCCTGTCTTCTCAACATGCAGCCAATAATCATCGGCGCGGGTCACAACGCCCTGATCGCGGCGTTCTACCTTGCGAAGGCGGGGCACACACCGATCGTGCTCGAGCGGCAGGGGACGGTTGGGGGCGCGGCGATCACGGAAGCGCTGGCGCCGGGCTATCGGGGCCCGACGCTCGCGCATGCGTTCGGCCCGCTGGCGGCCGCGGTCCTCCGCGACATGCAGCTCGAGCGGCGCGGCGTGACGTTCGTTCAGCCGGACCCGCGTCTCGTCGCGCTGACGCTCGACGGTCGCGCGCTGATCTTCAGACGCGACGACGGGAAGACGGCGGAAGCGATCCGCGCGTTTTCGGCCGCGGATGCGGCGAAGTATTCGGAGTTCTGCGCCGTCCTGCGCACGCTCGGCGCGTTCCTCGCCAACCTCGTCGAGATGACGCCGCCGTCGATCGACCGGCCGTCGACCGGTGAAATGTGGGAGCTGCTCAAAACCGGGCGGCGCTTCCGCTCGCTCGGCAAGCGGAACGCGTATCGGCTGCTTCGATGGGGTCCGATGGCGGTCGCCGACCTCGTCGGCGAATGGTTCGAGACCGATGTGCTGCAGGCGGCCATCGCCGCGCGCGGCATCTTCGGCACGACGATGGGGCCGTGGTCGGCGGGGACGGGCACGGTCCTGCTCCTCAACGCGACGGCGGATCCGTCGCCCGGGGGGAGCAGCGTGACCGCCGCCGGTGGACCGGGCGCCGTCACGCGCGCGCTCGCCGACGCCGCGCGTGAAGCCGGCGCGGAGATCCGGACGGGTGCCGACGTCGCCCGGATCCTGGTGCGCGACGGCGCGGTTACCGGCGTCGCGCTTGCCGATGGCTCGGAGCTCGCCGCGCGCGCCGTCGTCTCGGGCGCGGATCCGAAGCGCACGTTCCTGAAGCTCATGGATCCGGTCGACCTGGAACCGGGGTTCATCGCGCGCATCCGCAACTATCGATCGTCGGGAACGGCGGCGAAGGTGAATCTGGCGCTGGGCGCGCTCCCGTCGTTCCGCGGCCTCGACGGCGGCGCGGCCGCGCAGATCCGCGGCCGCATTCACATTGGTCCGGGAATCGATTATCTCGAACGCGCGTTCGACGCGTCGAAGTACGGCGGCATGTCGACGTCGCCGTATCTCGACGTCACGATCCCGACGCTGGCGGATCCGTCGCTGGCGCCGTCCGGACGTCACGTCATGTCGGTCTACATGCAATACGCGCCGTACGCGTTGCGCGGCAAGACCTGGGACGCCGAACGCGACGCGCTCGGCGACATCGTCCTGCGGACGCTCGAGGAGTACGCGCCTGGAATCACGACGCTCGTCGAACACCGGCAGGTCATCACGCCGCTCGACCTCGAGCGGACGTACGGCCTGACCGGCGGTCACATCCTTCACGGCGAGCCGGCGCTCGACCAGCTTTTCACGATGCGGCCCACGCTCGGATGGGCGCAGTACCGCACGCCGATCGACGGCCTGTATCTGTGCGGCTCCGGAACGCACCCCGGGACGGGCCTGACCGGCATGTCGGGCCGGAATGCCGCGCGCGAGATTACGCGGTCGTTGAAGAAGAAGCGATCGTCCGCCTGAAGGCGGAAGCCACGAGATTTCCAGGGAGGATCCGTCTTGTGGCTTCCGCCTTCAGGCGGAAGTGTCTATTACAATAGGGGTTTCCAAATCGCGAGGACGCTGATGGAAACGACGGCACGCAAAGACATCAAAATCACCTATTCGACGATGAGCGCGGACCAGATGGACGATCTGCACCGTGCGATCGACGAGGAGATCCCGCGCGTCCGGGGGACCTTCGGCAAGAGCTGGCCGATGTACGTCAACGGACAGCCGGTGAAGTCGGACAAGGAATTCGAAGACCGGAGCCCGATCGACACGCGCATCCTCATCGCGAAGCTTCAGAGCGGGACGAAGGACCACGTGCGGCAGGCGGTCGCCGCGGCGCGCGCGGCGTTTCCGGCGTGGGCCGCGCTGCCGTGGCAGGAACGCGTGCGCCTCGTGCGCAAGGCGGCCGATACCATCCGCGATCACCGGTGGGAACTGTCCGTGGTCATGGGCTTCGAGGCCGGCAAGAACCGTCTCGAGTGTGTCGGCGACGTCGAGGAGTCCGCGGACCTGATGTCGTACTACGGCGATCAGGTCGAGCACAACCAGGGCTTCGTCAAACCGATGAACACCCTCGGTCCCGGCGAGGACAACCGCAGCGTGCTCCGTCCGTACGGCGTCTGGGCGGTGATCTCGCCGTTCAACTTCCCGATGGCGCTCGCCGCGGGCCCGTCGGGGGGCGCGCTCGTCGCCGGCAACACGGTCGTGTTCAAGCCTGCGTCCGACACGGCCTACATGGGGCTTCGGCTCGCCGAAATCATGAACGAGGCCGGCATCCCGAAGGGCGTCTTCAACTTCGTCACGGGCGGCGGCGGCACGGTCGGTCAGGAACTGATCGACAACGACGGCATCGACGGCATCGTGTTCACCGGCTCGTACGACGTCGGGATGAAGCTGATTCGCGACAACGCGACGCGCAGGGCGCCGCGGCCTGTCATCACCGAGATGGGGGGGAAGAACCCCGCGATCGTGATGCGGTCCGCGGATCTCGAGAAGGCGAGCGACGGCGTCATGCGCTCCGCGTTCGGCGCGCAGGGACAGAAGTGCTCCGCCTGCTCGCGCGTGTACGTCTCGCGGGAGATCCGCGATCGGTTCGTCCAGCTGCTCGTCGAGAAGACGAAGAAGATCGAGGTCGGCAACCCGCTCGAGCGCGACGTGTGGCTCGGCCCCGTGATCAACGAGGGCGCGGTGAAGACATACGAACGCGCGATCGCGCAGGCGAAGAAAGACGGCGGCAAGATCCTGATCGGCGGCCAGCGGTTGACGGGTCCCGAGTTCGACCACGGCTACTTCGTGGCGCCGACGGTCATCGACGGCCTGCCGAAGGAACACCCGCTCTTCTCCGAAGAACTGTTCGTGCCGATCACCGTCGTCGCCGACGTGATGACGCTCGACGAGGCGATCGAGCTGGCGAACCGCACGGAATACGGCCTGACGGCCGGGATCTTCTCGGAGGACGACAAGGAGATCGAGAAGTTCTTCGATCAGGTGCAGGCCGGCGTGCTCTACGCGAACCGCCGGTCCGGCGCAACGACCGGCGCGTGGCCCGGCATCAATCCGTTCGGCGGCTGGAAAGCGAGCGGCTCGTCGGGCCGCGGCACGGGGGGTCCGTACTACGTGCAGCAGTTCATGCGCGAGCAGAGCCGGGTCCGCATCCGGTAATCCCATGCCCCGGGAGGCTCTTGCGCTCGCGGCCGGCGTCCTGATCGCGCTCGGCACGGCCGCCGCGCAGCAGCCCTCCGCGCGCGGCGCGATGCCGTTGCCGGCGCGGGCGGCCGCCGTCGCGTCCGCGCTGGGTCTGCCGCGCGCCGACCCCGCCCTCCTTCCCATCGACATCGTCCGGCTGCTCTATTCAGCGGGACAGGGACCGCGGACGCCGAGCGATCCCGCGTACTTCGCGCTTCAGGAAGCGCTCGGCGCGCAGCGGACCGACGGCGACGAGGTGCCGCTTCCGCTGACGCCCGCGATCTGGCGAACGCGATTGCTGCGCGACCCCGGCGTCGCCGACGAGCGGCTGGCGCTGCGCATCTTCACCCATCGCGACACGGCGCTTCTGTACTACGGCCTCTACGCGATGGACGATCCCACGTTGGCGTGGATCGCGTCGCACGAGGAAGTGCTCGACACGTTCAAGCGTCACCCCGGCTTGACCGCGGCGTTCGGCCGCAGCCTTCGAATCCGCGACGGGACGGTCGTGACGCCGGGTTCGCCCGGCGCGGACGCGATCTGGGGGGATCTCGCCGCCGCGCAGCCCGGCGATCCCGCCGCATTCATTGCGCGGTTGTTCGAGTCGCATGCGGGCCGTCTCGCGTTGCTGTATGACGCCGTCGCGCAGCTCGACGCGCCGCATCAGCGGTTCGCGCTGATCGCGGGCGGCGGCATTCGCGCGCGCGCGCTGCTGCAGGCCGTCATCGCCGCATCTCCGGATTGGGTGGTCGAGGATCGGCCGCTGTTCAGACCTCCGGTCGACGTCGCGCTGCTGTTGCGCGCGGTGCGGCTGGATGACCGCGGCGGCGTCGCGCCGCCCGCGGGCCGCGCGTTGTGGGAGCAGATCTGCGACGTGCGCAATCGCTATGGCGACCCCGCCGGGAGCGACGTCGACGCGGCGTGGCTCGCCGCCTGCATCCTCGACGCCGCGCCGCCGGTCGCGCGCACGCGTCTGACGGCGTTTCTCTTCGCCCAGCGGGCGTACGCCGGCAACGCCGCCGGATCGGAGCAGGCGCGTCTCGTCGAGGTCGTGCGCGCCGTCATGCATTATCCGGCGCTGATTCTGACGCTGGAGCGCTCAGGTGTGGGCGACCTGGAAGTGTACGAGCAGGCCGCCCGACGGACCGCGAGCATCGAACGCCTGCGCGGCGACGATCGCCGCATGGCGTTCACGTTGTTCCAGGGCGCCGTCGCCTTGATCGATCGGGCGCGCTGGGCGGAAACGCTGACGCCCGATGCCGGCCGCCGCGCCGCCGCCGCGCTGTTCGCGTTGGAGCCTCGTCCGGCGACGTACGGCGCGGATGTCGCGAAATGGATCGCGACCGAGTTCCTGGCGGCGGCGAATGACCGCGCGAGCGCGGGCGGCTCGCTCGAAATCAAGGTGCTGCGAGCGCTTTCGGGCGTCGCCGACGCGCACGCGCCGGTCGTCGAATGGGAACGGCGCCGGTACCGCGTCGATCCGGCCGCCGCGGAATTCAAGCGTCTGCAGCGGATCCGCGCGCGACAGGGCGCCGCGTCGCTCGACGCGGCCGCCGGTCGCGTGAACGCGCGTGCCGGCGGGCGGATGCTCGCCGACACGCTCGCGGCGATCGTGTATGCCATCCAGCTCGGCGATCCGGACGGCAGCGCGCTCTCCGGCGGGCGGGTGTGGGCGCGTCACGAGTTCGACGCGCCGCGATATCTCGGCGACCAGCGTCGCGGCTGGCGTGTCGCGACGGAAATGTTTGGAGCCGACGGCTGGCGTCTGACCGGATCGCTGCTCGCGCTGGAGGGCCCGCTCGCGCCGCTCGCCCTGCGCCGAATGGACGCGAACAACGTCCCGCCGGAGCCGAGGCTGAGCGAGAACGATCGCCGCACCATCGCGCACACGGCGGCGCTCCTCAATCCCTATCACCTGACCGACAGCGATCGCGATCGCATCGCCGCCGCCCTCGCGCGCGGCCGCGCCCGCGTCGCGGCGCTCGCGCAGTCACCCGGGACGATCGCCGACGTCGCGCGCGAATCCCGCATCGGGCAGTGGCGCACGCGGGCGATCGAGTGGCGGCTCGCGCGCGGGACCGCGGACCCCGCCGGCCCCTTCACCCTGCTCGAGCTGTTGCGCCTCGGCGGCGTGGACGTTCCGTCCGCGTGGGGAACGGTGGCTGAGCCGTCTGACGGCTGCCTGTGCCTGGAGCCGCCGGACCCGATCGCGCTCGACGACGTCATCGGGCGGTCTTCGTCGGGTCAGCTCGGACGGCAGTTCGACGACGTCATGCTGCGGCTGGCGGAAGTCTTCGCCGCACGGAAGCTCCCGGCCGCGCTCGTGCGCGATGCGGCCGCGATCGCGCTGCAGGACGTCCTCGACGGCTCGCAGCCGTATTATTTCGACGACCTGCTCACGCTGTCGCTGGGCGCCAGCGCGCTGCCGGTCGATCGGATCGAAGATTACGTCTCCGCGCTGACGGCGACGGGGCCGCTCGTGCCCGTGACGGCGGCGTCCACCGGATCGGGACGATGACACGCGTGAGGAGCGGACGCCGACTCGTGGCGATGGCCGCGGCCTCCCTCGCGGTGGCGGCGGCCGCCGCCCAGGGCCCGTCGCTGCGCATCACGTCGCCGACCGAAGGGACGTATCTCATGGGATCTGTGCGGCTGACGCTCGTCACCGATCCCGTGCGGGCGATCCGAGACGTCGATCAGGTGCGTTGGTTTGCGGACGGACGCCTGGTGTGCACGGTATTCCAGCCGCCGTTCTCGTGCGACTGGGACACGGGGCCGGGCATCACCGAGCACCAGATTCGCGCCGTCGCGTTGCTGCGCTCCGGCGACCGGTTGATCGACAACGTGCGCACCGCCACGGTCGATTACGCCGAGACGGTCGACGTCGACGTCGTGCAGATCACGGCCGTCGTCACCGACAACGAGGGGCGGTTCATCGGCGGGCTCCGTCAGGAGGACTTCAAGATCGTCGACGACGATCGGCCGCAGAAGCTCACGCACTTCGCTGCCGAGAACATCCCGCTGGAGCTCGTCGCAGCAGTAGACGTCAGCTCCAGCATGACGCAGGCGCTGCCGTTCGTGCGGTCGGCCGCCAAGCAGTTCCTCGGCGACCTCGACGCGGCGGACCAGGTGACCCTACTCGGGTTCAACGACAACATCTTCACTCTCGCGCGGCGCTCGACGGATCCGGCGGCGCGCGTGAAGGCCGTCGATCGATTGGCGCCGTGGGGCGGGACGGCGCTCTACGACGTTCTGCTCAAAGCGATGGACCTGCTGGGCCGGCAGGCAGGACGCCATGCGGTGATCGTCTTCAGCGACGGCGACGACCAGTCCAGCCACGCTTCCCTCGACGGCGTGATTCGCCGCGCGGAAGGATCGGACGCGACGATTTACATGATCGGCCAGGGCCGAGCGCTGCAGGCGGCATCGCTGCAGCAGTTGATGCGCCGCCTCACGACGGTCAGCGGCGGCCGCGCGTTTTTCTCGGAGAACGCGGCGAAGCTCGACGCCGCGTTCCACGAGATTCTCGAGGATTTGCGGCACCAGTACCTTCTCAGCTATGCCCCGCCGTCGGGGGCGAGCGACGGCGCGTGGCACCGGATCCGCGTCGAGGCGGGGGGCGGAAAGTACTCGGTGCGCACCCGGCAGGGATACCGGATCGACCACGGGAACTCGAAGTAGACTCAGGACTCCGATGAACCCGACGCTCGGCGCTGCCGCGGCTGCGATCGCAACGGTCCTGCTGGCTCAGGATCCGCCCCAACGCCCGACGTTCCGAGCCTCGGTCGACCTCGTTCCGGTCGACGTCAGCGTCGTCGACAAGGACGGCCGGCCGATTCAGGATCTGAAGCGCGAGGACTTCACAGTCCTGGTGGACGGACGCCCGCGCACGCTCGCCTCAGCCGAATTCATCTCGTTTGCGCGCGCCACCGAAGCGCCGCCGCCTCCGCCCGAGGACTACAGCACGAATACGACGGCGGTCGGCGGACGGCTGATCATGATCGCGATCGACGCCGGCAACATCGGACCCGGACGCGGGAAGATCGCGTTCGACGCGGCGCGCCGATTCATCGGCACGCTCAACAGCGCCGACCGCGTCGCCATCGCGACGATACCGGGCGCGGGACCGCAGATCGATTTCACCGCCAACCACGCGCTCGTACAGATGCTGCTCCAGCGCGTCGTCGGCCAGGCGCAGTCGGACGGCGGCGGCAGGCGCGTGAGCCTCGCCGAAGCGCTCGCGATCGATCGCGACGATCCGACGACGCTCAGTCAGGTGCTCGACCGCGAGTGCGCCGGCGCGGCGTCCCCAGGCGAGCGCCAGATTTGCCGTCAGGAGCTGCTCGACGAGGCGCACTCGCTCACGATGGACGTCAAGCAGCGGGCGCGCAACTCGATCATCGGGCTGCAGCACGTCCTCGATCGGCTGGCGTCGAACGAGGCGCCGAAGACCATGATCTACATCTCGGAGGGCCTCGTCATCGATCGCGATATCTCCGAGCTGTCGTGGATAGGCGGCGCGGCGTCGAGGGCCCACGTGACGATGTATGTCATGCAGCTCGATCAGGTGTCGGTCGACATCGCGGAGCCGAGGCCCTCCACCACGCGCGGCGCGGACCGTCAAACGATGATGGAAGGTCTCGAAACGCTTGCCGGGGCGACGCGGGGAGACCTCCTGCACGTCGTGGCGGGAGCCGACGCCGCTTTCAGACGGCTCGGGCTCGAGCTGTCCGGCTATTACCTGCTCAGCTTCGAGGCGCAGGCGGGGGACCACGACGGCAAGACGCACAAGATCCGCGTCGACGTGAACCGCAAGAGCGTCGAGGTGCGCGCGCGGCGCGAATTCAACGCGGGCGCCGTCGCGCACCGGTCGAACGAAGACATGGTCGTCGAGACGCTGCGCTCGCCGCTGCTTGCGGCGGACCTGCCGATGCGCGTCACCACCTACGCGCTGCAGGAGCCGGGATCGTCCAGGCTCAAGGTCCTGCTCGCGGCGGAGATCGATCGATCGCTCAACCCCGACGCGAACATCACGCTCGGATACGTGCTCGTCGACGGAAAAGGCAAGATGGCCGCGAGCGAGGTGGAGAGGAGCCTGAAGACGCCAATCGATCGCCGGACGCAGACGCAGGCCTATCTCGGCGCCGCGTTGCTGGAACCGGGCGTGTACACGTTGAAAGTGGCCGCGGTGGACGGCACCGGACGCCGCGCCAGCGTGGAACGCAGCTTCAAGGCGCAGTTGAACATGCTGGGTCAGATCCACGCGACGGATCTGCTGATTGCCGACAACTCCGGCCCGGTCGGCGCGTCGGGGCTCGTCCCGACCATCACCGCGAACTTCGCCGGCGACATGCTGCACGGCTACATCGAGCTGTACTCCGAGGTGCCGGAGCTGCTGCGTCAGGCGACGGTTCGGATCGAGGTCGCGGCGAACGAGGCCGGTGAACCGCTCGACAGCGCGGTCGCGCGGTTTCAGGACATCCCGGATGGAGGGGATCGCCGGCGCGCCGCCGAAACGGGCGTGGCCATCGCGCTGCTGCCCCCCGGCGAATACGTCGCCCGTGCCAGCATCGCCGTGGGCGGCCACAAAGTCGGTCAGGTGACGCGACCCTTCCGGATCGTCCGCACGGCAGCGAGCGCATCGGGCGAACGCCCGGCGTTCCGGTCCGGCGTCCCCATCGCCTTCGCGTCGCGCATCGACGCGTTCGATCGACACGCCGTGCTCGCGCCGCCGGTCGTGGGTTTCTTCCTAAACCGGCTGAGCGCGACCGCCGCGTCCAACACCGCCGCGGTCACGCCCGCGCTCGACCACGCGCGCGCCGGACGATTCACCGACGCGATGGAGGCGCCGAAGGGGACCTCGGACGACCAGCTCGCGGCCGTCTTCCTCGGCGGGCGCGCGCTCCTCGAAAAAGGGGAGCTCGAACCGGCGGCGGCGAAATTCCGCACCGCGCTGAAACTCGATTCCGAGTTCCTGCCGGCCGCCTTCTATCTCGGCGCGTGCTACGCGGCCGGCGGGCGCGATCGCGAGGCGGCGGGCGCGTGGCAGACGTCGCTCATCACCGAATCGGAGGCGCCGTTCATCTACACGCTGCTCGGCGACGCCTTGCTCCGCCTCCGCGATGCCGATCAGGCCGTGGACGTGCTGCGCGAGGCGCGGTCGCTGTGGCCCGAGAACGAGGACGTGCAGATCCGGCTGGGCACCGCGCTGGTGATGAGCGGAAAGGCCGGCGACGCGCTGGCGATCCTCGATCCGTACCTCGCGCGCCATCCAGACGACGTCGAGCGGCTGTTCGTCGCGCTCCGTGCGCTGTACGAGGCGCGGGCCGGCGGACATCCGATCGGGGCGCCGGGCGAAGATCGCGCGCGATTCGCGCGCTACGCGGAGGCTTACAAGGCCGCGCATGGTCCGCAAGCGGCCATCGTCGCCGAGTGGCGGCGCTACATGGACAAGAAGTAGATGCCGCTGCGCTTCGCGATGGTCTTTGTCCTTGGCGCCGTGGCGGCGTTCCTGCAGGAGCCGCAGGGACCCGCGACGTTTCGTGCGTCGGTCGCGCGCGTCGCCGTTGACGTCAACGTCGTGGACGATAACGGGCGGCCGGTGTCCGATTTGACCGTCGACGATTTCATCCTCACCGTTGACGGGCAGCCACGAAGGGTCCTCTCGGCGCAGTTCATCCCGGTGCAGCCGCAGCTCGAAGCGCGCGAACCGCAGCCCGCGTTTTACAGCTCCAACGCGCACGAAGCCGGCGGCCGGCTGGTCATGTTCATCGTGGATCGGAACAGCATCGAGCCGGGGATCGCGAAGTCGGCGTTCGAGGCCGCCGCGCGTTTCGTCGGCTCGCTCAACCCCGCCGACCGCGTTGCGCTCGCGTCGATTCCGACAGGACCGCAGTCGGACTTCACGCTGAACCATGCGCTCGTCCAGACGATGCTCAGAACGATCGACGGATCGGCGCCGGTGAACAACGTGCCGCATCCGATCGGCGTCGCCGACGCGCTGGCCATCGATCACGACCGGGGCAACAACTTCGAGGAGATCGCGGGCCGCGAGTGCGGGAACGTCGGCCAGTCGGAACTGATGGTCTGCCGGCGCGACGTGCGCGAGGAAGCCGCGTTCGTCGTCAACGAAGCGCGGGAGCGCACGCGGACGGCTGTCATCGCGCTGCAATCGATCCTGCGGCGTCTGGCGTCCTCGGACACGCCGAAGACGATCGTCTTCATCTCGCAGGGGCTCGTCATCGACCGGGATGCGGCGCGCCTCTCCTGGTTCGCGCCGCTGGCGGCGGCCGCGCACGTCACGCTCTACGCCGTCCACCTGGACCCGTCCGAATTCGAATCGGTGCGAAACCGGCTGCCGTCGAACCGATCGGCGGATCGCGTCTTCCAGCGCGAGGGACTCGAGGCGCTCGCGACGTTCGGCCGCGGCGATGTGTTCCGCGTCATGTCGAACGCGGACTTCGCGTTCCAGCGGTTGGCGCTCGAGCTGTCGGGCTACTACCTTCTGAGCTTCGAGCCGGGGCCGGGAGAACGCGACGGCCGCCCGCACAAGATTCGGGTGGAGGTTCGCCGCCACGGCGTCACGCTGCGCGCGCGCCGCGAGTTCACCGCGGGCCTCTCCGCCTCAACGAACATCGAGGATCTCATCGTCGAGACGCTCCGCAACCCCGTGCTCGCCACGGAGATCCCGGTGCGCGTCACGACGTATTCGTTTCAGGATCCGGGGTCGACGAAGCTGCGCGTTCTGGTCGCGGCCGACGTCGATCGCTCGACCGATCAGAGCGACAGGCTCGCGCTCGGATACGCGATGATCGACGAGAACGGCAAGGGCGTCATGAGCCAGCTCGAGAAATCCTTGTCGACGCCGATTCGCCGCGACACCAAGACGCAGGCGTACTACAACGCGGCGCTCGTCGATCCCGGGCCGTACACGCTCAAACTCGCCGTCGTCGATCAGAACGGGCGTCGCGGAAGCGTCGAACGCCACTTCCGCGCGGCGCTGCGCGCGTTCGGCCAGGTGCACGCGACCGACCTGTTGATCTCGGACAACACGACGGCGGCCGCGGGCGGCGGGCTGACGCCGGCCGTGACGGCCGACTTCGGCGGCGACATGCTGCACGCGTACATCGAGTTTTTCTCGGACGCGCCCGAAGCGCTTCGCGGTCTGTCGGTCGTCTTCGAGGTGGCGCGCACCGAGTCGTCGATGGTGCTCGACAGCGCGGCGGCGACCGTGCAGGACCCCGACCGCACGGGACGCAGTCGAGTGGCGGGCGGCGCGGTCCCGATCGCGCTGCTGCCGCCGGGCGAGTACGTTGCGCGGGCGGCGCTGAGCGCCGGCGGACGCCGGATCGGCCAGGTCATCCGTCCCTTCCGCATCGTCAAGCGGGCGGCGCCCTGATCTTCCGGCTGAAGCCGGAAGCCACATAAGTATTGAGGAAACTGGTGGGGCCCTGATCCTCCGGCTGAAGCCGGCAGCCACATAAGTATTGAGGAAACTCGCGGCTTCCGCCTTCCGCCTTCGCGCGAAGCGCTACGGCGGACCCGCCGTAGCCTTGGCGGAGGCGGTCAGGCGGAAGGCTCTTAAACTCCCGCCCCCGACCTCTGGTCTAAGGTTCAAGGACCAGAGGTCAGCCCCCATGAACTCGTTGATTTCGCGGCGTTTCCGGTTGGTTGCCGCCGCCGCCCTCGCCGTTGCCGCGCTGGCCGGCGGCGAACGCGCGCGCGCCGACAAAGTCCCGGCCGGCGTTCCGAAAAACCCTGACGACAGGACGATCCTCCACGTCCTGAACCGCCTCGGCTTCGGCGCTCGTCCCGGCGACGTCGAGCGCGTGCGGCGCATCGGCCTCGACGCCTACATCGAGCAGCAACTTCATCCCGATCGCATTCCCGAGACCACGATCGCGTCGCGCCTCGCGCAATTCGAGACCCTCGGCAAGAGTTCCGGCGAGCTCGCGCGGGACTATTTCGTGCCGGCGATGGAAGCGCGTCAGCGAGCGCAGCGGCAGGCAGCCGCCGATGGTCAAAAGGACGCGGCCGCCGCGAGCGGCGACGACGCGAAGCGGATGCGGACGCCGGAGCAGATGGAGCTGCAGCGGAAGGAGCGCGCGGTCCTCGCCGAACTCTCCGAACAGAAGATCCTCCGCGCGGCGTACAGCGATCGTCAGCTCGAAGAGGTGATGACCGACTTCTGGTTCAACCACTTCAACGTGTTCGCCGGCAAGGGACCGACGCAGGTCTACCTCACCGAATACGAGCGCGACGTCATCCGTCCTCGTGCGCTGGGGCGCTTCCACGATCTGCTCGACGCGACCGCCACCAGCCCGGCGATGCTCTTCTATCTGGACAACTGGCAGAGCGTCGATCCCGACATGGAGGCGCGCCTCGCACGCGAGGGCCTGCAGCCCCGCGGCGGGTTCGGGTCGCCGTTCGGCCGGCCCCGCATGCGGCGGCCCGGACTCTTTCCGCCTCAGCCGCGCGCCGGCCAGCCGGCCGCGAACGCGCAGCGCCCGAAGCGCGGACTCAACGAGAACTACGGCCGCGAGTTGATGGAGCTGCACACGCTCGGCGTCGACGGCGGCTACACGCAACACGACGTCGTCGACGTCGCGAGGTGTTTCACGGGCTGGACGATCGCGAATCCGCGGCAGGGCGGCGGATTCCGGTTCGAGCCGAGGATGCACGATGCCGGACCGAAGGTCGTGCTCGGACACAAGATCAAGGCCGGCGGCGGGCGCGACGACGGCGAGCAAGTGCTCGACATTCTCGCGAAACACCGGGCCACCGCGCGGTTCATCTCGACCAAGCTCGTGCGGCGGTTCGTGTCCGACACTCCGCCGCCGTCGCTCGTGAGCCGTGCGGCGGCGCGGTTTCAGCAGACCGACGGGAACATCCGCGAGGTGCTGAAGACGATCTTCACGTCCCCCGAGTTCTATGCCGCCGACGCGTACCGCGCGAAGGTGAAATCGCCGTTCGAGTTCATCGTGTCGGCCGTGCGCGCGACAGGCGCCGACGTGCAGAACGCGCTGCCGCTCGTCCAGACGGCGCGTCAGCTCGGCGAGCCGCTGTACATGTGTCAGCCGCCCACGGGCTACAAGGACACCGCGGACGCGTGGGTGAACACCGGCGCGCTCCTGAACCGGATGAACTTCGCGCTCGCGCTGGCCAGCGGCAAGATGCGGGGCGTCGAGGCGGCCGCGAACGCGGCCGTGCCGGCGGCGACCGCGGAGAGCGTCCGGACATATCTCGTGGACGCTGTCCTGGCGAACGATATCTCGAGCGCGACGCAGTCCACGCTGGCGAAGGCGCTGGATCCGCGGCAGGCCGCGGCGCTCGTGCTCGGCTCACCCGAATTTCAGCGGCGGTGACGACATGATTTCGCGACGCGTGTTCCTGAAAAATGGCGGCCTGGCGCTCGTCAGCCTCGGCTTCGCTCCGGCGTTCATCGCGCGCACCGTGGAAGCGGCGGGGTCGACGCGCCGCAAAGTGCTGATCGCGATCTTCCAGCGCGGCGCGGTTGACGGCCTGAACATGATCGTGCCGTTCGGCGAGCGCGGGTACTACGCCGCTCGGCCGAGCATCGCGATCCCGCAGCCCGGTTCGGCCGACGGCGCGATCGATCTGGATGGATTCTTCGGCCTGCACCCCCGGCTGGGCGCGCTCGAGCCATTGTGGCGCGCGCGCCAGCTCGCGATCGTCCACGCGTGCGGATCGCCCGACGGCACGCGCTCGCACTTCGACGCGCAGGATTACATGGAAACGGCGACCCCCGGCGTGAAGAGCACGCAGGACGGCTGGCTCAACCGGATCATGCACGCGCAGGAGCATGCGAACGCGACGCCGTTCAGGGCCGTCGCGCTCGCGCCGCAGCTTCCGCGATCGCTCCAGGGGACGGCGCCCGCCCTCGCGATCAATCAGCTCGATCAATTCGGGATCCGCGCAGGACAGGCGAGCGAGATGGTGCAGGCGTCATTCGAAGCGGAGTACGCCGCCGCCGCCGATCGCGTGCTGAACCGGACCGGCAGCGAGGCATTCGACGCCGTCAGGATGCTCAAGTCGGCGGACCCCCGGAAATACCAGCCCGAGAACGGCGCGGAGTATCCCCGCTCGGCGTACGGCGAAGCGCTGCGCCAGATCGCGCAGCTCATCAAGGCGGACGTCGGCCTCGAGATCGCGTTCGCCGAAGCGGGCGGCTGGGACACGCACGTGAATCAGGGCGCGAGCGCGGGGCAGCTCGGCGCGCGGCTCGACGACTTCGGCCGCGGAATCGCCGCGCTGCACCGTGACCTCGGCGATCGCCTGAGCGACGTCGTCATTCTGACGATGAGCGAGTTCGGCCGGGCGGTGGCCGAGAACGGCAACCGCGGCACCGATCATGGACACGGAAACGCGATGCTGGTGATCGGCGGCGACGTCCGCGGCGGGCGCGTCTACGGACGCTGGCCCGGCCTTGCGCCGGAGCAGCGGTACGAAGGGCGGGACCTCGCCGTCACCACCGACTTCCGCAGCGTGTTCGCCGAAGTCGTGCGCACGCACCTCGGCGTCGCCGACATGCGCGCCGTGTTTCCTGGATTCGAGACCAAGCAGGCGGTCCCTCTGCCTTCTACCTTCTGCCTTCTACCTTCTGCCTTCTACCTTCTGCCTTCTACCTTCTGCCTTCTACCTTCTACCTTCTGGCTTCGCGCATAATCCCCAGATGCGCCTGTGTGATCTTCCCACCCCTGCCGTCCTGATCGAGCAGTCCCGTCTCGACCGCAACATCGACCGGATGCAGGCTGCGTGTGACGCGCGCGGGGTGCGGCTCCGGCCGCACGCGAAGACCCACAAATCCCCGGCGATTGCGCGGAAACAACTCGCCCGCGGAGCCGTCGGGATCTGCTGCGCGAAGCTCGGCGAAGCGGAGGTCTTCGCCGAAGCCGGCATCGACGACATCCGCCTTCCGTATCCGCTGAATCCCGTCAATGCGTCGCGCGTGATCGCGCTCGCGGGGCGAATCCGACTCTCGTTCATCGTCGACGATCTCGGTGTCGCGAAGGCGTGGGCCGCCGCGCTGCACGGCGCGCGACCCGTCGTGGACGTGCTGATCAAGGTGGACGTCGGGTTCCATCGCTGCGGCATCGATCCGCACGGCGCGGATGCCGCCGAACTGGTGCGCCAGGTCGCGGG
>QHWR01000320.1 GCA_003223835.1 Acidobacteriota bacterium | reverse complement strand
CGAGGCGCAGAAACTCATCGCGACGATCGACATGGCGCAGGTGAAGGACCCGGTCGTGTTCCTGAACGCCGGGATTACGCTCATCAACCAGGGCAAAGCCGCCGAAGCCAAGGCGATCTTCGATCAAGTCGTGCAGCACTTTCCGAACGAGCCCGAGGGCTACTACTACCGCGGGCGCGCCTACCTGGCGATGAACAGCTTCCCGGAGGCGAAAGCGGACCTGCAGAAGTTCATCTCGCTGGCGAAGCCTGACGCCCCCGGGGTCGCGGAAGCCAGGAAGATCCTCGAGCAGTTGAAGTAGCGCGCCAGCGCCTGCCGTCGAGAGGCCGTTGATGATCCGCTCGTATGCGTCGGTTCCCGTTCTCGTTGTGTCTCTGGCGCTCGCCGCGTGTGGAGGCGGCAGCAGCGGCGGCTCGTCCTCGCCTCCGCCTCCTCCACCGTCCAATCCGTGCACGACGGCGCTCGCCGCGGGCGACATCCCCGAGCTGACCGGGCTCGAGCACCTTCCGCCCCAGACCACCGGCAAGCAGTCGCCCATCGACGGCGACCCGCGCGGCCGCGCGCTCGCGGCGCAATGGATCCATCGCGAAGCGCAGCTGCGCGCCGCCGGAACGCCTCGCGCGGACGCCACGGCCCCGGCTCCGGCGCATCCCGCGGCGGCACTCGACGGCGACCAGGGCAACATCGCGGTGCTGCAGGACCAGGGGGACATGATCCTGTCGGCCAACACGTTCGACCTGCAGAGCACGGGCATCCGCTTCAGCCCCAGCGGATCGGGATATAGCGTCGCGAAAGTCGACGCCGCGTTCCGCACGACGCTCGGCCGTCAGGTGACGCTCGGCGACGACGACAGCGTCGCGGTGGACGTGCCGTTCTCGTTTCCGTTGTACGGCTCGTCCCACACGGCCGCCTTCATCAACTCGGACGGCAACATCACGTTCGAGGAAGGAGACAACGCGAGCACCGATCGCTCTATCCAGCGCGTCCTGACCGGTCCGCCGCGCGTCTCTCCCTTCTTCTCGGATCTCGACCCGTCGACGGGCGGAAAGATCTTCGTCAACGCGGCGTCGGATCAATACACGGTGACGTGGTGCGGCGTCCGCGCGTTCGGCTCGACCCGCACCGTGACCGCGCAGGTGACGCTCCTGCGCGACGGCTCCATCGAGGCCAGGTTCGACTCGACGACGAACGTCACCGACGCGATCGTCGCCGTCTCGCCTGGCGGATCGGTCGCGACGTTCACGCCGGTGGATCTCTCGAAGGCGCCCGTGTCGGGCGACGGCGCCGTCGGGGAACGCTTCTCGGGGTCGGCGCAAGTGGACTCGATCGCGATCGGCCGGCGGTTCTTCGCCGCGCACCCGGACAACTACGATCAAATCGTCGTGTTCGCGGACCAGCGGATCATTCCCCCCAGCGAGGGAGCCTTCGCCTACAGCGTGCCGGTCTCGAATTCGATTCGCGGGATCGGCCTGCCGCAGTACAACTTCACGAGCGATTACGGCAGCGGCGCGGCGCGGCTGCGGACCGTGATGATCATGGACGCGCTGGCCAAGTACAACGAGAACCAGACGCAGAAGATCAACGGCGAGTTCACGTCGCTGGCCATCATCGCGCACGAGTGCGGCCACCAGTGGCTGGCCTACGTGCAGGTCAGGGATCACACCGGAACGGTCACGAATGCGCTCCTGACGAGCGACCTCGCGCACTGGAACTTCTTCGACGACACGAACGCGTCGTTCATGTACGGCCACAGCTGGCAGGATCTCGGGGGCGGATCGTTCCGGAGCGTCGAGGCGGCGCAGCGGTTCAGCAGGCTGGACCAATATTTGATGGGACTCATTCCGCCGAGCGACGTGCCGGCGTTCTTCTACATCGAGGGAGGCACCGGCGCGACGACCTCCGATCTGCCTCGCGTGGGCGCGACCACGACCGGCACGCGGCGCGACGTGCTGGTCAACGACGTCATCGCGGCCGAAGGCGATCGGAATCCGAACGCCGCCGGCGCGCCGCATTCCGTCAGGCAGGCGTGGATTTTCATCATCAGCCGGACGGCCACGGGCGTGGATGCCTCGCAGGTCGCGAAGCTCGACAACCTGCGGCAGCAGTTCATCCCGTTCATGTCGCAGGCGACTGAGGGACGGATGGCCGCGGTGAATGCCTTACGCTGACGATGCTAAATGCCAAATGTCAAATGCCAAAAGCGAAAATGCCGAAACCGCCCACCGCCGATCGACGTGAATGCATTTGGCATTTGGCATTGAGCATTATCACGATCTCCAGTTGAGTGCCGCGAGCGCGTCCTTCGCTTCCTGCGCGTACGGGCCCCCGAGGTCGATGTACTTCTGATAATACTCGGCGGCCTTCTTTCGATCCCCGTCCCCGCCCGTCCACTTCTGCGTCGCCGTGTCGTACCGCTGCGCCTTCGCGGATCGCAAGTGATACACCTTCGCGAGGTTGAAGTAGGCGAGCGCGTCGTTCGGCGAGATCCTGATCGCCTCCTGGAAGGTTTCGATCGCGGCGTCGAGCGCGCCGCGGCGGACCTGGATCACCCCGACGGCGTTGTACACCTCTTCGTCCTTCGGCCAGCGGCGCTGGGCTTCGCGCAGGACGCGGAGCGAATTGGCTTCGCTGTGCTGCAGGAGGTAGACGTCCGCGAGGTTGAAGTAGACCGGCTCGAATTCCGGCGCCGCCGCGCGGACGCGTTCGAACGAGCCGGCGGCGTCCGGATAGTGCTGCAGGGCGAACTGGGAGAGGCCGAGCGCGTAGTGGACCCATGCCTGGGCGTCGCCCGACGCGGCCGCCTTCACGAGGTAGGTGGACGCCGTCTCGACGTCACCGCGCTGATACGCCGCCCATCCCTTCGACGCCTCGTCTTCTCCCTTGGGGTCGTCGCTCTTGCCGAGGTCGAGGAGCATGCGGCCGGCGTCGACTCTCGTGCGCACGCCGGGAATAGTTGTCGGCGTGCCTGTCCCCGATTCCTTGCTGACGGTGGCAGCGACCGGTTCGGGGGCAACGGTGGCAGCCGTCGATTCCGGAGTAACAGTGGCAGCCGCCGATTTCGGTGATTCGGTGGCTGGCAGCGTAGGCACCGGAGGCACCGGGGTGGCGGCGGCTCGAGCGGACGTCGTCACCGCCGGCGGCGGCAGCAGCATTTTCGCCGGCTCGGAGGCCAGGTAGCCGCGCCGCGCCCGCGCCGTCACGCCGGGGCGATTCACCTTGACGCCGATCGATCGGTACTTGCCGTCGAACGTCTGGTTCGACGGCGCGTAGCCGAGCACATAGAACGTAGCCGCATCGCGGGCGATCTCGTCGAGCGCGCGGCCGAAATTGTTCTCGTTGCGAATCGCGAGGCCGCCGGTGTCGAAGGCCAGCTTGGTCGGGCCGTCCGCCTGCATGTC
>QHWR01000093.1:12629-33311 GCA_003223835.1 Acidobacteriota bacterium | reverse complement strand
GATAGCCGCGCACCGCGCCGATCATCGCGTACGCGATGCCGGTGTTCCCGGACGTCGCGTCGAGAATCGTCCCGCCAGGCCTCAGGGCGCCGCTGCGTTCCCCTTCGTCGATCATCCGCGCCGCCGCGCGGTCTTTCACCGAGCCGCCCGGGTTCTGCCACTCGGCCTTCGCGTAGATTTCCACGTCGCGCGAAGCCGCCTCGAGCCCCGCGAGGCGGAGCAGGGGCGTGTTGCCGATCAGATCGAGAAGTGAAGTCCGAGGAGCGTGGACCGAGGTCCGCCGGTGGAGCATCGCGTGGCTCATCGGCTCACCGCCGCTTCTCGCGCGATGGCATCCTGATCCTTCAATGCGGATCGCAAGCGAACGACGTCGCCGATGACCAGCGTGCCGGGGCGGCCGGCATCTCCCGGGCCTTCGCCGCGGTTCAGGCCCGCGATCGTTCCGGTCCACGCCTCCGCGTCGTCGCGCGACGCGGCGAAGAGGATGGCCGCGGGCGTGGACGGCGCCCATCCGCGCGTGAGGAGCGCGGCGGCGATCTCGCGCTGCGCGGAGATTGCCATCAGCAGGACGAGCGTCATCGCGCCCGGACGAATCGAATCGAGGACAGGTTCGTACGCGGCCGGTGAGTGGCCGGCGAGGACGGTGAATGCGGACGTCACGCCGCGGTGCGTGACGGGGATGCCGGCCAGCGCCGGCGCGGCGATCGCCGAGCTGACGCCGGGGATCACCTCGAACGGCACGTTCGCCGCGCGCAGCGCGAGCGCTTCTTCGCCGCCGCGGCCGAGCACGAACGGGTCCCCCCCTTTGAGGCGAACGACTCGCTGTCCGCGGCGGGCGGCGCGAATCATCAACGAGTGGATGGTTTCCTGGCGCACGCCCGCCCGTCCCGCGCGCTTGCCCACCGAGAACTTCTTCGCGTGCCGCGCGATCGCGACCGCGTCGTCGCACACGAGCGCGTCGTACAGCACGAGGTCGGCGCGGCGGAGACGCGCAACCGCCGCGCGCGTCAGCAGGTGCGGATCGCCGGGACCGGCGCCGACGAGAGAGACCAACCCCTTCATCGTTGATACAGCCCAATCAACGCGTCCACCAGTCGCGGCCGGCGCTCGGCCATCGGGACGCCGTCTGCTTTCCATTGACCTCTGATTCGACGCGCGCAGTCGGTCCATCGATCCAGATCCGCGGGCAGGAGCGCGTCGATCCCCTCGCGGAGCACGCCCGCGAGCGCCGGCGCCTCGCCATTGGTGGAGACCGCGATCGTCACGCCCGATCTGCGGATGACGCCGCCGAGATACGCCGACGCGTTCGGCGGATCGTCCACGGCGTTGACGAAAATGTGGCGTCGCTCCGCCTCGCGCGCCACCTCGCGATTGACCGCCGGCGTCGCCGCCGCCACGACGAACCACACGTCGTCGAGGTCGGCGGACTCGAAGGGCCGCTCTTCCACCCGAACTCCCCTGTCGCGAATGTCCGCCTGCACTTCCGGCGCGACAACGGTCACGTCCGCACCGGCGCGGCGCAGGCCGTCGAGCTTGCTCGCCGCGACCGGACCGCCGCCGACGACGAGCACCCGGCGTCCGGCGAGCTTCAAAAATGCGGGGAACAGGTCCATTTCGTCTTCTTTTTCCAACGCAGGCGCTTTCCGTCTTTCGCCAAAAAAGAAAAGGGCCCGGAAGTTGTGGCTTCCGGGCCCTTGAATCTGCGTCGTCTTGAATCGGGGTGTTTAGCTGGACCCCTTATCTCGCGGACGGATCGCTGCCCGGAAGCTGGCGGTCTCCCGACAACAACAGCAGCAGACGATCGCGCTCGCGAGGAGAATCACACATGATTTGTACCGGATCCGGCCCGCCTCTGTCAAACGCGGGCCGAGTCGCACGGGCATGGGATGTCTCTTGGTTACTGCTGTGCTAGACTCGCGCCCCCGATGATACGGGAGGAGAGTGCGCGATGAGGCCTGTAGACAAACTCCGCTTTTGTCCGTCGCTCCTCGAGTTGGCACTGGGTGCGACGATTGTCGTCAGTCTGCCGGGATGCGGAAGCGGCGGCGGAGGCTCGGGCGGCACCGGCAATCCGACGACGCCGACTCCGACCAACCACAGTCCGCAAATAACGGCGATCTCGGCTTCTCCTGCATTTGGTATCGCGGGGCTGACCGTGTTCACGATAAACGCGACGGCTACCGATCCGGACGGGGATCCAGTCACTTACAGCTGGACCTTTGGCGGCCGGACGTTCTCGGGCGCGTCGGCCTCGACGACCCTGTCGGGCGAGGGCACGCAGACGGCGGCTCTGACCGTCAGCGATTCGAAGGGGGCCACCGCCTCGGATCAACGTTCCGTCACAGTCGGCAACATGACCGGCACGTGGGTCGGAACGGTCGCCGACTGCGGCAGCTTCAACCTGACGCTCATACAGACCGGCGGCACGGTGACGGGGACGTTCGTGATGCCAAACAAATGGTGCAACGTGCCGGCGGGTTCCACGGGCAAAACAGATCCTGCGGAGCCGGGCACGATTGACGCGAACGGCAACATGCAGATCCGTCTCAAGATTGGCGTTTTCCTTGATTCGTATTTTCGCGGCGTGATGGACTCCACGGGTCGGCGCGTTGCCGGCGGCATGTTCAATTCAGGATTTACGGGGCAGACCACGACGCTGGTCAAGCAGTGACGGCCGGTGCGCCGGCTGAAGCGGCCGTATGGCTGACGCACCGGAACTTGAACGTCTCCCGGGCCGGAGGGCTAGATGAACCAGGACGAGCTCAAGGGCAAGACCGACCAGGCGAAGGGCAAGGTCAAGCAGGCGGCCGGGGACCTCACGGACAACGAGCGGCTCCACGACGAAGGTGTCGCCGACGAAACCGCGGGCAAGGTCCAGGAAGAATTCGGCAAAGGGCGGCGGAAGGTCGGCGAAGCGTTGAAAGATCTAGGCGACCAGATCAAACGTTGACGATCGGGTGACGAGCGGGATCGCCGCGAGCGCGGCGCCCACAGCGGCGGCCTCCGCCGCGTGCGATCTCGCCAGCCAGCTCGTATAACCGTAAAGACCCGCGCCAAAGTAAGCCGACAGCGCGAGGCACAGCGCCGCGGCCGGTTTCGCGCGCCGTCCCTGGACGGCGACGGCGACAAGAGCGCACGCCGCGAGCGCCGCCGCCGGGAACCAGTTCGCCGGGATGCCGGTATCGCCGGGCGGCAGCACCGCAACTGTCCAGCGCGCAACCGGCACGGCGACCGCGAACAACGCGGCGACAATCAAGGCAACGGAGGCTGCGACCCGGCGATCGACCTGCCACTCCACGACGTCGGTTCCCGCCGTGCGCCGGATATAAACAAGGATCGCCGCGAGAAAACTCAGCGTTCCAAAGAGTTCGACGACCCCTTCTTCGAAGATCAACAAGGCGTTGTGCACGCTCATGGCGAACGATCCGGGCGCCGCTCCGGTTCTCAGGATTGCCATTTCCGCCTGCTCGAGCATCGGATCGCTCAGAAACAACACGACGCCGGCGGCCATCAGCCAGAACGACACGGGCACTCGGCGCAGGTGGAACCATGCGAACGCCATCATGAACAGGCCGACCAGCGCGATCGGAATCGCGAGGACGTACACCCATCCGAGCGCGCTCGTATGATGAGGATTCAGGGCGACCAGCATGCCGATGCGCTCGTGGTAGGAGCCGATTTCGTCGAGGGAGAGAACAACGAAGGCGGCGGCGAAGAACAGCCAGCCGGCGCTCAGGCGCCGCTCTCGCTTACCGCGCTCGCATCGTCGGTCGACGGCAAACGCGGCGAGCGCCGCGACCGCCACGCCGAGCAGCAGCATCGACGAGTACCAGGCGGCGACGACGTTCTCGGTCGCGAGGTGGGTCTGGACGAGCACGTAAGTAATGAAGGCACGGCCACGAGGGCCGTAATGGTCGAGCCGCGCCCATTCGTGGATGAAGAGGGCCGTTCCGGCCGTCAAGGCGAGATTGACGGCCGTCAGCGTCAACAGCCAGCGGCGAATCGTAGCCTGGCGACTGTCCAGCTTGAGCGTGAACACCGAGGTCGAACCGGAGCAACTCACGTGCCCGACCCCGGCCGTTCCGCCCCGGATGGCGTCCGCGCTTGCATCGAGTGGCCCTAAATGCTATATTCGCAAGGTTCTGGTCGGCGCTAGGACACCCTATCTAGAGCCGAAACCCAAAAGGCGCCCCCGGTAATGGTGGTGGGCGCCACGCGTATGCGTCCTCCGGGACGCAGCAACATCAACCTTATAGGGTAAGTCAGCCTCAGGTACCGGGCCGTCTTGCGGCTCCCTAGGCCTGGGGCAACGAACCAGTCGCGCGCGACGCGCTCGTGCGTCGCCGATTGGCGTTTGGTGTCGCGCGAAGCGGGTGCCGCGGCTCGCGTGGCGTGTGGAACATGGGGTCCGCCCCAGGAGCGAACGTGCCGACGATCAGCCAGCTTGTGCGGAAGGGACGCGAGAAGGTCCTGACGAAGACGAAGAGCCCGGCCCTGCAGGACAGCCCGCAGAAGCGCGGCGTCTGCGTGCGCGTGTTCACCCAGACGCCGAAGAAGCCGAACTCGGCGCTGCGCAAGGTCGCGCGCGTCCGGTTGACGAACGGGATCGAGGTCACGACCTACATTCCCGGCGTCGGCCACAACCTGCAGGAGCACTCGCTCGTCCTCATCCGCGGCGGCCGTGTGAAGGACCTGCCGGGCGTGCGCTACCACGTCGTCCGCGGGACGCTCGACGCCGTCGGCGTCCAGGGACGCAAGCAGGGTCGATCGAAGTACGGGGCGAAGAGGCCGAAGACGTAACGTTGAATGCTGAATGCCGAGTGCTGAATGAAGCGCATCAAGCATCAATTCAGCACTCGGAATTCAGAATTTCAGAGACCGAGTATCTATGCCGAGACGTCGCGAGATTCCGAAACGTGAGGTTCCCCTCGACCCGCTGTACAGCAGCTCGCTGGTGACGAAGTTCATCAGCACGCTGATGCGGGACGGCAAGCGCAGCACGGCCGAGCAGATCATGTACGGCTCGCTCTCCTCGATTCAGGAGAAGACGGGCGACGATCCGCTGAAGGTGTTCAAGAAGGCGGTCGAGAACGTGAAGCCGGCGCTCGAGGTCAAGTCGCGCCGCGTCGGCGGCTCGAACTACCAGGTGCCGGTCGAAGTGAACCCGAACCGCCGGCTGTCGCTCAGCATCCGCTGGCTGGTCGGCTACGCGCGTGAGCGCGGCGACGGCAAGACGATGCAGGAGAAGCTCGCGAACGAGCTGATGGACGCGGCGAACCTTCGTGGGGGCGCCGTGAAGAAACGCGAGGACACGCACCGCATGGCGGAGGCCAACAAAGCCTTCGCGCATTATCGCTGGTGAGGATTTGAGGACTTGTGGCTTCCGCCTTCAGGCGGAAGGACGTTTATGCCCAGGCAGACCCCGCTCGATCGCACGCGCAACATCGGCATCATGGCCCACATCGATGCCGGCAAGACCACCACGACGGAACGGATCCTGTTCTACACGGGCATCACCTACAAGATCGGTGAGGTCCACGAAGGAACGGCCGTGATGGACTGGATGGAGCAGGAACAGGAGCGCGGCATCACGATCACGTCGGCCGCGACGACCTGCTTCTGGCGCGAGCACCGGATCAACATCATCGATACGCCCGGCCACGTGGACTTCACCGCCGAAGTCGAGCGCTCGCTGCGCGTGCTCGACGGCGCCGTCGCCGTGTTCGACTCCGTCGCCGGCGTCGAGCCGCAGTCGGAGACCGTCTGGCGCCAGGCCGACAAGTACCGCGTCCCGCGGATCTGCTTCGTCAACAAGATGGACCGCGTCGGCGCGAATTTCAAGCGGACCTTCGAGCAGATCATCACCAAACTGGGGAGCAATCCCGTCGCGATCCAGCTTCCGATCGGCGCGGAAGACAAGTTCATCGGCGTGGTCGACCTCGTGAAGATGAAGGCGATCACCTACAAGGACGAGACGATGGGCGCCGATTACATCGTTTCGGACATCCCCGCCGACATGCTCGAGGATGCGAAGCACTTCCGCGAGCAGCTCATCGAGAAAGTCAGCGAAGCCGACGACAAGCTCCTCGAGAAATACCTCCACGGCGAAGAGATCAGCGAGGCGGAGATCAAGGCGGCGCTGCGCAAGCGCGTGATCGCCTCGGTGCGGAAAGAAGCCGCGCCGTTCGTTCCCGTCATCTGCGGATCGGCGTTCAAGAACAAGGGCGTGCAGCCGCTCCTCGACGCGGTGGTCGACTATCTCCCATCGCCGCTGGAGATCCCGGCGGTCACCGGCTTCGATCCAAACAAGGGACCCGAGGCGCTCGTCGAGCGTCCGGCGTCGGACGAAGCGCCGTTCAGCGCGCTCGCGTTCAAGATCATGACCGACCCGTTCGTGGGTCAGCTCACGTTCATCCGGGTCTACTCCGGCGTCATGACGTCGGGGTCGAGCATTTACAACTCGACGAAGCAGAAGCACGAACGGATCGGCCGCCTCCTGAAGATGCACGCGAACAAGCGTGAAGAGATCAAAGAGGTGTACGCCGGGGACATCGCCGCGGCCGTCGGGCTGAGGAGCGTCTCGACCGGCGACACGATCTGCGACGACAAGCACCCCGTCGTCCTCGAGTCGATGGATTTCCCGGAGCCGGTCATCTCGCTCGCGATCGAGCCGAAGACCAAGGCGGACCAGGAGAAGCTCGGCACGGGGCTCCAGAAGCTGATGGCGGAGGACCCGACGTTCCGCGTCAACAGCGATCAACAGACCGGGCAGACGATCATCCGCGGGATGGGCGAGCTGCACCTCGAGATCATCGTGGACCGCCTCAAGCGCGAGTTCAACGTCGAGGCGAGCGTCGGACGTCCGCAGGTCGCCTACAAGGAGACGCTCACGCGTCCGGCGGAGGGCGAGGGACGCTACATCCGTCAGACCGGCGGCCGCGGCCAGTACGGCCACGCCAAGATCCGCCTGGTCCCGCGTCAGCCGGGCGAAGGCTACGAGTTCATCAACAACATCATCGGCGGGAAGATCCCCAAGGAATTCATCAAGCCGATCGACGAGGGCATCAGGGAAGCGATGACGACCGGCGTCCTCGCCGGATACCCCGTGGACGACGTCGGCATCGAGCTGTACGAGGGGTCGTATCACGACGTGGACTCGTCGGAGATGGCGTTCAAGATCGCGGGCTCGATGGCGTTCAAGGACGCCGCGCACAGGGCGAAGCCCGTCCTGCTCGAGCCCGTGATGCGCGTCGAGGTCGTCGTCCCGAAGGAATACATGGGCGACGTGATGGGCAACCTCTCGAGCCGGCGCGGGCAGATCCAGTCGCAGGAAGATCGCGGCGGCAGCCAGATCATCCAGGCGCGCGTGCCGCTGTCCGAGATGTTCGGCTACGCGACGGACCTGCGGTCGCGCACGCAGGGACGCGCGACGTATTCCATGCACTTCGATCGGTACGAACCGGCGCCTCAGAACGTCAGCGAGGAAGTAGTCGCACGAGTACAGGGGAAAGCGTAACGACTGAGCTCTCTTTTGGCATTCAGCATTTGGCATTTGACATTGACAGGTGACACGTAAATGGCATCACCTTTTAGCGACAAAATTCGCATTCGTCTGAAAGCGTACGACAACCGCGTGCTCAATCAGTCGACGACGGAGATCGTGGACACCGCGCGGCGGACCGGCGCGCGGCTGGCGGGGCCGATTCCGCTGCCGACCGAGAAGAACAAGTGGACCGTGCTGCGCTCGCCGCACGTGGACAAGAAGTCGCGGGAGCAGTTCGAGCTGCGCACGCACAAGCGGCTGATCGACATCTTCGAGCCGACGCCGCAGACGGTCGACGCGCTGATGAAGCTGGATCTGCCGGCGGGCGTGGACGTGGAGATCAAGGCGTTTGGGAAGGAACACAAGTAGGGTTCACAGTTCACGGTTCACGGTTCAGGATCTCCGAGCGTCTGAACCGGTGAACCGTGAACCGGTGAACCCGAGACAAGCTATGGTCACAGGCATCATTGGCCGCAAGGTAGGCATGACCCAGGTCTTCGCGCCCGATGGGACGGTCGCGCCGGCGACCGTCATCAAGGCGGGACCGTGCGTCGTCGTGCAGACCAAGGGCGAAGCCGGCGAAGGTCAACAAGGCGATCGCTGGCCACTTCCAGAAGGCGAACGTGCCGCCGACGCGCGTGCGCCGCGAAGTGAAGGTCAAGGCGGGGGGCGATCCGGTCAAGGCCGGCGACCAGGTGCTGGTGAACGGGGTGTTCGCCAACGGCGATCGCGTTGACGTCATCGGTCTGAGCCGCGGGAAGGGTTTTCAGGGCGTGGTCAAGCGCCACCACTTCCGGGGCGGCGCGGCGACCCACGGCTCGATGTTCCACCGCGCGCCCGGATCGATCGGCGCCTCGTCGTTTCCGTCGCGCGTCGTCAAGGGGATGCGCGCGGCCGGGCGCATGGGCGGCGATCGGGTGACGGTGCGGAACCTGAAGGTGGTGCAGGTCGACGGCGACAACCACCTGCTGGTCCTGCGCGGCGCGATCCCGGGCGCGCCGGGGGGCTACGTCATCGTGCGCAAGGCGATTGCCGCCAAGCCCGAGCCGAAGCCGCAGGCGGAGAAGCCGAGCAAAACGCAGGTCGCGAAGAAGACGGCGAAGAAATAAGGTGCTTCCGCCTGAAGGCGGAAGCCACGCAGCCCCTGTTTGGATCCTGTGGCTTCCGCCTTCAGGCGGAAGCGAGAGCGCGAGATGAAACTGGATATCGTCAATTCGGACAACGAGAAGGTCGGCGCGGTCGATCTGCGCGACGACGTGTTCGGCGGGCGCGTGAAGACGGACGTGATCTGGGAAGCCGTCGTGCACGCCAACGCGGCGGCGCGGCGCGGCACGCACGCGACGAAGAACCGCGCGCTCGTCAGCGGCAGCGGCAGAAAGCCGTGGCGGCAGAAGGGCACCGGCCGCGCCCGCGTCGGCGAGATTCGCAACCCCCTCTGGCGCAAGGGCGGCACCGTGTTCGGCCCGCAGCCGCGCAGCTACGACTATCAGTTGCCGAAGAAGATCCGCCGCAGCGCGCTCCTCGCCGCGCTCGTGCAGAAGCTGAACGACGGCGCCGTCGTGGTCGTGGACCGGCTCGCCGTAGAGGACCGCAAGTCGAAGACGACCGTCGCGATGTTGCGCAAGCTCGGCGCGACGGGCAAGACGCTCGTCATCGACGTGGCCCCCGACGAAGGGCTGGCGTTGACGACGCGCAATCTCGCGGGCGTCAAAGTCGTCCGGACCGGCCGCGTCACGGCGCGCGACGTGATGGATACGACAAAGGTGATTGTGACTCGCGACGCGGTGGAAAAGCTGCAGGAGACATTGGCCTCGACGGAAGACACGTTATGAAACTGACAGACGTCATCCGCCGCCCGCTGATCACCGAGAAGACGACCGCGCTGCGCGAAGGCGGCCGCACGCTCGTGTTCGAGGTGGCGCCCGACGCCACGAAGGTGGACATCAAGCGCGCGGTCGAGAAGCTGCTCGGGTCGAAGGTGGACACGGTCCGCACCGCGATCGCGCACGGCAAGATCAAGCGGCAGGGGCGCTTCGCCGGCCAGCGATCGGACTGGAAGAAGGCGTACGTGAAGCTGCGCGAGGGCGAGAAGATCCCGGAGTTCCTGGAGGGCGCCTAACGGAATGCCGAATGTCGCATGACGAATGTCGAACAAGAGCGTTTTCGGCATTCAGCATTCGGCATTCAGCATTGACGAGGATCAGAAATGCCTATCAGAAAGTACAAGCCGACGTCGTCGGGCCGGCGGTTCCAGACGGTCCAGGTGTTCGAGGACGTCACCGCGAGCGAGCCGTACAAGCCGTTGACGGAGCCGCTCCGCAAGTCGGGCGGCCGCAACAACCACGGCGAGCTGACGTCGTGGTGGCGCGGCGGCGGCCACAAGCGCGCCTACCGGATCATCGACTTCAAGCGCGACAAGCGCGAGATCCCCGCGAAGGTGTCGACGATCGAGTACGACCCGAACCGCTCGGCCCGGATCGCGCTCGTCTCCTACGCGGACGGCGAGAAGCGCTACATCCTGCAGCCGATTGGCCTCAAGGTCGGCGACACGATCGTCGCGGGCCAGAACGTGGACATCCTGCCGGGGAACGCGCTGCCGCTCAAGAACATCCCGCTCGGCACCATGGTGCACAACGTCGAGCTGCGGCCGGGCGGCGGCGGACAGGTCGCGCGCAGCGCCGGCTCGGGCGTGCAGGTCGTCGCCAAGGAAGGCGAATACGTGACGGTGAAGATGCCGTCGGGCGAGCTGCGCAAGATTCAGCTCGAGTGCCTCGCGACGATCGGACAGGTCGGCAACGTGGACCACGAGAACGTATCGATCGGCAAGGCCGGCCGCAGCCGGTGGCTGGGCAAGCGCCCGCACGTGCGCGGCGTCGCGATGAACCCGGTCGATCACCCGCTGGGCGGCGGCGAAGGCAAGACGTCGGGCGGACGCCACCCGGTCTCGCCGTGGGGCGTGCCGACGAAGGGGTACAAGACGAGGAATCGAAAGAGCACGGACCGCTTCATCGTGCAGCGGAGACCCAAATAATTGGCGAGTTGGTGAATGGGTGACGTGGTGAATTGAATTCACCAACTCACGAATTCACCGATTCACCACCTGCAAGGAACATTATGTCGCGTTCACTGAAAAAGGGACCGTTCGTCGACGTGCCGCTCCTCGAGAAGGTGGAGGTGATGAACCGCGGCGGCGAGAAGAAAGTGATCAAGACGTGGTCGCGCCGCTCGACGGTCGTCCCCGAAATGGTCGGGCACACGCTCGCGGTGCACAACGGGAGGAAGTTCATCCCGGTCTACATCACCGAGAACATGGTCGGCCACAAGCTCGGCGAGTTCGCGCCCACGCGGTTGTTCAAGGGACACACGACGAAGGCCGACAAGGCGGCGCAGGTCGCGGCGGCGGCTACGGCAGTGGGTCCGGGCGCGCCGGGCGGCGCGGGCGCCGGAGGTGGGGCCGGAGCCGGTCCAGGCGCGGGCGCGCCCAAGGGAGGCGCGTGATGATTCAGGCGCACGCGACCGCCAAGTACGTGCGGACCTCCGCGCAGAAGGCGAAGCTGGTTCTCGATCTGATCCGCGGACGCGACGTGAACCACGCGCTCGCGACGCTGCGGTTCGCGCGCAAGGGCGTGGCGCACGACGTCGAGAAGGTGCTGCGCTCCGCGATTGCCAACGCGCAGCAGAAGGACGGCTTCGGCGGGGACGTCGATCGCCTGTTCGTGCAGGCGTGCTACGCGAACCAGGGACCGTCGCAGAAGCGGATCCGTCCCGCCCCGATGGGCCGGGCGTTCCGCGTCGTCAAGCGGACGGCGCACCTGACGGTGCAGGTCGCGGAACATCCCACGCCCGTCGTGGCGACGACGCCGGCCGTGGAAGCCGGCGAGGCGCCGAAGCGTCGCGGCGCGAAGCCGGCGGTGAAGCGGACGACGAAGAGCAGCGCCTCGAGCGGCGCCCGGAAAAAGACGGCCGCGGCCAAACGCGGCCAGCGCGCGACGACCAGGCGGCGCGCCGCGAAGAAGGGGGCATAGGTGGGTCAGAAAGTTCACCCGCACGGGTTCCGGCTCGGGTTCAACAAGACCTGGCGGTCCCGCTGGTTCGCGGATCGCGATTACTCGAAGCTGCTGCACGAGGACCTGAAGCTGCGCGACAGCCTGAAGAAACGCTTCGCGCACGCCGGCGTGTCGAAGATCGAGATCGAGCGCGCCGCGAACAAGCTGAAGATCGACATCTACACCTCGCGGCCCGGGATCATCATCGGGCGCAAGGGCACCGAGGTCGACAAGCTGAAGACCGAGATCCAGAAGCAGACGAGCCGCGAGGTCTTCATCAACATCCAGGAGATCCAGAAGCCGGAGCTGGACGCGCAGCTCATCGCCGAGTCGGTCGCGATGCAGCTCGAGAAGCGCGTCGCGTTCCGCCGCGCGATGCGCAAAGCCGTCGAGTCGGCGCTCCGGTTTGGCGCGCGCGGGATCAAGGTGCGGGTGTCGGGCCGCTTGAACGGCGCCGAAATCGCGCGGTCGGAGTGGTATCTGCACGGCCAGCTGCCGCTGCAGACGCTGCGCGCCGACATCGATTACGGGTTCGCCGAAGCGTTCACGACTTACGGCGCGATCGGCGTCAAGGTGTGGCTCTACAAGGGGGAGCGCCTCGCGCCGCGGATCGGGCGCGAAGAAGATTACAGGACGCCCCGGCGCGCGGCGGGCGGGCGCGGGTAAATTGGTGATTGGTGAACTGGTGAATTGAGGCGAGTTGGTGAATTGTAACCGTTGGTAATTCACCAACGCACCAATTCACGAATTCACGAATTGCAGGGTTTTTGACGATGTTGATGCCGAAGAAGGTCAAGTACCGGAAGCAGCAGCGCGGCCGGATGGCGGGCAAGGCCTGGCGGGGCGCCGACGTGTCGTTCGGCGACTACGGGCTCAAGGCGCTCGAGCCGTGCTGGCTGACCGACCGGCAGATCGAGGCCGCCCGCGTCGCGATGACGCGGTTCGTCAAGCGCGGCGGCAAGATCTGGGTGCGCGTGTTCCCGGACAAGCCGATCACGAAGAAGCCGCAGGAAACCCGCATGGGCAAGGGCAAGGGCGCGCCGGAACAGTGGGTGTGCGTCGTCCGGCCGGGACGGATCCTGTTCGAGATGGAAGGGGTCAACGAGGCGGAAGCGCGGCAGGCGCTGCGGCTGGCCGCCTCGAAGCTCCCGATCAGGACGAAGTTCGCGACGCGATTCGCGGAGGAAAAGGCGTCATGACGAAGGTGGCGGAGTTCCGCGATCTCGCGGCCGACGAGCTGCGGCAGCGCGTGAAGGAGCTGGACGATCAGCTCTTCCGGCTGCGCATCCAGAAGTCGATGGGGCAGCTCGAGGCGGCGCAGAAGGTGAAGAGCGTGCGGCGCGACCTGGCGCGGGTGAAGACGGTGCTGCGCGAGAAGGAGTCGGTCTAATGGCAACCAAGGCAGCCGTCACCGGCGTCGTCGTCAGCGACAAGATGCACAAGACGGTGAAGGTGGCGATCGAGCGCCAGGTCCGCGACCCGCTCTACGGCAAGACGCAGCGGCGCACGTCGACGTTCCTCGCGCACGACGAGAAGAACGAGGCGAAGGTGGGCGACAGGGTCGCGATCGCCGAAACGCGCCCGCTCAGCCGCCGGAAGCGGTGGGTGGTGACGTCGATTGTCGAGAAGGCGAAAGAGATCTAGCAATTCCGGAGAGCATCCATGATTCAAATGCGATCCATTCTCGACGTCGCCGACAACTCCGGCGCGCGCAAGATCGCCGTCATCAATCCGATCGGCGGGTCCACCGGACGCTTCGCGCGGCTGGGGGACATCATCACCGCGTCGGTGAAAGAGGCGACCCCCGAGTCGAACGTCAAGAAGGGGCAGGTCGTCAAGGCCGTCATCGTGCGCACGGTGAAGGAACACCGCCGCAAGGACGGCAGCTACATCCGGTTCGACCGGAACGCGGCGGTGCTCGTCAACGATCAGGGAGAGCCGATCGGCACGCGCGTCTTCGGGCCGGTCGCGCGCGAACTGCGCGAGCGCAAATTCATGAAGATCATTTCGCTGGCGCCGGAGGTCCTGTAACCCATGTCACGTTTGGCGACGCCAATCCGCCGCAACGACAACGTGCTGGTCATCACCGGCAAGGACCGCGGCAAGCGCGGACGCGTGCTCAAGGTCCTCCCGGAGAAGAACCGCCTCGTCGTCGAAGGCGTGAACATCATCAAGCGGCACACGAAGCCGAACCCCGGCCGGCAGATCAAGGGGGGCGTCGTGGAGCGCGAGGCGGCGCTGCACGCGTCGAACGTGCAGATCGTCTGCCCGGAGTGCGGCAAGCCGACGCGCATCGGCCGCAAGATCCTCGGCGACGGCCGCAAGGTCCGGGTCTGCCGCAAGTGCGAGGGAGTCGTCGACAAATGAGCCGCCTGCGGAACCGCTACGAGAAGGAAGTCGCGCCCGCGCTCAAGAAGGAGTTCGGCTACACGAACGTGATGGCCATCCCCAAGATCGAGAAGGTGGTGGTCAACATGGGCCTGGGCGAAGCGACGCAGAACGCGAAGATCGTGGACACCGGCGTGGACGAGCTCGCGCGCGTGACCGGGCAGAAGCCGGTCGTGACGCGCGCGAAGAAGTCGATCGCGCAGTTCAAGGTCCGAAAAGGGATGCCGATCGGCGCGATGGTCACGCTGCGCGGCGAGCGGATGTGGGAGTTCCTCGACCGCCTGATCGCGGTCGCGCTTCCCCGCGTCCGCGACTTCCGCGGCGTGTCGCCGCGCGGGTTCGACGGCCGGGGCAACTACACGCTCGGGTTGCGCGACCAGCTCCTGTTTCCCGAGATCGACTACATGAAGGTCGACAAGGCGCGCGGGATGAACATCTCGGTCGTCACGACGGCGCGGACCGACGAGGAGTCGCGCAAGCTGCTGCAGCTGCTGGGAATGCCGTTCAGGAACGTATAACTATGGCCACCACCGCCAAAATCGCGAAAGAGACGAAGACGCCGAAATACAAGGTCCGGCTGCGCAACCGCTGCCGCCGCTGCGGGCGTCCGCGCGCCTACCTCCGCAAGTTCGCGTTGTGCCGTTTGTGCTTCCGTCAGCTCGCGCTGGAGGGAGACATCGCCGGGGTGACGAAAAGCAGCTGGTAATGAAACGACGACAAGGTTTGAGCAATGACTGATCCGATCGCAGATATGTTGTCGCGCGTCCGCAATGCCACCCAGGGGCGGCATCCGCGTGTGGACGTGCCCGCGTCCCGCCTGAAGGTGGAGATCGCCCGGATCCTCGAGAGCGAAGGCTACATTCAGGGCTTCAAGGTCGTCGAGCCGAAGCCGGGCGATACAGTGCAGGCGACGCTGCGGCTGTTGCTCAAGTACGGGCCGCGCGGCGAGCGCGTGATCACCGGTCTCGAGCGGGTCAGCCGCCCGGGCCGCCGCGTGTACTTCGGGCGCGACGACGTCCCGAACGTGCTCGCGGGACTCGGCACCAGCATCCTGACGACGTCGCGCGGCGTCATGACGGGACGCGAAGCCGTGAAGGCCGGCGTGGGCGGCGAAGTGTTGTGGAATGTGTGGTGAAGCGCCCAGCTTCCAGCTCCCAGCTGGAGAGCGCGGGGGCTGCGGGCTGGAGCTGCTGGAAGCTGGAAGCTGAATATGTCTCGCATCGGTAAGAAGCCCATCTCGATTCCGAAGAACGTCAAGGTCGACGTGCAGCCGGGGATCGTCGAGGTGCAGGGCCCGAAGGGGAAGCTGCGGCAGCCGCTCCCGCCCGGCATCGCGTTCAAGCTGGACGGCGATCACCTGCAGGCGACGACGCTTCACGAGGATCCCGAGCTCGGCAAGTTTCACGGCCTGGCCCGCAGCCTCGTCGCCAACGCGGTCCGCGGCGTGACCGAAGGGTTCCGCAAGGACCTCGACATCGTCGGCGTCGGCTACCGCGCCGAGGTGAAGGGGAAGCAGGTCGTGTTCGCGCTCGGGTACTCGCACCCGGTCGTGTTCGACATCCCCACGGGCATCGACATCGCGATCGACAAGCAGACGCACGTCACGGTGACGGGGTCGGATCGTCAGCTCGTCGGACAGGTCGCCGCGGATATCCGCCGCCTGCGCAAGCCGGATCCCTACAAGCAGAAGGGAGTCCGCTACACGGGCGAACAGTTGAAGAAGAAGGCGGGCAAGACGGGCGCGAAGTAGGCCCGACCTTCAGGTCGGGCGTGCGCGAGTGAGCTATGAAGATCAAGACAAAAAAGGATCGGCGCGAGCGGATCGCGCTGCGGCAGCGGAAGCGGATCCTGGGGACCGCCGAGCGGCCGCGGCTTCGGGTGTTTCGCAGCGTGGCGCACATCTACGCGCAGGTGATCGACGACCTGAACGGCACGACGATCGCCGCGGCGGGGAGCACCGAACCGTCGTTGAAGGACGCCTTCAGCGGCAAGACGCGCGGCGGCAACAAGGCGGGCGCCGCGGCGCTCGGCAAGACGATCGCCGAGCGGCTGCAGGCGAAGGGGATCAAGCGCGTCGTGTTCGACCGCGGCGGGTTCCTCTATCACGGGCGCATTCGCGCGGTCGCCGAAGCGGCGCGCGAGGCGGGACTGGAATTTTAGCTGCCAGCTGCCAGCTTCGAGCCAAACGGAAGCTGGCACTCAGCTGGAAGCTGGTAGCTGGAAGCTTACACAATGATTGAGACACGCGAAAAGATCGACCCGTCGCAGCTCGACCTGAAAGACACGGTCGTCAACATCAGCCGCGTCACGAAGGTCGTCAAGGGGGGCAAGAACCTGAGCTTCAGCGCGCTCGTCGTCGTCGGCGACGGCCATGGGGTCGTCGGGTTCGGCGTCGGCAAGGCGAAGGAAGTACCCTCGGCGATCAAGAAGGGCATCGAGGCGGCGAAAAAGGGGCTGATCCGGATCCCGCTGAAGGGCACGACGGTGCCGCATCCGGTGATCGGGCGGTTCGGCGCGGGGCAGGTGCTGCTGAAGCCGGCGCCGGACGGCACCGGGATCATCGCCGGCGGCGCGGTGCGAGCGGTCGTCGAATCGGCCGGCATCCAGAACGTGCTCACGAAGTCGATCGGATCGGCGAACCCGCACAACGTCGTGCGCGCCACGTTCGCGGGCCTTCTCGGTCTGAAGGATCCGGCCAGCGTGCTGAAGCTGCGCGGCAAAGAAGAAGAGGTGGGTACTTCCGCCTAAAGGCGGAAGCTACGGGTTTACGTGAGAGCTCTCGGGTTTACTTGAGAGATCTCGTGGCTTCCGCCTTCAGGCGGAAGGAACATATGGCTAGGACGACGAAACAGAGCGGCGAACAGCGGACGATCCGGATCACGCTCGTCAAGAGCACGATCGGCTTCAACCGGAGCCAGGCGAAGGTGGTCGAAGGGATCGGCCTGCGCCGTTTGCGCCACACGGTGGAACTGCCGGACACGCCCGCCGTGCGCGGCATGATCCACAAGGTCAGGCACCTGGTGAGCGTCGAGTAATTGGTGGGTTGGTGAATTGGTGAATTGGTGAATTGACGATCATGGATTTGAGCAATCTGCGTCCTCCCAAGGGCGCCAAGCACGCGAAGAAGCGGGTCGGCCGCGGGCAGGGCTCCGGCAACGGCAAGACGGCGGGGCGCGGCCACAAGGGCGCGAAGTCGCGTTCGGGCTTCAAGCACAAGCGCGGGTTCGAAGGCGGCCAGATGCCGCTGCACCGCCGCGTGCCGAAGCGCGGATTCCACAACCCGTTCCGTCAGGTCTACGAGATCGTCAACCTCGACACGATCGCCAAGCGGTTCGAGGCCGGGACGGAGATCACGCCGGACCTGCTCCGCGAGCACGGGCTCGTCGGCCGCGAGGGCGGCGTGAAGGTGCTCGCGCGGGGCGAGATCGCGAAGGCGTTCACCATCCGCGCGCACAAATTCAGCGGAAAGGCGGCTGAAAAGATCGCCGCCGCCGGCGGTAAGGCAGAGGTGTTGGCAACGTCGTAGCCCGGCGAGTTGAACGCAATGCTATCCGACAGTCTGAGAAACATTTTCGCCGTCGCGGACCTCCGCAAGCGCGTCCTCTTCACGCTGGGGCTGCTCGCCGTGTATCGCGTCGGCGGGCACATCGCGACGCCGGGCGTGAACCAGGCCGCGCTGGCGGTGCTCGCCGAACAGGCGAAGAACACGATGTTCGGCCTCTACGACATGTTCTCCGGACGGAACCTGTCGCAGATGACGATCTTCGCGCTGGGCATCATGCCCTACATCAGCGCGTCGATCATCCTTCAGCTCCTCACCGTCGTCTGGCCGTACCTGGAACGGCTGTCGAAGGAAGGAGAACTGGGGCGGCGCAAGATCACGCAGTACACGCGCTACGGGACGATCCTGCTGAGCGTCGTGCAGTCGCTCGGCATCGCGGTCTGGCTGGAGCACCAGACGAACATCGCGGGCGGCCTCCCGCTCGTCTACAACCCGGGCTGGGGCTTCCGGCTGATGACGGTGCTGACGTTGACGACCGGCACGACGTTCATCATGTGGCTCGGCGAGCAGATCACCGAGCGCGGGATCGGCAACGGCATGTCGCTCATCATCTACGCGGGAATCGTCGTCAATTTCCCGCACGCGGTGCTGGGGACCCTCGAGCAGCTCCGGCTCGGCCAGATGACGCTCTTCCGGCTGCTGATCCTGATCGTGCTGATGGCGCTCGTCGTCGCCGCCATCGTGTTCATGGAGCGCGGCCACCGGCGCGTGACGGTGCAGTACGCGAAGCGCGTGGTCGGACGGCGGATGTACGGCGGCTCGAGCACGCACATTCCGCTCAAGGTGAACACGGGCGGCGTCATCCCGGTCATCTTCGCCTCGTCGATTCTGTCGTTCCCGATCATGATGTCCGCGGCGTTCCCTGAAGGGTCGCTGCTGCGGCGCGCGATCGATCAGATCAACTACGGGATGCCGCTCTACGACGTGCTGTACGTCGTCGGCATCATTTTCTTCTGCTATTTCTACACGTCGATCGTCTTCAACCCGGACGACGTCGCCGAGAACATGCGGAAGTACGGCGGGTTCATCCCGGGCATCCGGCCGGGCAAGCGGACGGCGGAGTACATCGACACGATCCTGGCGCGCATCACGCTCGTCGGCGCGATTTACCTCGCGCTGGTCGCGATCCTGCCGCAGTTCCTGATCAGCGGCTTCAAGGTCGCGCCGATCCCGTTCATCGGCGAGTGGCTCGACGCGCACCTGCCGCCGTGGATCACGCAGGGCATGAACGTGCAGTTCTACTTCGGCGGCACGTCGCTGCTCATCATCGTCGGCGTCGCGATGGACACGGTCCAGCAGGTCGAATCGCAGTTGATCATGCGGCACTACGACGGGTTCATGAAGAAGACGCGGATCCGGGGAAGGCGAGGCCAGTAAGTGCCGCAGGCGGTGCCGGCGCTCAACGTGGTGATGCTTGGACCGCCCGGAGCCGGCAAGGGAACGCAGGCGGAGCGGTTCGCGGGGCGCCACACGATTCCCAAGATCTAGTGCAGGCAGGGAGCGAGCTCGGACGCGTCGCGAAGGCGACGATGGACGCCGGCAACCTCGTCGGCGACGACGTGATCATCGGGATCGTGCGCCACCGGCTCTGCCGTCCGGACGCGCAGCGGGGCTTCGTGCTCGATGGATTCCCACGGACGGTCCACCAGGCGACGGCGCTCGACGCGATGATGGACGGACGCGGCGGGCTCGTCGTCGTCGACATCGCCGTCCCGGAGGAAGTGCTCGTACGGCGGCTGGCCGCGCGGCGCATCTGCCAGGCCTGCGGCTCGAACGCGCCGGTCGAATGGACGACGGCGTGCGGGAAGTGCGGCGGGCCGCTCATGCAGCGCAGCGATGACGGCGAGTCGGTGGTGCGCGAGCGTCTGAAGGTCTATCTCCGGCAGACCAAGCCGCTCGTCGATTACTACTCGGCGCGCCCGACGTTCCGCACGATCGACGGCAACCAGCCGCCCGACGTCGTGACGGCGGCGATCGACGCCGCCGTGGACGCCGCCGTCGCCGGGGTCCGGCTGTGATCGTCTGCAAGTCGGCCGCTGAGATCGAGCGGATGCGGATCGCGAATGCGCTCGTCGCCGAGGTCCTCGCGGATCTCGCCGCGATGGTGGCGCCCGGGGTCACGACCGCGGACCTCGACGCGGCGGCCGAAGCGAAGGTCCGGGCCGCGGGCGCGGAGCCGGCGTTCAAAGGCTATCGCGGGTACCCCGCGACGTTGTGCGCGTCGGTGAACGAACAGGTCGTCCACGGGATCCCGTCGAAGCGTTCGCTCAACGAGGGGGACATCGTCTCGCTCGACATGGGCGTGAAGCTCAACGGATTTTTCGGCGACTCCGCGGTCACCGTCGGCGTCGGGCGCGTCTCCGACGACGTGGCCCGGCTGCTGCGGATCACGCAGGAAGCGCTCGAACGCGGCATCGCGCAGGTGCGGGTCGGCGGCCGGATCTCGGACATCGGCCACGCGATCCAGCAGCACGTGGAGGCGCACGGGTTTTCGGTCGTGCGGGAATTCGTCGGCCACGGCATCGGCGCGGCGCTGCACGAGGAGCCCCAGATCGCCAATTACGGCGAGCCCGGACGCGGGCCGCGGCTGGATGGTGAACATGGGCCGCGCGGGGGTGAAGGTGCTGTCGGACGGCTGGACCGCGGTGACGCGCGATGGATCGCTGTCGGCGCACTTCGAGCACACCGTCGCCGTCACGAAGGACGGGCCGCTCGTGCTCACGAGGGTCGACTCGCGCGTCCTGCGATGACGAGCGCGATCAGCGTGGAAGGCATCGTCCGCGAGTCGCTGCCTTACGCGCAGTACCGCGTGGAGATCGACGGGCCGCGGCAGGTGACCGCGCACGTGCCGAGCGGACCGGGACGGAATTTCATCCGCATCCTCGTCGGCGATCGGGTCCGCGTGGAACTCAGCCCACGCGACGTCACGCGCGGGCGGATTCTGGAGAAGCTGTGAATTCGAGGGACTATGAAGGTGAGAGCGTCGGTCAAACGGATTTGCGACAAGTGCAAGATCATCCGCCGCCGCGGCGTGGTGCGGGTGATCTGCCCGAATCCGAAACATAAACAGCGGCAGGGATAATGGAGTCGTTGGTCGTTGGTCGATGGTCGTTCGTCGTGAACCGGCGCGCCTGACCAGCGAC
>QHWR01000093.1:0-12520 GCA_003223835.1 Acidobacteriota bacterium | reverse complement strand
GCGTCAAGGACCTGTCGGAGGATGACGTCCGCAAGATCAGCCGCGTGATCGAGGAGCAGGGGGGCGTCGAGGGAGATCTCCGCAAGGAGGTCTCGATGAACATCAAGCGCCTGATGGAAATCGGCAGCTGGCGCGGGATGCGCCACCGCCGCAATCTGCCGGTGCGCGGCCAGCGGACGCGGACCAACGCACGCACGCGGAAAGGCCCGCGCAAGGGCGCGATTGCCAAGAAAAAGACGATCTAGCTGGGAGCCGGAAGCTGATTTATGGCCAAAAACGAACCGGTCGATCCGACCGCGGCGCCAGGAACCGAAGCCGGGAAGAAGCCGGCGGGACGCCCGACGAAGAAGAAGACGTTCAAGAAGCGGGGGGAGAAGCGCATCATCCATCATGGGTATGCGCACATCCAGGCCTCGTTCAACAACACGATCGTGACGATTACGGATCCCGAGGGAAACGTGGTGGCCTGGTCGAGCGCCGGCGGCATCGGCTTCAAGGGTTCGCGGAAAGGCACGCCGTTCGCGGCGACGCAGGCGGCGATCGCGGCGGGCAACGCCGCGAAGGCGTTCGGCATGCGGACGCTCGAGGTGCGCGTGAAGGGACCGGGCGCGGGACGCGAATCGGCCATCCGCGCGCTGCAGACGATCGGGCTCGACGTGAAGTCGATCCGCGACGTCACGCCGATCCCGCACAACGGCTGCCGGCCGCCGAAGCGGAGACGCGTGTAATTGGTGAATTCGTGAATTGGTGAATTGGTGAATTGACGGACATCGGTGAATTGAACGCGGTTTTCAATTCACCAACCCACCAATTCACCACTGCTGAGAGGTACTACGAGTGGCTCGTTATATCGGACCCGTCTGCCGGCTGTGCCGGCGCGAAGGCATGAAGCTGTTTCTCAAAGGGGAGCGCTGCTACACGGAGAAGTGCGCGATCGAGAAGCGCAACCTGCCGCCGGGGCAGCACGGGAAGCTGCGCAAGGCGAAGCTGGTCGGCTACGGGCTGCAGCTCCGCGAGAAGCAGAAGGTGAAGCGCATCTACGGCGTGCTCGAGAACCAGTTCCGCCGCTATTTCGAGACCGCCGAGCGGACGCGCGGGATCACCGGCGAGACGCTGCTCCAACTGCTGGAGCGCCGGCTCGACAACGTGGTCTACCGGCTCGGGTTCGCGACGTCGCGGGCGCAGGCGCGGCAGCTCGTGCGCCACGGCCACTTCACCGTGAACGCCCGCAAGGTCGACATTCCGTCCTACTCGGTCAAGGCCGGCGACGTCGTCGCGGTGCGCGGCAGCAGCGCCGAGAACGCGACGATCCAGCACGCGATGGAAGAAGTGAAGGGACGCGGGATCCCCGAGTGGATCGCGTTCGACGCCGGCACGCTGTCGGGCCGCATCGCGTCGCTCCCCACGCGCGAGCAGATCAACCTGCCCGTGCAGGAACAATTGATCGTCGAGTTGTACAGCAAGTAGTCTCGTGTTTCACGACACCTTTGGCATGTGACATTTGGCAGGTAGCATTCGCGTGAGCGTAGTTCCCCGCCCGCAGCCGACCAGACCTGCGGCGGGAGGCGGGGAGCGAAACGGCAGGTCTGGCGGGCGTTCAACTCCGGACGCCTGAACCGAAAGGAACGAAGGAAACATGCTCTGGAAAGGTTTTCAGCGGCCGAAGCGGCTCGAGTTCGAACGGGAGACCCTGACGGATCGGTTCGGGCGGTTCTACGCCCAGCCGTTCGAGCGCGGGTTCGGGACGACGATTGGCAACGCGCTCCGGCGCGTGCTGCTGTCGTCGATCGAAGGGGCGGCGGTGACCGCCGTCAAGATCGACGGCGTGCTCCACGAGTTCTCGCCGATCCCCGGCGTCGTCGAGGACGCGACGGACATCATCCTCAACCTGAAGCAGGTCCCGCTCAAGATGCACGTCGACACGACCAAGACGCTGTATCTGCGCGTGGACAAGGCGGGCGAGGTGCGCGCGCGCGACATCGAGACCGACGCCGACGTCGAGATCCTCGAGCCGGACGCCCACATCGCGACGGTCGCCGACGGCGGCAAGCTGCACATGGAGATGCGGGTCAAGCGCGGCCGCGGCTACGTCTCGGCCGACAAGAACTTCGACGAGGATCTCGGCATCGGCTGGATCCCGGTGGACTCCGTCCACTCGCCGATCAAGAAGGTCAACTACCTCGTCGAGGCCGCGCGCCTCGGCCAGGCGACCGACTACGACAAGCTGACCGTTGACGTCTGGACGAACGGGTCGATCACGCCGCGCGACGCGGTGTCGCTCTCGGCGAAGCTGATTCGCGACCACCTGAACATCTTCATCAACCTCGAGGACGTCGCCGAGCTGCAGCAGGACAGCGGGGCCGAGCAGCCGCGCGCGGCGCTCAACGAGAACCTCGACAAGAGCGTCGAGGAGCTGGAGCTGTCGGTGCGATCGTACAACTGCCTGAAGAACGCGGGCATCAAGACGATCCGCGAGCTGGTGCAGAAGACCGAGGGAGAGATGCTGAAGACGAAGAACTTCGGCCGGAAGTCCCTCAACGAGATCAAGGAGATCCTGGCCGGCATGGGCCTGAGCCTCGGGATGCGGCTCGACCAACCCGCGACGCAGACACAGGAATAATAGCGACTTTGGGGTTTAGGCTTTGAGCCATGAGACACCGAGTAGGACATCGTAAGCTAGGCCGCGTCACCGCGCATCGCATCGCGATGCTGCGGAACCAGGCCGAGGCGCTGATTCGTCATGAGCGGATCGAGACGACGGTGCCGAAAGCGAAAGAGCTGCGGCCGTTCGTCGAACGAATCATCACGATCGCGAAGCGCGGTCTCGCGGGGGGCGACGGCAACGGCCGGTCGCTCCACGCGCGCCGTCTCGTCCTCCGCGACATCCAGAACCGCGACGTGGTCGCGAAGCTGTTCGACACGATCGCGCCGCGGTTCGAGACGCGGCCGGGCGGCTACACGCGCATCCTGCGCCTCCGCTACCGCCGCGGCGACAGCGCCGAGGTCGCGCAGATCGAGCTGGTCGGCAGCGAATACAACCCGAACGCGGAAGCCGAGAAGAAGGCGGCGGCGGAGAAGGCGAAGCCGAAGGGCGTGGGCGGCCGCCTGCGCGCGGCGGCGGAGCGCCTGCGCGGCCGGAAGGAAGCCGACGAGGCCGAGACCGACGAGTCGTCCGCGAAGAAGACGAAGCCCGCCCGCCCCGAGCGCGGTCCCAAGGGAGGCGGCAAGGCGCAGACGCACGGCAAAGCGTCGCAGACGCGTACGCCGCGCAAGGCGGGGGGCTCGTAATTGGCGACTGCCGATTGGCGATTGCCGATCCACGGATTGGGCATTGCCGATTGGCGATCAGATTGGCGATTGCCGATCCACGGATTGGGCATTGCCGATTGGCGATCAGATTGGCATTGCCGATTGTCGATCGGATTGGCATTGCCGATTGTCGATCAGATTGGCATTGCCGATTGTTGATTGGGGCGCCAATCTTCAATCGTCACTCATCACTTCCGTGAATCGCCAATCGCCAATCGCCAATCGGCAGTAGATTTCAGACTTCTTCCGTCGCCTCCGCACCTCGCTCCGCCTTGGACGCGGCGATGATCTTCGCGTGCAGGTGCTGCGGCACTTCCTCGTAGTGCGAGAACTCCATGTGGTAGGTGCCGCGGCCCCCGGTGGCTGACGTCAGGTGCTGCTCGTAGGTCAGCATCTCCGACATCGGCACCTTGGCGCGGATGATCGTGGACACGCCGCGCGTGTCCATCCCGCCGATCCGGCCGCGCCGGCTGTTCAGGTCCCCCATCAGGTCGCCGGCGAAGTCGCTCGGCGCGTAGACCTCCACGTTCATGATCGGCTCGAGCAGCGTCGGCCGCGCGCGCGCCATGCCGTCCTTGAAGGCGAGCGCCGCCGCCATCTTGAACGAGAGCTCGTTCGAGTCGACCTGGTGGAACGACCCGTCGAACACGGTCGCGCGGAAGTCCACCATCGGGTAGCCCGCGAGGAACCCGCGGAGACGCGCGTCGCGGATGCCTTTTTCGACCGCGGGGACGAACTGGCGCGGGATCGCGCCGCCGAAGATGTCGTCCACGAATTCGAAGTCGCTCCCGCGCGGCAGCGGCTCGAACTTCACCTTGCAATCGCCGAACTGCCCGTGGCCGCCCGTCTGTTTCTTGTGGCGCCCGTGCGCCTCGGTGGCCGCCGTGATCGTCTCGCGATACGGGATCCGCGGCAGCTTCAGGTTCACCTCGACGCCGAACCGGCGCTTCAGCTTCGCGACCGTCACCTCGATGTGGGACTGCCCCTGGCCGGCGAGCAGCAGTTCCTTCGTCTGCTGATCGCGGTTGTAGCTGATCGTCGGGTCTTCCTCCTGCAGGCGGTGCAGCGCCGTGCTGATCTTCTCCTCGTCGCCGCGGCTCTTCGGCTCGATCGCGTACGAGATCACCGGCTCGGGAAACTTGATCGCCTCGACGTGGACCGCCGAGCCCTTGTCGGCCAGAATGTCGTTCGTGAGCGTCTCCTTCAGCTTCGTCACCGCGCCGATGTCGCCCGCGTGCACCTCCGGCACGTTCGCCTGCGTCTTCCCCTGCAGCAGCACGAGGTGGCCAAGGCGCTCGGGCGTGTCCTTCGTGACGTTGTAAACCGTCGAATCCGCTTTCAGCACCCCCGAGAGCACGCGGAAGAGCGTGATGCGTCCCGCGAACGGGTCCGCGACCGTCTTCCACACGAACGCGGACACGGGGCCGGCGTCCGACGCCTTGATCTCCGTGTCGCCCCCTTTCGCGTCCTTCGCCGCGACAGGGCGCTCCGCCGGCGACGGCACGTACGAGACGATCGCGTCGAGCGCCGGCGGCATGCCGATGTTCGCCGTGGCCGAGGCGCAGAGCAGCGGGAAGATGCGGCCGGCGCCGATGCCGCGCTTGAGGCCGCCGACCAGCTCCTCCTGCGTCAGCGTGCCGGCGTCGAAGAACTTCTCCATCAGCGTGTCGTCCGCTTCCGCGACCATCTCGATGAGCGCGTCGCGGGCGGACTGCGCCGCGGGCGCGACGTCGGCGGGCACTTCTCCCTCGGTCATCTTGCCGCTGCCGTCGCCGGCGAACGTCAGCGCTTTCATCGCGACGAGATCGACGACGCCCCTGAAGTTCTTCTCTTCGCCGATCGGGACCTGGATCGGCACGATCGCGCGGCCGAACACGCTGCGCAGCGACTCGAGCGACCGATCGAGGCTCGCGCGCTCGCGGTCCACGCGGTTCAGGATCACAATCCGCGGCACGCTCAGCTCGTCGGCCTCGGCCCACACCTTCTCGGTGGAGACCTCGACGCCGGCGACCGCATCCACGACGACCAGCGCCGCCTCGACGACCCGCAGCGCGGCGCGCGCGTCGCTCAGGAAGTTCGCCATCCCGGGTGTGTCGATGAAATTGATTTTCGTCTTGTTCCACTCGGCGTAGGCGAGGCTGGCGGAGAGGGTGTGCTTGCGGGCGATTTCTTCTTCGTCGTAATCGGTGACGGTCGTGCCGTCGTCGACGCGTCCGAGGCGGTTCACGGCGCCGGCATCGAAGAGCAGCGCGGAAACCAGCTGCGTCTTGCCGGCGCCCGAATGGCCGACCAGCGCCACATTTCTCAAGGATTGAGCGTCGTAAACCTTCATATGGTTAGCCTCCGAAGCTTCCAGCTTCCAGCGGCCAGCCAGGTTCGGTGCGGCGTCGCCAGGGCGTCAGCGTCTGAACGAGGCTGGACAGCATGCGCCGGACCTCTTCGAGTTGGCCGGTGACCCGCGCGTGATGCGTCGCCGGAAGGCGCCCGAGGTCCTTCGCAAGAAGGAGATCATACTCAAGTTCATTCACCGAACCCAAGGAGTGAAACAGGAATCGGCGGACGTCAGGGTCCGGTAGTCCTGCATCGCGTTTCTCCTTGAACGCCAATCGCGCGATGCAAGGGAAATGCTGAGCTGCTCTGGCTGGCGACTGGCGGCCGGCAGCTGGAAGCTGGAAGCTTATTCGTAGCGGAGCGCCTCGATGGGGTCCAGCCGCGAGGCTTTGAAGGCCGGAAACAATCCGAAGAAGATCCCGACGCTGGCGGAGAAGCCGATCCCCAGCGCGAACGACCACCAGGGCAGCGAGATCGGGAAGTTGGTGAGCCAGTGGACGAGGAAGCCGATGGAGCTGCCGAGGATGATGCCGATGACGCCGCCGGCGGACGTCAGGAAGATCGCCTCGACGAGGAACTGCCACAGGATCTCGCGGCGGCGCGCCCCGAGCGCCTTGCGGACCCCGATCTCGCGCGTGCGCTCGGTGACCGAGATCATCATGATCGCCATCACGCCGATGCCCCCGACCATCAGCGCGATCGACGAGATCACGACCAGCGCGAGAAACGTCGCGCGGCTGAACTGGTCCCAGACCTTCAGGGCGGCGTCCTGCGTCACGAGATCGAAGTCGTTCGGCTGCTCCAGCTTCAGGTTGTGGCGGATGCGCATGACCGCCTCCGCCTCGCGCATCGCCGCCTCGCGGCCGGCGTCCTCGCGCGGGACGATCGCGATCATGCCGGTGCGGAACATCGCCGGGGTGATCTGGCCGGCGAAGACCTTCGCGGATCCCTTGACCACTTTTCCATAGAATTTCTCGTGCGTGGTGTACGGGATGACGACGAAGTCGTCCGCGCCGGAATTCCTGCCGAACGGGCTCGGCCGCGGGCCGACGACCCCGATGATCGTGAACTGGTCGGCGCCGATGCGGACGACCTTGCCGATCGCGTCCGTGCTCGGAAAGAGCGATTGGGCCGCGGTCTGGCCGAGCACCACGACGTGCCGCCGGTGCTCGACCTCGCCAGGGACGAAGAACCGTCCCGATTGCAGCTTCAGAAAGTTGACGGCCGCAAAGTTTTCCGTCGCGCCGAAGATGCTGAGCTGCTTCGTCCGATCGTGTCCATAGTACAGCCGTGAGCGGCTGTACCCGCCTGCGCCGAGGAAGATGTCCACGAGCGCGATGGATGGACAGTCGCGCGCGATCGCCCGGCCGTCGTCGATCGTGATGTTCGGCCGCCGAATCAGCTCGAGGAAGCTCTTGCCGCCGAGGATGCTGATGCCGCTGAACTTCGCCACGAAAATGGTGTTCGGCCCCAGCTCGCGGATCGAATCGCGCAGCCGCTCGTCGAAGCCGCGGATGAGCGACGTCATCCCGACGATCGACGTGATCCCGATGACGATGCCGAGCACCGTCAGCGCCGAACGCATCTTGCTCCCGCGCAGCGTATCCAGCGACATCGTCACGATCTCGGACAACAGACCGGTGCGAACCTTCGCCATTATTCGCGCCTCAGGGCTTCGATCGGGTCGAGCGCGGCGGCGCGCATCGCGGGATACAGACCGAAGAACAGGCCGACGACGGCCGTGATGCCGATGCCGATGGCCACCGACCAGGATTGCACGGCCGCCGGCAGCGGCGTGAACTTGGTGACGATCCACGCCGCGACGAAGCCGAGGAACGTCCCGACGAACCCGCCCATCGTCGAGAGCGTCACCGACTCGGTCAGGATCTGCCAGACGATGTCGCGCCGCCGGGCGCCGAGCGCCTTCCGCAGGCCGATCTCGCGCGTGCGTTCGCTGACGACCATCAGCATGATGTTCATGATCACGATGCCGCCGACGACGAGCGACATCGCGACGACGCCGATGAGCACCGCGAAGATCCCGTTGGTCGCCGTGTGGTAGATGCCCAGGATCGTGTCCGCGGCGAACATCCCGAAGTTGTCCGGTTTGCCGGGCTTCAGCCGCCGCTCGATCCGCATCGCGACGGTCGCATCGTCCATCGCCGCCTTCGTGACGTCGGGGGTCTTCGGCTTGACCAGCAGCTGCAGGTTCGGCCGCTGGCCGAACCGCTTCTGGAATTCGCCGAGCGGGATGACCGCGAAGTTGTCCTGCGAGTTGCCGAAGAACGACCCCTTTTTCTCGCTGACGCCCACGACCCGGAAGTGCAGTCCCGCGAGCTTGACGACCTTGTCGAGCGGATCTTCGCCTCGGAACAGCTTGTCCGCGACGTCCCAGCCGATCAGCGTCACCGGCACGTCCCGTTCGATCTCGTTGGGGCTGATGAGTCTGCCGCGCTCCGCGTTGAACGTCGAGAAGAGGAGATAGTCCCGCGAGACGCCCTGGATCTGCACCGAGTCGATCGTCTGGTTCTTGTACTCCGCCTGTCCCCCTGCGTTGGCTTGCGCGGCGACGGCCGTGATGTTCTCGCTGTAGCGGCGCACCGCCGTCCCTTCGGTCACCTTGATCTGCGGGTTGTTCCGGATGCGCTCCTCGTCCTCCTGCGTCCGCACGATCGGCATCCGCTGGATGGTGAAGGCGTCCGCCCCGACGCCGGAGATGACCGCGTCCGTGACGTACTCGTTCAACCCCTGGATGAGCGACACGACCGCGATGATGGACGTGACCGCGACGATGTTCCCGAGCACGGTCAGGAACGACCGCAGCTTGTTCGCCCAGACGGCGCTCAGCGCGATGCCGACGGCCTCGAGAAACTGATTCACGAGCGTTTCGTCGCGGCGGCCTCGATCTTGACGGCGGAACCGTCCGTGAGGTCGCGCACGGAGCTGAACGGCCCGGTGATGACCTGATCCCCTTCCTTCAACCCGGAGAGCACTTCGAAATACTTGTCGCCGGCGATGCCGGTCTTGATCGGCACGAACTCGGCCTTGTTGTCGCGGACGATGAACACGCCCTCGAGCTCCTTGCGCTCCTGGCCCGGCTTCAGCTCGGAGGCCTGGACGCTCGTGCCGCGCGGACGGCGCGGGTTCTGCTGATCGCGCACGATCTTGCCGTCCTTGTCCACGACCATCTCGCGGACCGTCGTCGCCTGGATCGGCACCGCGACCGCGTTCTGGCGCGTTGCGGTCGTGATCTCGGCCGTGCACGTAAAGCCCGGGCGCACGTCGGGGATCGCGCTGTCGAGCGTCACCTTCACGAGGAAGTTCGTCGCCTGCGTGCTGGCCGTCTGGCCCGTCGTCTGAATCGGGCTGTTGCCGATCTCGGTGACCTTGCCGACGAACGTCCTCCCCGGCATCGCATCGATCGTGATCTTGGCCTTCTGACCGATGGTGACCGACGGGATGTCCGTCTCGTCCACCTCGACCTGCGCCTCGATCAGTGACATGTCCGCGATCGTCAGCAGGACGGTGCCGGCGTTGTTCATCGTGCCGACGACGACCGTCTCCCCCTCTTCGATGTTCCGGCGCGTGATGACGCCGTCGATCGGGGATTCGATCCGGACCTTGCTCAGGTTGTAGCGCGCGCTCTCGAGCGACGCCGACTGCTGCTGGATGCGGAGCTGCTGCGTCTCGAGCTGTTTGGCGGCGGCGTTCGCTTCCGCCTGACGCATCTTCAGCGTGTTCTCCGCCGTGTCCAGCGCTTCCCGCGTCGTCAGCCCCGTCTTCCAGAGCTGCTGCTGGCGGTTGAAGTTGTCCTGCGCCTGTTTGAGCGAAGCCTGCGCGCTGAGCGACGAGACGCGGAGCTGCTCCAGCTCGGACCGCGCCGCGTCCACCGCCGCCTGCCCCTGATCGACCGCGCTCTTGAGCAGCTTGGGGTCGATCTGCATCAGGAACGTACCGCGCTTGACGATCTGCCCTTCGTCCACCGCGAGGTTCGTGACGCGGCCCATGGTGTCGGCGCTGATATTCACCGAGCGTTTGGGTTGGATCTTGCCCGACGCCGAGACAATCGCCAGCAGCGTCCGCCGCTTCAGCGCCTCGGCGTTGACGGCCGTCCCTTCGGTCCGCTTGAACTTGATGTTCGCGAACGCGATGGCGCCGAGGATGATGACGACGCCCGCCCCGATCAGGATTTTCTTCTTGCGCGTCATCAGCCCCCCAGCCTCGTCTTCACCAGCGCGATCACGATCGCGATGACTCCGTAGATCGAGAACAGCGTAATCGCGATCGGCTGCGTGCGGCGCCGATACAGCACGGCGAGCCCGAGGGCGAGCACGAAAACGTACCAGATGAGAAAGATGTCGATCGCGGCGAGCAGATGGCCGACGAACGACGTCTCGGGCACCATGGGCAGGAGCGCGGACAGGTTCGAGACGCTGCTCATCGTGCCGCGGAAATAATTGAGCGCGCCGGAAAACACCGCCGACAGCGTGGAAATCACGCCGGCATGGACGAACACGCTGAACAGCTGTTTGAACGACGCCGTCCCGCCCAGGCCCGCGTTGAAGACCGCGAACAGGATCCCGGATGCGATCACGGCGACGATGGTCCCGACGACCAGGACGCCGCCTGCCGTCGTGTACGGCATCATGCCGGCGCGCCGCTCCATCTGTTCGTACATCTGGTCGTTCACGTCGAACCCGAACGACTTCATCTGCTGCACCTGCTGCTCCAGGGCCGACTGGCGGCCCGCGTCGGTGGTGAGCGGCAACGCGGTGAAGACCGCCGCGGCCACCGTCGTGACCGCGAGCATGCCGAACCAGCGAGGCGCGCGCGCGACGTCCGCGAAGGTGTCCTTCGGCGACGTGATCACGCCAATCAGCCGCGCAAAGAGATTTTTCGACGCAGAGGATGACCCTGAAGTCGTGACAGTGTCCGTCATGGCTTGTTCGCTAGTCGGTTCGGGTATTGCCCCGTGAACGGTGGAAAACCGCGCAATTTTACCATCGAACATACGACCACGAACCGGGAAATGTTTCAGACCTCATCACGGGAAACCCGTCTCTATGTGGCAGTTAGGGACCAGCACCGGGACGGCCCGGCGCGCCGTACGCTAAGCTGGCGCGCATGCGCACGCCCAGTCGCGCGTGGCTGGTCTGTCTGCTGCTCGCGCCCGCATACGACGCAGCCGGTCAATCGACGGGCGATCCCGTCGGCGTGCGCGCCGCGGGCATGGCCGGCGCCTTCGTCTCCGTCGTGGACGATGCGTCCGCCGTGTACTGGAATCCCGGCGCGCTCGCGAGCGGCGCGTATTTCAGCCTCGTCCTCGACCGGAATACGCAGCGCGCCATTCCCGATGGCGGATCTCCGGCGTCCGGCCAGTCCGGTTTGCTGATCGCGATCGGGACGCCGCCGCTCGGTCTGTCGTACTACCGCACGCGTCAGGTATCGGCGGTCGGCGTGCCCGGACAAACGCTGACCGGCGCGCGCGTGGCGTCGCTCGTCGCGCATCACGGCGGCGTGACGGTCGTGCAGTCGCTCTCGAGGTCGCTGGCAATCGGGACCACGTTCAAGCTGGTGCGCGGAGTGGTCGCCCTCGAGGACGGCGCGTCTGGAACCCCGTCAGCGCTGCTCGACGCCGCGGATCGGCTGAGCGGCCGCTCGACGACGCGGCTCGACGCGGATGTAGGTGTAAAGCTGACAGGCAGCCTTGTCCAGGCGGGCCTGACCGTCCGAAACCTCTTCGAGCCGGAGTTCTCCGCCGCCGGCGGCGCGGCGCCGGTGCGGCTCGAACGGCAGGCGCGGGCCGGCGTCGCCCTCACGCTATCGCCGCAATGGCGGGTCGCCACCGACTGGGATCTCATGAAGGCCGACACCGTCGAGGGACGCAGGCGTGACGCGGCGGTGGGGACCGAAGGTCATCCCGGCCGGCGCGTCTGGGTCCGTGGAGGCTTCCGATGGAATACGGCCGGCGAGGCTCCGAAGCGTCCAACGGCTAGTATCGGCGGGAGTTACGCGTTGCTCGGCTCGCTCATCGTGGATGCCCAGGCGGGCGGCGGCACCGATGGGTACCGGGGCTGGGGTATGGGCGCGCGGTTCGTGTTTTAGCACGACAATTACCTTGACAAAAAGTGTCAACCTTGTACCATAAATATCTTCCCCAGCGCGTTTTCCAAATTACAGTTGCCGGCGCTCGCGAAGGGGCGCCCGAACGGACTCAGAGCCTGAACGATGCCGGTCCGCATTGGCGAGCTGCTGCTCAAGGAGAAGCGGATTACCCCTGCGCAGCTGCAGGAGGCGCTGAGCTACCAGAAAGCTAACGGCGGGAAGCTCGGATTCAATCTCGTCAGGCTCGGGTTCGTCAAAGACGAGGAGATCACCGGGCTCCTCAGCAAGCAGTACGGCGTCCCCTCGATCAACCTCGCGCAGTTCGAAATCGACCCCGCGATCGTCAAGCTGATTCCCGCCGAGACCGCGCAGAAATACCAGATCATCCCGCTCAGCCGCGCCGGCGCGACCCTGACGATCGCGATGACCGATCCGACGAACGTGTTCGCCATGGACGACATCAAGTTCATGACGGGCTACAACGTCGAGCCGGTCGTCGCCTCGGAGGGCGCGGTCACCGAGGCGATTCAACGCTATTACCCCGCGGCGCCGATCGGCCGCGTCGAGAAAAAAGAGAAGAAGTTCATCCCGCAGAAGGAAACGGACCTCACCAACGCCGCGACGCTCGAGATGGTCACCAAGGCTCTCGAGGAAACCGCGGCGGTGATCGACGACGACGTCGAGCTGCTCGAGGAGATGGAGCAGATCGACGTCGCGTCCCTCGAGAAGCAGGGCGGCGAGGCGCCGGTCATCCGGCTCGTGAACCTGATGATGA
>QHWR01000092.1:15430-19519 GCA_003223835.1 Acidobacteriota bacterium | reverse complement strand
CGGCAGACGAAGTCCCCCACTACGAGCGCCACGAGGTACGTGGACATCTTCGGCGTGATTTCGAATACGACCGTATGCTTCCCGCGGCCCGGACCCGGCGTATCGGACGTCACCGCGCCGTTCGAGATCGCGTGATCCCCCTCGTCCATGACGGCGGTGAGGGAGAACGTCGCCTTCATCGCGGGTTCGTCGAACGAGGGAAACATGCGTCGCGCGTCGGTGGCCTCGAGCTGCGATACCGCGTAGCGACGGTTGTTCGCCTTGCTCAGATAGAGGCCGCGCAGCTCGTCGTTCAAGACGCCTTTGTACGTGATGTGGATCGACGCGTCGCCGGGGGGAACAGGATGACGCACGTGGAGGGTCGCCTGCTCGTCGCGCGCATTCAGCGTGACGGTGAGGTCGTAATGGTTGGGAAGCACCGTCCGCGGCAGCCGCTGCGCGAGCGCAGGGACCGACGACGTGACGAACAGCACGAGAGCAAACAGGGTTGGTTTCATGCGCATTCGACGTCCGTCCGATAAAACCCATCACAGAGGACACAGAGGTCACAGAGAACTAGAATCAACCGAAACCAATCTCGATCTCTGTGAACTCTGTGACCTCCGTGGTGAGATTCCTCTGTTGACTCCTGATCTCCGAGTCTACCCCAGCGCGGAACGCGCGCGGGCGGGCCTCGTGCTCGCGCACGGTGCGGGCGCGGGCCAGCTCAGCGCGTTCATGGTACGCGCGGCGACGTCGCTGGCCGCGCGCCAGGTCACCGTCGCGACGTTCGACTTTCCCTACATCATCGAGAAGCGGAAAGTTCCGGATCCGGGCGCCGTCCTCGAGCAGGCCTGGCGCGACGCGATCGACGCGGCGTCGGCGCACGCCGCGTTTGCCGGACTGCGTTTGTTCATCGGCGGCAAATCGATGGGCGGACGAATCGCATCACAAGCCGCGGCCGCCGGCGCGCTGCCGATTGCGGGGCTGGTGTTCCTCGGCTATCCGCTGCATCCGCCCGGGAAACCGGCGCAGCGCCGCGATCACCATCTGCCGGCGATCGCCGCGCCGATGCTGTTCGTGCAGGGGACGCGTGATGCCTTCGGCACCGCCGCCGAAATCCGCGACCTCCTTCCCGAACTGAAGGCGCGCACCACGATCCATGTCGTCGATGGCGGCGATCATTCGTTCAAGGTGCCCGCGCGATCCGGACGAACGCCGGATCAGGTGCTCGACGAGATTTTCGACACGGTCGCCCGGTGGATTGTCGAGACGCGATGAGTTGTCGGGCTAGCGCTTCGTCTTCCGGCTCGCGCGCTTCGTCGAATGCCGGCCCTCGGCCTCTTCGACGGAGTGAGATTCGGTGAGGCGCAGGTCCTTCTTGGCCATCTGCACGAGCTGTGCGTAATACTCGTGCAGGGTCCGCAACTCGTCCTCCGACAGATCCTCCACGTCGATCAGCCGGTTGCTGGCCCCCTCGATCGCGGCCACCAGCTCGTTGAGCTTCAACTGGATCGCGAGCGCGTCCTTGTTCTGGTTGCGCTGGATCAGGAACACCATCAGAAACGTGACGATGGTGGTGCCGGTGTTGATGGCGAGCTGCCAGGTGTCCGAGAAGTGAAACATCGGACCCGTGGAGAGCCAGATCACGATCGTCGCGCACGCAAGCGCGAATGCGCGGCTGCTCCCGGTCCACGACGTCACCTTGCTGGAGAATCGCTCGAACGTGCGGCCGATGGGATGAGTGCTCCGGGGCATGGGTCCCTCCGGAACAGATCCTAACGGCGTCAATGCCGGTCGCGCTACCACCGCATCGTGACCGTAGCGCCGACGCGACCGCGGCCAACGGCGGGGTGAATCGCGAGACGCGCGGAAGATCCCCGGCGATACACGTCCTGGGGCGTGAGGATCGCGGCGTCGACCAGCGCGCCGATGCCGCCGCCCCAGACCGCTCCGCCCACGAGCGCCTGGAGGATGTACTCGCCGCAGCCGTGCGAGCAGCCGATCGCGCTGATCAGGATGAACGCGTCCGCGACGCCGGCGCCAATCGCGGCGCCGTTCCAGACGGAGTCATGCGTCAGCTTTCGAATCACGACCACGTCGTCGCGCGTGAAATGGCGTTCCTGCTGTCCTTTCAACGCGAGCGTCAACACTTCCGGCGAGAGGCTCTGCAGCCGCCCGTCGGTCTCGATGCCGGTCTTGTCTATGACGAACAGGCGGTCGCCCGGTTTCACGCCCGCCTGAAGTTGCTCGAACGTGGACACGACGATCTGCGCGGACGCCGGGCGCGCGGCCGCCAGCGTCAGCACCGAGGCGAGGATCAGGACGTATCGCATGGTGTCGCTCCTGGACTGAATGTGACACCCCGGGCGACGCAAGTCCTGCGGCGCGAGTGAGAAAAGGGTGAAAAGTACCGTCGAAAGAGTGAGCTATAGTGGGGGCGCATGGCGCCCGAGACCCTGACCCAGGAACCGCCGCGGGCGCGGAGCCGGCGGCGCGACGATATTCCCGACCGCTTCAAATGGAATCTTTCCGACATCTTCGAGAGCTGGGACGCATGGGAGCGCGCGTACCGGCAGCTCGATGAAGGCATCGGCCGCTACGCCGCCCTAAAGGGAACGCTCGCGCAGGGACCGGACCGCCTCCTCGAGGCGTTCCGCCTGTCGGAGGATCTCGGACAGCTCGCGCATCGCGTGTGGTATTACCCGTCGCTTCAATACGACCAGGATCAGCGCGACAACGCGGTCAACGCGAAGCGCCAGCAGGTCCAGATCCTGTTCGCGAAATGGAGGCAGGCGGAGTCGTGGTTCAACCCGGAGCTGCTCCAGATCCCGCTGGAGACGGTGCGCCGCTGGATGGACGAGACCATCGACCTCCCGCTTTACCGCTTCGCGATCGAAGATCTCTACCGCCAGCAGGAGCACGTCCTCGACGAGAACGGCGAGCGGCTCATGTCGCTCGCGAGCCGCCTCGCCTCGGCGCCCAACGACGCGTACTGGGCGCTCTCGACGGCCGACGCGACGTTTACGACGATCAGGCTGTCGGACGGCGAGACGGTGACCGTCTCCTACGGCCAATATCGCGCGATCCTCGCCACGCGCCGCCAGCAGACGGATCGCGAGAAAGCGTTCGTCGCGCTGCACGAAACCTACCGGGCCAGCCTGAACACGTACGCCACGCTCTACAACGGCGTCTGCCAGCGCGACTGGTTCCAGGCGCGCGCCCGCGGCTACAAGACGACGCTCGATGCCGCGCTCCACGGCGACAACATCCCGACGTCCGTCGTCGAAAACCTGATCGAGACGACGCGCGCGGGCGTCGAGCCGCTGCGCCGCTACCACCGCCTGCGGCGGCGCGTCCTGCAGGTTCCGTCGTACCACGTGTACGACTTCTCCATTCCGCTGGTGACGTTCGACAAGAAGTATCAATACGAACAGGTGCTCGACTGGGTCGTGGACTCGGCGTCGGCGCTCGGGCCGGAATATCAGGGGCGCATGCGCGAGGGCTTCCGCGGGGGCTGGATCGACGTGTACGAGAACGAGGGGAAGCGCTCGGGCGCGTATTCCGCCCCGGTGTACGGCACGCACCCGTACATGCTCCTCAACTACACCGACACGCTCGACGACGTGTTCACGACGGCCCACGAGATGGGCCATTCGATGCACACGATCCTGTCGCACGAAACGCAGCCGTTCATTTACTCGAGCTACACGATCTTCGTCGCCGAGGTGCCCTCGACGCTGAGCGAGGCGCTGCTCCTCGAATACATGCTCGCGCGCTCCACCGATCCGATCGAACGCATCGTCCTCCTCCAGCACGCGATCGACAACATCACCGGGACCTTCTACACGCAGGTGCTGTTCGCGGACTACGAGCTGCGCGCGCACAAGCTGGCCGAACAGGACCAGCCGATCACCGCGGAAATCCTGACCGAGGCGTACACGCAACTGCTCAAGGACTACTACGGCGACGCGCTCGACATGAATTCGCTCACGGGGCTGACGTGGGCGCGCATCCCGCACTTCTTCAACTCGCCCTACTACGTCTATCAATATGCGACGTGCTTCGCGTCGGCCGCCCGGCTCGCGCGGGAGATCACGGGCGGCGACG
>QHWR01000092.1:0-15398 GCA_003223835.1 Acidobacteriota bacterium | reverse complement strand
TGTTGAAGTCAGGCGGAAACGATTACCCGATGGAACAGCTCCGCAAGGCCGGCGTCGATCTCAGTCAGCCCGACACCGTCCGCGCCGTCGTCGATCAGCTCGACGACCTCGTGTCGCGGCTCGAATCCGAATTGGATCGATTCGGCGGCTGATAGCGCGTCGTCAGCAGGGCGTTGGCGATCAGGACCAACGCGGCCGAGCCATACGCCCAGCCTTCCCCGAACCATTGCAGGATGCCGTTGCCCCACACCGGCCCGAGCGTCCGGCCGAGACTCTCGAGCGCGCCCGCGGCCCCCTGCACGCGTCCCTGCTCGTGACGGCCTGCCGCGCCGCTCACGAGCGAGATCAACGACGGATTACACAACCCGATGCCGACGGCGCCGGGCACCAGCATCGCGAGGAACACGGGCAGCGAGTGCGTGAGCGCGCTGCCGCCCCAACCGGCCGCCGCGAAGAGCAGACCAACCGTCAACATCCGCCGCTCGCCGAGCCAACGCGCGATGCGGCCGACGAAGACGCCCTGAATCAGCACGCCCAGAAATCCGAACGCGCTGAGGAGATAGCCGGTCTGCGGTGCGTTGAACCCGAAGCGGCGTGCGCCGAACAACGCGAACGTCGTCTGATACACGGCGAACGAAGCCCAGTACAGGAAGTCGATCGTGAACAGGATGCGCAGGTCCCCGCGCGCGCCGAGCTCTTTCACATTCGTCCACGGCGAGCCGACGACGGCGTGCACGCGATGAACCGTCTCGGGCAGCCAGAGCCACGCGAGCAGCGTGGCGGCCAGGGTGATCGCGGCGGCCGCCCAAATCGGCGCCGTGTAGCTGAAGTGCGAGAACAACCCGCCGAGCCCGGGTCCGACGATGAAGCCGAGCCCGAAGGCGGCGCCGAGCAGGCCGAACGCGCGGGCGCGGTCGTCTTCGGTGGTCACGTCACCGATGTACGCGCGCGCGGTCGTGATATTGCCGCCCGACAGGCCATCCACGATGCGCGCCGCGAACAGCATGGCGAGGCTGTGCGCCAGCGCGAGCATCACGAAGCTCACGACGGTGCCGAGCAGGCTGAAGATCAGAACGGGCCGGCGTCCCCAGCGATCCGACAGATCGCCGAGCACGGGCGCCGCGAACAACTGGCTGATCGAGAACGACGCGAACAACAGTCCGATGACGAACGGCGACGCGCCAAACGTCTGCGCGTAGAACGGCAGCAGCGGGATGATGATCCCGAAGCCCACGAGATTGACGAAGACTGTCAGGAAGATGACGCGAAGGGGCCGAGACATTCAGGGTTTCACGGTCACGCCTTTGATGATCACCGGCGTCACCGGCACGTCCTCCATGCCGTTCCTGGCCGCGGTCTGCACCGCGCCGATGCGATCGGCGACGTCCATGCCCGCGATCACGCGGCCGAAGACGGCATAGCCGAAATCATCCGACGCGTAGCCGCGGTGGTTGAACTGCGCGTTGTTCGCGAGGTTGATGAAGAACTGCGAGGTCGCGCTGCGGAGGACGCGCGTGCGGGCCATCGCGACGGTCCCTCGCGCGTGCGACAGGCCGTTGGTCGCCTCGTTCTGAATCGGACCGCGGGTCTCCTTCTGCGTCAGGTCGGCCGTGAATCCGCCCCCCTGGATGACAGTCCCCGGCAGCACGCGGTGGAAGATAGTTCCCGGATAAAAGCCGTCCTTCACGTATTGCAGGAAATTCTCGACCGACACGGGCGCCTGGTCCTTGAACAGCTCGATGGTGATGGCGCCCATCGAGGTGTCGATGACGGCGACGGGATTCCCGGGCGCAGGCCTGATGGGCTGTGCGGCGGATGACTGAAGGAGGAGAAGCGCGATCACAGAAACGAAGGTGGACATGTGTCGGTTGACCGGCGGCGGACATCGCGCGAAGTTGAACAGCGATTCAAGCGAATGGATCGATGATGTTAGGCTCCGGCGCGTGCGCGCGTCAATCTCCGCTGCGCTACAATAAGGACTCTTCGCCGGAATGTTTTCGTCCGCCCGATCGCCGTGAGTGAAAGAGGACCTTGATGGTGACGGAACTCCAGAGCGAACAGAAGGAGCTCGCCGATTTCATCCGCGCCGGATCGCAGCGCGGACCGCAGTGCTTTGGCAGCTACTTCGACGAGCGCGGCGGATCGTGCGCGCTCGGCGCGGTGTACGAAGGCGTGTATCACTTGCCGCGCGAACACGGCAAGTTGATTCCCGATCATCTCGAGAGGTTGTTCCGCTGCCTCGACGAGGTGACGAAGCGGTGCCCCGCCGAGGGGTGCAAGAACAAGCGATTGCCGCTCGCGCCGTTGATCGTCCATCTGAACGACGATCACCGGTGGACGCGCGAGCAGATCGCGGATTGGCTGACGGCAGAGTCGATGTAACGCGCAATTGGTGAATTGGTGAGTTGGTGAGTTGGTGAATTGGGTTCTCGAGGCGGCCAGCGAAGCGCCCGCCCAATTCACCAATCCATCAATTCACCAATTCACCAATTGGTAAGGCTCCCATGTCTTTCCTGGATCGTTTCAAGCTCCAACCCAAGTGGAAGTCTGCCGACCCCGAGGTGCGGGCGGCCGGCGTCCTCGAGCTCGGTGAGAGTCCCGAGGACTACGTCGTGCTCGCGAGCCTTGCGTGCGAGGACGCCGACACGCGGGTGCGGCGCGCCGCCGTGAACCGCGTGCAGGACTTGACGGTGCTGACCGCGGTCGCGTCGAGCGACGCGGATGACGCGCTTCGCGCGGAGGTCGCCGACCGGCTCGCGTCGATCGCGGCGACCGATACGCGCCCCGACGTCGCGTCCGCGGCGCTCGCGGGCGTAGCCGATCAAAAGCACCTCGCGTCCATCGCGAAGTCCTCCGCGGTCGAGTCCGTCCGCGCGGACGCCGTCGGCCGCGTCACCGATCTGAAAGCGCTCAGCTCGATCGCGCGGCAGGCTGGGGATGCGCGCACGGCGCTGCTCGCGGCCGAGCGCATCACGGAGCCCGCCGAGCTGCTCAACGTCGCGGCGAAGACGGACCACAAGGACGCCGGGGTCAGCGCGCTCGAGCGCGCGGTGGAGCTGAGGGGCATGGACCGCGAGACGCTGGACGGCCTGGCGTCGCGCGCGAAAAACAAGTCGGTCGCGAAACGGGCGAAGGCGATGATGCAGGCACTCGACGAGGCGGAAGCGGCGCGCCAGGCGGCGCTCGAACAAGGGCGGCAGCGTCTGGCGGCGGCGGTCGCACGCGTCGAAGCGCTCACCGCGAACGCGTCCAGAGGCGACGCCGCCGAGGAGCTCGCGGCGGCCGAGGGGGAATGGCGCGAGCTGGCCCACGAGGCGTCGTTCGGCTTGACGCCGGACGACGAAGCGCGCTTCAGGACCGCTGTCGCGGCGGCGCGCGAAGCGATGGACGAGGTGGACCGCGAGCGGGCGCGGCAACGCGAGCTCGCGGAGCGCCTCGCGGCCGTCCGCGATCGCAAGCTCTCGCTCTGCGAGCGCATCGACGCGCTGCGCGGCGAGACGATGCTCGACGATCTCGCGCAGGCGCGCGGCGAATGGGAAGGGCTCCCGCCCGTCGAACAGGACCGGACGACGGATCCGGATCGCGAGCTCCTGACACGCTTCGAAGACGCGTGCCGCCGTGCGACGGAGCGTCACGCGAATCGCCAGGAACTGGAGCGCCTGAACGCGCGGCTCGACGAGCTGTCGCGTGAGGCCGAACAGGTATCGTCGCAGGACGACAGCCCCGCGTATGTGTGGGAGTCGATCGCGCGCGAATGGCGCGAGCTGCAGCCGAAGACGGAGCCCGACGCGCTCGACGCCGCGATCGGTCAGCGGTTCACGGATGCGGAGGCGCGCATCCGGCAGCGCGTCGAGGCGCGCCGTCTCGCCGCCGAGAAAGCCCTCAGGCAACAGCTTCAGCGTCTGGAACAGCTCATCGAGCGCGCGCACAAGCGCGCGGCCGCCGAAGACCTCACGCTGCGCGAAGCGGACAAGGCCGCCCGGGATCTCCGCGCCGCGATCGAGACGCCGCCGCTCGTGCCGCAGACCGACCGCGACTCGGTCATCGAGCGCCTCAAGGGAGCGCTCAGCACGCTCGCTCCGCGCCTCCACGAGCTGCGCGAAATGGACGAGTGGAAGCGGTTCGCGAACGCCGCCCTTCAGGAAGAGCTGATCGCGAAGACGGAAGCGCTGCGCACGAAGTACGACCTCGAAAAACCCGAGGACGTCGAGAAAGCGGCGCGCGAGCTGCACGACATCCAGGAGCGCTGGAAGCAGGTCGCCGAAGCGCCGCGCGCGCAGGCCCAGACGCTCTGGCACCGGTATCGCCAGGCCGCGGACCCGATCCAGGCGAAGGCCCGCGAGTTCTTCGCACACCGTGCCGAGGAGCGGCAGGGGAACCTCGAGAAGAAGCTCGCGCTGTGCGAACGCGCCGAAGCCGTCGCGGACTCCACCGACTGGATCAGGACCGCCGACGAGCTGAAGAAGCTCCAGGCCGAATGGCAGCAGATCGGTCCCATTCCTCGCGCCGAAACCCGCATCGTCTGGAAACGGTTCCGGGACGCGTGCGACCGGTTCTTCACCCGCCGCAACGCGGACCTCGCGCAGCGCAAGGAAGTGTGGGCCGCCAACCAGGCGCGGAAGGAAGCGCTGTGCGCGCGCGCGGAAGAGCTCGCGGAATCGCGTGAGTGGGAGCGGGCCGCCGCCGAAATCCGCCGGCTGCAGGCCGAGTGGAAGAACGTGGGCCCGGTGCGCCGCAACAAGTCGGAAGCGCTCTGGCAGCGGTTCCGGGGCGCGTGCGATCGCTTCTTCGAGCGCTACAAGCGTCGCGACGAGATCGAGCTGGAGTCGCGGCAGGCCGACCGCGAGGCGCTGGTGCAGGAGTTGGAAGGACTCGCGCCCGCCTCCGCTCGCGACGAATCGACCGCGAGCTTCGGCGCGGCTTCCCCCGAGTCCGCTCGCGACGAATCGACCGCGAGCTTCGGCGAGGCGGCGGCCAGTGAACTTGCGCGGCCCCCGGCAGATCTCGTCGAACGCGTTCGCTCGCTCCGTTCGCGCTGGAATCAGACGACGCCCGCCGTCAGGCAGGGAGCGGATCCGCTGAGCGGTCGATTCATGGACGCGCTCGAGCGGCTGATCACCACTTATCCCGACGCCTTCAAGGGCACGGAGCTGGACATCGAGGCGAACCGCCAGCGCATGGAACGGCTGTGCGCGCGGGTCGAGGGATTCGCCGCCGAGAGCGGCGCGGCCGCGCCGAACTCGTCGCAGGCGCTCGCCGCGATGCTGCGCGAGGCGCTCGCCGCCAACACGATCGGCGGACGCGCCGGCGAAGAATCGAAATGGCGGGCGATGGCGGACGACGTTCGTCAGGCGCAGGCGTCATGGGCGCGGCTGGGACCGGTGCCGGGCGAGTCGGGCCGTCAGCTCGCCGATCGGTTCCACAAGGCGTGCAACCGGTTCTTCGATCAGTATCGCCGTCGCGTGCCGCAGGCGCCGCAGCGCGGCGGCTCGCGCCCGGTTACGACGACGCGGTAGATTCCACCACAGAGGTCACAGAGGTCACAGCGAACAGTTACCTATCTCTGTGATCTCAGTGAGCTCTGTGGTGAGAACATGATCTTTCCGCCAACGATCGTATAAACGACCTTCGCCGACGGGATCTGATCCTCCGGGATCGTCATGATGTCCTTCGACAGGACGGTGACGTCCGCGTATTTCCCCGGCGTCAGCGATCCGCGGTTCTCCTCCTCGAACCCCGCGTACGCGCCGTTGACCGTGCAGGACCTCAGCGCCTCCATCCTCGACATGCGCTGATCCGGATAGAACACCGACCCGTCCTTCAGCTTCCGGCTGACGCTCGCGTAGAAGTTCGGGATCGGATCGACGTCCTCGACGGGGGCGTCGGTCCCGTTCGCGATCGCCGCTCCGCTCTTCATCAGCTTCTGCCAGACGTACGCGCCCTCCTCGGCCCGCTTCGGCCCGAGCCGCGCGACCACGTACGGCGCGTCCGACGTACAGTGGATCCCCTGCATCGACGCGATCACGCCGAGCTGGCCGAAGCGCGGCACGTCCTGCGCGCTCAGGTGCTGCGCGTGCTCGACGCGCCAGCGCAGGTCCTTCTTGTCGGGGTGCGCCTTGAACGCGCGCTCGAAGATGTTCAGCGTCTCGCGGTTGCCGCGGTCGCCGATGGCGTGCACGCACAACTGATAACCGTTCTCGAGCGCGAGCCGCGCGGTCTCGTCGATGTCCTCGATCGACGTCGTGTTCTGCCCGCTGCTCTCCGGCTTGTCGGCGTACGGCTCGAGCAGCCAGGCGCCGCGCGAGCCGAGCGCGCCGTCGATCTGTTTCTTGATCGCGCGCACGGTGAGGTGACCGCCGCCGTAGTCGAGCATCTTGTACTGCGCGAGCCTGGACGCAATGACGCCGTTCGGCTGCCGGACCATCACCCACAAACGAATCCCCATGCTGCCCTCGTCCACCATCTTCTTCATCATGTCGATGGTGGCGAGCGGCGAGCCGGCGTCCTCGAAGGTCGTGATCCCTTTCGACAACGATTCCTGCGCGGCCAGCTCGAGGACCTTGCGGAGGTGCGCTTCGGCGTCGGCGCCGGTCAGACTCGGTTGACGGACGAGCCCTGACGCCGTCTCGCGCAGCAGTCCGGTCGCGTCCCCGGTCGCGTCCCTCAGAACCTCGCCGCCGGGCGGATTCTTCGTCTCGCGCGTGACGCGGGCCACGGCCATCGCCTTCGCGTTGACGAACGTCGCGTGCCCGCTCGCGTGCGTGAGGACGACCGGGTTGTTCGGCGACACCGTGTCGAGCGATGCGTGCGTCGGAAAGCCCTCGACGTTCGGCTCGGGTCGAGAGGCCCACTTCTCCTGGTGCCAGCCGCGTCCTCGAATCCATTCGCCCGGCTTCTTCGTCTTCGCCGCTTCGCCGACCATCGCCACGATCTCGTCCCACGTCTGCGCCTTCGTGAGATCCAGCTCGAATTTCATCTCGCCGACGCCGGTGAAGTGGCCGTGGCTCTCGATGAAGCCGGGGATCGCGAGCTGCCCGTGGAGATCGATCACTCTTGTGTTCGAGCCCGCGCTGCGCTTGATCTCATCGCTCGTGCCCACCGCCGCGATGCGGTCGCCGCGGATCGCAATCGCCTGCGCTTCCGGGGCCGCCGCGTCGACGGTAACGATGCGGCCGTCGATGAGGACGAGGTCGGCTGGCGCGCTCGGCTGTTGAGGCGGACGCGCCGAGGCCGCGATCGCGGCGACGGTGAATCCAAACAGTCCGACGTAAATGAATCGCTTCATCGCTATTCCTTTTCTTGCCTTCGGCTCCTCCGAATCATGCCTTCGACGTCTTCGACGTGACGGGGAACAACCGATCGAAATTGCCGCCGAAAATCTTCCCGCGCTCCGTCTCCGAGACGCCGAGCTTCTCCAGGATCTGCTGCTGCACCTCGTAAATCGGCCGCTGCCAGCCGCGCGGGAAGAACGACGAGTCGGTGCCGAACAGCAGCCGGTCCGGGCCCGCCACCTCGAGCGCGTGCCAGAACACGTCGTCGAGGCTCAGGCCGGGATGGAAGCGCGTCCAACTGTTCGAGCTGGAGGTGTCGAGATGGATCGTCGCGCACTGGTCGACGGCCATCAACGCCTCGCGCAGGTACCCGGCGCCGAAGTGCGGGACGATCACGGGAACTTTCGGAAACCGCGCCGCGACGCTCGCGAGCGCGAGCGGGCTGCCCAGACGCAGGTCGAACCGCGTCGGCAGGCCCAGCATCGACCGGACGCCGATCGTGAGGACGCCGCAGTGCGCGAAGACCGCCGCGCCGTGCGACGCGGCGGCCTCGAAGACCTTCTCGACCCGCGCGTCATCGAGCCGGTAGCCGTGCATCGCCGGAAACAGGCAGACGACCTTCAGGTTCCGGCCACCGAGCCCGCGCGCCAGGCGCTCGTCCGCGTCGGACGCGGCCGGGTTGAAGATGAAGAAGCCGACGAACACGGACGGATGGCGCGCGACGGCCTCGGCGACGGACGCTTCGTCGCCCGGCGCGCTCGCGATGAGCGCCGTGCGCGCGACGCCGTTTTTCTGCAGCTCCCCGGCCCAGCGGTCCGCCAGCTCCGCGGCGGTGCCGGGACGGTCCCATCCGAGGCGGCGCGCGATCGCGTCGGCACCGCCGCCTTCCGGCACGAGAATCTCGAGGAACTTCGAGGAGAAGAAATGACAGTGCGCGTCGTTGATGGGCATATTGTGATCGAGGGCCGTGCCTCGATCCTTGACGTCGAATGATAATCGGTTTGATCTCGGACACGCACGGATTGGTTCGGCCGGAGGTGTTCAGCGCCCTGGCCGGCGTCGAGCTGATCCTCCACGCGGGTGACGTCGGCGGACGCCCGGTCCTCGACGAGCTGGCGGTCATCGCGCCGGTGCGCGCGGTGTTCGGCAACACCGACGTGGCCGGCGAACCGGGGCTCGACGATCGGATCGAGATGACGGTGGGCGGCCGCACCATTCACGTGAGCCACGGCCACGAGCTGGGCGCTCCGACGCCGTCACGGCTGCTCGCGCGCTACCGCGCGGACATCCTCGTGTACGGCCACACGCACAAGCCGCTCGTCGAACGCGCCGGGCCGCGGCTGGTGATCAACCCGGGCGCGGCCGGACCGAGAAGGTTCAACCTGAAGCCCAGCGTCGCAAGGCTGACGATCGCCGGCGCTGACGCTGGCGCTGAAATAATCTGGCTGTAGGCTATCCAGCGAACTTATACCCCATCCCATGAATCGTCAGGATGAACTGTGGATGGCGGGGGTTGGGTTCGATCTTCTGGCGGAGCCACGCGACATGGACGTCGACGGTGCGCGTGGACGGCATCGCGTTGTAGCCCCACACTTCGTTGAGCAGCTCCTCGCGCGTGAGGGTCGCGCCGCGGTGTTCGATGAAGTAGCGGAGAAGCTGGAACTCGCGCGCGGAGAGATCCAGCGGCGCGCCCCCCTTCGTCGCTTCTGCCTTGCGAAAATCCACCGACAGCTCTCCGAACGCGTAGCCTTCCGACGGGTGCGCGGCGGCCGGCGCACGGCGCAGCTTCGCCTCGACGCGCGCGAGCAGCTCCGCCATCTCGAACGGCTTCGTCATGTAATCGTCGGCGCCGAGCTTCAGGCCCACGACCTTGTCCACGATCTGGCCGCGCGCGGTGAGCATGATGATCGGGATGTCGATGCCGCGCTTCCGCAGGTCGCGACAGACGTCGAAGCCGCCCATGCGCGGCAGCATCACGTCGAGCAGGACGAGGTCGAACGGCTCGCGCGAGGCGCGACGCAGCCCGCTCTCGCCGTCGGCCGCGGTCTCGATCGCGTAGCCTTCACGCTGGAGGCGATCGGTGAGCGTCATGACGAGCCCCGGCTCGTCCTCGACGAGCAGGATGCGCTTCACGATCGATGCGGCGCCGCCGCGCTCACCGCACCCGCGCCCTGGCGCGCGTCCCTGGCGAACGCGGGGAGCGTCACGGCGAAGAGGGCGCCCTGCCCGGGCGCGCTCGCGACCGTCACCGTGCCGCCGTGCGCCTCCACGATCCGTTTGACGAGGCTGAGGCCGAGGCCCGCGCCGGGCGTCTGCGCCGCGACGACCTCGGGTGCGCGGAAGAACGGATCGAAGATGTGCGCCTGATCCGCGGCGGAGATTCCGATGCCCTCGTCCTCGACGGCGACCTGCACCGCGCCGTCACGCGCGGTCGCGCGCACGCCGATACGCCGGCCGCCCGCGCCGTACTTGACGGCGTTGCCAATCAGGTTCTGAAACGCGCGGCCGAGCGCCGCCTCGTCTCCGAAGACCAGCGGAAGCGGGTCGCCCGTTGCGAGCTCGATCGTCAGGCCTGCCTCGGATGCCAGCGGGCGGGCGTCCTCCACGACCTCGCGCAACAGGTCGTCGACGTCGACGGGCGCCCGATTCGGCGCGCGCTGGCCCGCCTGCAGGCCGGCGTACTCGAGAATCTGTTCGACGAGATCGGACAGGCGGCGCCCTTGGGCGCGGACGACCGTGCCGTACCGGCGAATATCCGCCTCGTCCTTGATCACGCCGTCCGCGAGGTTGTCGGCGGCGGATCGGATCACCGCGAGCGGCGTCCGCAGCTCGTGCGACACCGTGGCGACGAACTCCATCTGCTGCTGCGCGAGCGACTGCGCACGGCGGGTCGCGAGCACCAGCAATCCGAGGCTCACCGAGAGCACGGCGAGGATCCCCGAGCTGAGCATCAGATTGCGCCGTCTCGCCGCGTTGACGGCGTGCTCGAGCGAGCCGGACGGATGCTGCACGACCAGACGCCACCGCGGACTCGCCGTCGTGGACGCGCGTGACGTCGCCGCCGCCAAGCCGGCGGCAATGGACGCGGCCTTCGGACCTTCAGCGCCGTCGCCCGGCTGCACCAGAATCGACAGCGGCGCTCCCGGATGGCCGGGCAGCGTCTCGCGCGCGGTGACCGTCTCGCGAAGCCAAGCCAGGCTGCGGGCCTGGTTGCGCGCGCTCGTTCTGAACGTGACGAACCGTCGCAGTTCCGACGCCAGCTCCACGAAATCCTGCGGCTTCACCTGGAACAGCGCCACCGACACGTCGGCGGCCGCATCCGGCGCCGGAGAGTAGTCCGCGACCGAGTGATACATCACGGCGCCGCCGCTTTCCCGCAGCACCGCCAATCGATAGTCAACCGTCGAGTACGACTTCAAGGTCGCGACCGTTCGCGCGCCCGCCGGCGCGGCGGTCACGCCGAAGTGCTGCTGCGCCAACGCGGGCAGCACCTCGCCCGTCACGTAGTCGCGATCGAGCACGAGGATCGTGTAGGACATGAACGGCATGAAGCGGGCGTCCGGCTTCGTGGTGCGTTCGTCGATCAGCAGGACCGGGGCAGGGACGACGAGCGCGGGCACGTCTTCCCAGACCGACGTCGCGATCGTGCGCACGAAGACGGCGCCGCCGCGCGATGACGTCTCGGCCGGCGCCGCCAGCTGCGCGCGCACGCGCCCGAGCCCGGACGGCCACTCCGCGGGCTCGAGAAACCGGGTGGACGGGTTGAAGTGCTGCAGCGCGGGCTCGCCCGGGCCGGGCGGCAGGAAGTACACGGCGGCGATCATGCGCGGGAACCGCGCCGTCTCCTGCCAGCGCTCGTAGCGCGCCGCGATGCGCGACGCGGCGTTCTCCCCCGCCGGCGCCGGATCGATCTGGAACAGCAGGAACGCCCGCGTCAGCTCGCGGTCGAAGTCCTGCGCGAACTCGGACGCGCGCGCGTTCAGCGACGCGCGCATGCGCTCGCGTTCCGCGTCGCTGATGCGTCCCAGCCACTGGTACTGGAGCGTCGCGAGCAGCGCAATCAGGCCGAGCAGCGCGGCCGCGAACAGCGCAAGCGGCGGCCGGAATCCCCTCCGCATACGGCGAGTCTAGCACGCGCGTTCGTGCCGAAATCCGCGCGCGCGCGAGGTTTTACGTCCTTAACAAATTCTTTGCGCGCGCTTAACCACTCGCACACATCGAAACGCGATGATGCATCGTCTGATTCGGTCAGTACGCGCAAGAGGATCTTCCTGGGAACAGATCCAAGGGAGAGATCCCGTGGCTTCCGCCTTCAGGCGGAAGCAGACAACACGAGGAATCACACATGCGAACACACACGACCGTCATCGCCGTCATCGCGCTTGGAGCGTCGATTGCGACGAGCGCCCAGCAACCGGATCCGGCAAAGGCCCAATCCGTCCTCACCGACACGCGCGTCGCGATCGGAGGCAGAAAGCTCGACTCGCTGCGCTCGCTCGGCCTCGAAGCCACGGTGCAGCGCAACATGGGCAACATCCAGCTCAGCTCCGACGTCGAGCTGCTCCTCGATCTTCCCGACAAATACGTGCGCTCCGAAACGACGAGCGGTCCGATCGGCGGTGGATCCACGACCGGGTTCAACGGCGAGAAGCCCCTCCAGAAGTTCAACACGGGCGGCGGAGGGATGGGCGGCATGGTGATCCGGATGGGCGGACCCGGCGGCGCGGTGACGACGACGCCCGGCCAGAAGCTGTCGCCCGAAGAACAGCAGAAGGTCGACCGCGCCATGGTGCGGGCCGCGCGCGTGGATCTATCGCGCCTGATGCTCGGGTGGTTCGCGATGACGCACCCGCAGGTTCCGGCCGAATACAGCTACGCGGGCGAAGCGGAATCGCCCGACGGCAAGGCGTACGTAATCGATGCGATGGACGCCGACGGCTTTGCCGCGCGTCTCTTCATCGACGAGCAGACGCACCTTCCGCTCATGGTCACCTATCGCGCGCCGCAGCCGCGCATCGTCACCGCCGGCGGACCGGGACGCGCGGGTGGAGGCGGACCCCAGATCGCCACCGCGGGCGGCGCGCGGCCGGCGGCGCCGCCGACCCCGCCAACCGAAGAGGAGCGCAGGAAGATGCGCGAAGAGGCCGACCGGCAACTGCAGGAGCTGCAGAAGCAGCCGCCGGCGATGGCGGACTACACGCTGTATTTCGAGGACTGGCAGGACGGCGACGGGATCAAGTTCCCGCGCAAGATCCGCCGCGCGATGGCGGGCACGACGAGCGAAGAGTGGACCGTCACGAAGGTGAAGGTCAACCCGACGATCGATCCGAAGAAGTTCGCGGTCGAAGGCTGACGGGAGAAACGCCATGAGAAGACCCATTCTCCTGTTTCTGCTTGCCGGCTTCGTGCTGCCGGCGTCCGCAGCGGCGCAGCCGCGGGCCACGGGCACGCTGCGGGTCGTCGTGCAGGATCCCAGCGGGGCGGTGATCCCGGGCGCGGCCGTTCGTCTGACCGGCACCGACACCGTGAACGCGTCCGTCCTGCGTACCGATCTCATCTCCGACGGCCAGGGAGTCGCGACGGCGCGGGATCTCATCCCGGGCCATTACACGATCGAGGTGAGCTTTCCGGGCTTCGAGGCCCGCACCATTAGAGACGTGCGCGTCAAGAGCGGCGACAACCGTCGCGAGGTCGCGCTCGCGATCGAGCGCGTGAACCAGAGCGTGTCGGTCGGCCGCGATCCCGCGACCGCCGCCTCCGATCCGAACAGCGAGCGCTTCGGCAACGTGCTCTCGAAGGACCAGATCGCCGCGCTCCCCGACGACCCGGACGAAATGGAGCAGGTGCTGCGGCAGATGGCGGGACCGGGCGCGACGATTCGCGTGGACGGATTTCGCGGAGGCAAGCTTCCACCGAAATCGCAGATCCGATCCATCCGCTTCGCGAGCGGCATGTTCGCCGCCGAGAACCACGGCGGCGGCATGACGTTCGTGGACATCTCGACGCAGCCCGGCCTCGGGCCGATGCGCGGCAGCATGGACTTCACGTTCAGGGACGGCGCGCTCGACGCGCGCAACGCGTTTCAAGCGCAGAAAGGACCGGAGCAAACGCAGCAGTACACGTTCAATCTCAGCGGAACGCTTCTGAAAGAGCGGACGTCGTTCTCGCTGTCGGCCGGCGGCGCGTCGCTCTACGACTCCGCGAACGTGTACGCCGCGCTGCCCAACGGCCCGCGGGTCGCCCCGATCCGCCGGCCGTCCGATCGGGTGAACGTGAACGGCCGTCTCGATCACGCGGTGACGAAAACGCACACGCTGCGCGCGACGTTTCAGCAGAACGACAACGATCAGCACAATCTCGGCGTGGGCAGCTTCGATCTCGAGGACCGCGCGTTCGCGCGCACGTCCCGCGACAGCCTGTTCCGGCTGGCGGAGAGCGGGCCCTGGGGGCACACGTCCTTCGCGGAATCGCGCCTGCAGCTTCACTGGACGTCCACCGATGCCACGCCGGCGCTCGACGTCCCGACGATCCGCGTGCTCGACGCGTTCACGTCAGGGGGCGCGCAGCAGGCCGGCGGGCGCGACAGCACGGAGCTCGAATGGGCGGCGAACATCGACTGGACGAAGAAGAAGCACGCCGTTCGCCTGGGCGCCCTCGTCGAGGGAGGGACGTACCGCAGCGACAGCCGCACGAATTACCTGGGCACGTACACCTTCTCGAGCCTCGCGGACTACGAGGCGGCGCGGCCGGCGAGCTACACGCAGCGGCTGGGCGATCCGCTCGTCCGCTACGCGCAGTGGCAGGCGGGACTCTTCGTCCAGGACGACTGGCGCGCCAGCAAGAATCTGACGCTGAGCGGCGGCATTCGTCACGAGCTCCAGACCCATCTCGGCGATCGCTGGAACCTCGCGCCGCGCGCGGGCTTCACGTGGTCGCCGTTCAAGAACGGCAAGACGACGATCCGCGGCGGCGGCGGAATCTTCTACGACTGGCTCGACGCCGACACTTACGAGCAGACGCTGCGAGTGGACGGCACGCGCCAGCAGGATCTGATCGTGCTCAACCCCGGCTATCCGGATCCGTTGAGCGGTGGTTTCGCGGAACAGGTCCTGCCGTCGAGCCGGTACGTGCTCGCGCCCGGTCTCGTGATGCCGTCGCGCGCGCTCGTCCTGGCCGGCCTCACGCACCAGATCTCACAGAAGCTCACGTTCAACCTGAACTTCACGCACTCGACGACGTCGGATCGGCTTCGCGGACGAAACATCAACGCCCCCGGCCCGAATGGCGCGCGTCCCGACCCCACGCTCGGCAACGTGACGCAGGTCGAGTCGACGTCGCGCGCGCGCGGCGATTCCGTGAACGCCGGGCTCAACTTCAACATTCCCGCGCGGCGGATGTTCCTCTTCGCGAACTACGCGTGGATCAACCAGCGAAACGACGCGGACGGACCGTTCAGCCTGCCGGCCGACAGCTACAACCCGCGCGCGGACTGGGGGCCCGCGTTCTCCGTCCCGCACCACATCGTCAGCGCGATGGCGAATACGTCGCTGCCCAAGAACTTCCGCGTCGCCGCGTCGTTTTCCGCGCGCTCCGGCACGCCGTACAACATGACCACCGGCCGCGACGACAATCAGGACACGGTGTTTACGGATCGTCCGTCGGGCGTTCGCCGCAACAGCGCCATGACCGCGGGTCAGTGGGACGCGGGCGCGCGCGTCAGCTACACGTTCGGTTTCGGCGAGCGGTCCCAGCCCGCGGGACCGGCGGGCGGGCCGCAGACGATCATCATGCGGGTTGGTCCCGGCCCGGGCGGCAGCGGCGACTTGCTCGGCGCGCTGGGCGGCGGAGCCGCGGAGAACAAGCGCCTGCGCATCGAGCTGTACGCGTCGGCGCAGAACGTCCTCAACACGGTGAATCCGACTGGGTACTCTGGCGTGATGACGTCGCCGTTTTTCGGCCGGCCGACGGCCGCGGGACCCGCGCGCAAACTCGACGTCGGCATGAGGGTGTCGTTCTAGGGCCACGGATCGCCCGGATCACGAGCCACCGAGGGTTCTTCTTCAGCCACGGATGACGCGGATGGCCACGGAGAGTTCTCTTCTTCAGCCGCGGATCACACGGAGGGCC
>QHWR01000091.1 GCA_003223835.1 Acidobacteriota bacterium | reverse complement strand
CCCGCCGCAGTTCGCGCAGGCGGTCACCACGATTCAGAACAGCGTCCCCATCGTGTACTCGATGGGACCGAATTACACGACGAATCCGGCGCTGGGGCGCGGGCTCGACGCCAACGGCGGAATCAAGGGCGCGCGCGTCGCGCTGCGGGTGATCGATCCGTCGATCCAGATGCCGATGTACTACAACTGGTTCGCCGGCGTGCAGCGGCAGCTTCCCTTCAGCTTCGTTGCCGAGATCAGCTACAACGGCTCGGCGGGCCGCAACCTGACGAAGGCCGACGGGCCGACGTCCGAGGATTACAATCGATTTGCGGGCGACCTCCTCGACGGCGTGCGCAATCGGTTGAACCCGAGCTTCGACTCGGTCGACTTCAACCGGAGCGTGTCGCGCTCGAATTACGAGGGCGTCTCGCTGCAGGTTCAGCGACGGTACTCGAAAGGGCTCGCCTTCCAGACGGTATATACGTACGGGGTCTCGAAGGATCTTCCCGCGGTCGCGACGGAGGTGACGAATCCCGATCTCGACTATGGGTATGCGAGCAACGACGTGCGCCATCGCGTCGCGATCAACTTCGTCTACGAGCTGCCGGTGAAGCCCGCGAACCCGCTGCTCTATGCGGCGATCGGCGGCTGGCAATTGAACGGCCTCGGCATCATGCAATCCGGGCAGCCGTTCAGCGTGACGTGCGGGTTCGCGTACCCGCGCTGCGACTTCAATGCCGACGGCACGACCAACGATCGCGTCAACATGCCGTCGTTCGGTACGAACCTCAACGATCCGGACCAGGCGCGGTGGGTCAGCGGCGTGTTCACGGCCGCGGACTTCCCGCTTCCGGCGTCCGGCACGTTCGGCAACGAGCCGCGCAACGCGTTCCGTGGTCCCGGCTTCAAGAACTTCGATCTGTCGCTCGTGAAGAACTTCGAGGTGCCCGGCTCGCGCGGCGCGCGAAGTGCCAAGCTGCAAATCCGGCTCGAGGCGTTCAACGCCGGCAATTGGGTGAACCTCGGGAACCCGACGAGCGCGGTCAACAGTGGCAATTTCGGCCGCGTGACCGGCACGCGCTCGGGGCCGCGCACGTATCAGATTGGAGCGAAGTACATCTTTTGACGAACGTCTTTCGCGTCGCTCTCGGGACGGCGGTCGTCGTGTCGCTCGCGGCTCAGACGGCGCCGCCGCACGACTACCCCGTCGTCCCCGTCCCCTTCACCGCGGTGCACCTGAACGACGTGTTCTGGGCGCCGCGGATCGAGACCAACCGCAAGGTGACGATCCCGGCGGCGTTCCAGCAGTGCGAGCTGACGGGACGCGTGGACAACTTCGTCCGCGCCGCGCAGGCCCTGCGCGGGGAAAAGCCCGCCAACACGAAACCGCCGGGTTATCCGTTCGACGACACGGACCTCTACAAGGTGATCGAAGGCGCGTCGTACACGCTGAACGTCGTGCCGGATCCCAAGCTCGACGCATACGTGGACAGCCTGATCGAGAAGATCGCGGCCGCGCAGGAGCCGGACGGGTACCTCTATCCCGCGCGCACGATCGATCCGCAACATCCGCACCGATGGTCCGGGGCCGAGCGGTGGGTCAACGAGCGGAACGACAGCCACGAGTTGTACAACCTCGGGCACCTCTTCGAGGCCGCCGCCGCGCATTACCAGGCCACCGGCAAGAAAACGCTGCTGAACGTCGCGCTGAAAAGCGCCGATCTCCTGGTGAAGACGTTCGGTCCCGGCAAGCGATCAATCTGGCCGGGACATCAAATCACCGAGATGGGGCTCGTCAAGCTCTATCGCGTCACAGGCAACGAGCAGTATCTGAACCTCGCGAAGTTCCTGCTCGACCAGCGCGGACCCGGTCCGCCGCCGCCGGGCGAGACGGTGAACCCGCGCGGCCTCGAGTACAACCAGGCGCAGGCGCCGGTGATCGACCAGACGGAGCCGGTCGGCCACGCGGTGCGCGCGATGTACATGTACTCGGGGATGGCGGACGTCGCGGCGCTCGAGAACGATCCGGCCCTGCGCGCGGCCGGCGATCGCATCTGGGAGAGCCTCGTCCGGAACAAGTTGTATCTGACCGGCGGCATCGGCGCCGCCGGCGGACACGAAGGGTTCGGCAAACCGTACGAGCTGCCGAACATGACGGCGTACAACGAAACCTGCGCGTCGGTCGGCATGGACTTCTGGAACATGCGGCAGTTCCTGCTGCACGGCGACGCGAAGTACGTGGACGTCATGGAGCGGACGCTGTTCAACGGCCTCGTCTCGGGCGTCTCGATCGACGGCAAGACCTTCTTCTACGACAACCCGCTCGAGTCCAACGGACAGCACGCGCGGCGCGAATGGTTCGGCGTCGCCTGCTGCCCGGGCAACATCACGCGCTTCATGGCGTCCGTCCCCGGCTACATTTACGCCACCCGCGGCGACACGCTGTACGTCAACCTGTTCGCCGGCGGCACCGCCGACATCACCACCCCCGGCGGCAAGCTGACCGTCGATCAGCAGACGCGGTATCCCTGGGATGGGCTCGTGCGGATGACGATGCGTCCGGACCGCGCGCGGCGATTCGCCGTTGACGTCCGCATCCCCGGCTGGGCGCGCAACGAACCGGTGCCGAGCGATTTGTATCGCTTCCTCGATCCGGCGCCTGCTCCCCCGGCGTTGACGGTGAACGGCCAGCGGGTCGCCGTCACGATGAGTCAGGGGTACGTGACGATCGATCGCACCTGGCGCGCCGGCGACGTCATCGAGTTGAACCTCCCCATGCCCGTCCGGCGCATCGTCGCCCACGAGCAGGTCGAAGCGGATCGCGGCCGCGTCGCGCTGCAGCGCGGGCCAATCGTGTACGCGGCGGAATGGGCGGACAATCCGAACGGCCGCGTACGCAACCTCGTCGTGCCGGACGAGACGCCGCTGACCGCGGAGTTCCGTCCGGACTTGTTGAACGGCGTCGAGATCGTGAAGGGGCGTGCCCGTGCGCTCGCGTACGACGCGCAGGGCAAGGTCACGACCACCGACCAGGCGTTCACGGCCATCCCCTACTCGACGTGGGCGAACCGCGGACGCGGCCAGATGGCCGTCTGGATCGCGCGCACCGGCGCCGCGGGCAAGCCGGCGCCGTTCCCCACGATTGCCACAGCGAGCAAAGTGACGACGTCGGGCCGAAAGAATCCGGAACCGATCCACGACGGCGAAGATCCCTCGTCGTCGGACGATCCGTCCTCGTACTTCGACTGGTGGCCACGGAAGGGCACGACCGAGTGGATCGAATACGCGTTCGAGAAGCCCACGGCCGTGTCGGAGGTGCAGGTGTACTGGTTCGACGATACGGGTCGCGGCGAAGTGCGCGTCCCGGCGTCGTGGCGCCTGCTCTACAAGGACGGCGACGGCTGGAAACCCGTCGCTGCGGCCGGTCCGTACGGGATCGAGAGGAACCGCTTCAACGCCGTCCGCTTCGACCCGGTGACGACGAGCGGGTTGCGGCTGGAAGTGACGGCCCAGCCGCAATGGTCCATCGGCGTTCAAGAATGGAAAGTCAAGTAACTAGTCATTGAACGCAAACACGAGGATCAGGATCACTCCCAGCGCGGCGGCGGCGCCGGCGGCAGCGCCGATCGCGATCGATCGGCCCGGGTGGCTGGTGCCTGTCTCGAGCGTGACGCGTGTGATGTCGCTCAGCGGAATCTCAATCGGCGCCTCCGCGATCCGCGTGTTCCGCTGAACGATGACCGACTCGCTCGTCGCTTTGATGAGTGTGCCCTTCACGCTCCGGCTGCTCCTCAGCTCCACCTTGACGACGGATCCTACCGGGAGCTTCTGCACGTATTCCGCGAGCACGCGCGGATCCGTCTGGCCGCGGTCCGCGCGCTCGGCGAACCGCGCGGGCGCCATGAAAGTGGCGGCGCGCAACCCGCCTCCCGCGGCGCAGCCGCTTTCGACCAGCGACGCGCAGAGCAACAGCGCCAACCCTCGTTTGATCATGATCCGCTCCTCTGCTCTCCGACGCCTCGCGAGCGCCGGCTCAGAAATCGACGCCGAACCCGAATCGCAGCAACACCTCGTCGGCCCCGTTCCGTACGAGGACGCGTATATCGCTCCTGAAGAACGCCCGGCGGGAGAGGTATCCCTTGAAGCCCGCCGCCACAAAGGGACGAACTCTCGTCCGCGTGTCGGGGCCGAAGCGGCCTCCCGGTTCGATCTGACGGCTTACCCGCGTCACCGGGTCGCACAGGAAGACCGGCTGGCGTTCCTCCTCGCCGTTCTCCCGCGTCACGTCGACGCCCGCCGCCAGGTGCGGATGGAACCAGGCATTCTCGAAGAACTGGTACTGCTGCGATATGGCCAGGTGCCGCTGCGAGAAGTCCACGCTGCCCGCCCGATATGTGTTGATGCCGTTCACCACGAGGGGCTCGGCGAAGTAGTGCTCTGTGCGGGTGGTCGCCCCCACGTCGATTTCGGTTTTGAGATGCTGGGTCCAATAGAACCCGACGCCGGCGGACGCGTCGAGGATCCGGTTCGCCCAGTTGTCGAACGACTCGCCGGCGTTGGAGCGGACGTTCATCCATCCCAGCGTGCCGACCGCGTCGCCCCGGACAGCCCGATCGGGCGGCAGCAGGGACTGAGCGCCCGCCGTCGCGGCCGTCATCCCGACGACCGCCGCAACCGTCACAATCCGGAGTAATCGTGCCCTCATGACCGTTAAGGCGCGAACGGTCGATAATCGGGCTCAGAGGGTCTGGCCTTAGAATGACGCCGGAGAACAAAGGAATGCAGGCATTACGTGCTGTGGCGCTTGCGGCGGCGGTCTTTTCGCTCCTGTCGGCTCGTCCCGCGACGCAAGCGGCGCCGCCGCGGGCGGCCGCCGACTGGATCCATCTGTTCAACGGCCGCGACCTCGATGGATGGGTGCCGAAGTTCGCGGGGTACGACCTGGGCGTGAACTTCAACGACACGTTCCGCGTGGAGGACGGCATCCTGAAGGTCGCCTACGACAAGTACAAGACCTTCGACAACCGGTTCGGTCACTTGTTCTACCGCCGTCAGAAGTTCTCCCATTACATCCTGGCCGCGGAGTACCGCTTCGTCGGCGAACAGACGCCCGGCGCCCCCGCGTGGGCGCTCCGCAACAACGGCCTGATGCTGCACTGCCAGGCGGCGGAGACGATGGGAAAGGATCAGGACTTTCCAATCTCCATCGAAGCGCAATTGCTGGGCGGAGGACCGTCCGGTGAACGCTCCACCGCCAACGTGTGTACGCCTGGCACTGACATCTTCATGAACGGGACGATGGTCCGCGGACATTGCACGAACTCGTCGTCGGAGACCTACAGAGGCGATCGGTGGGTTCGGGTCGAGGTCGAGGTCAACGGCGCCGAGCACATCACGCATCGAGTCGAGGGGCGCGTCGTGCTCGAGTACGACTCGCCCCGGATCGGCGGCGGCAACGTCGCGAACTTCGATCCGAAGATCAAGATCGACGGCACCCCGCTCGGGGAAGGCTACATTGCGATTCAGGCGGAGAGCCATCCGACCGAGTTCCGCAAGATCGATCTGGTCAATCTGTCTCGCTGAGGGCCCACAACCACCATGGCACTCGATGCCGCGGCCGGTTCGACGCCCGAGCCCGGCAAAGCCGCGGCATCGCGCTCCCGGACAGCCCCGCAGCTTGCCCCGGGCTCCCGGCTCGGCGTGTACCGGGTCGTCAGGTCGCTCGGCAGCGGCGGGATGGGCGAGGTGTACCTCGTCGACGACACGCGGCTGAATCGACAGGTCGCGCTCAAGATCCTTCCGCGCGCGGTCGCGGACGACCCCGGCCGCCGCGAACGTTTCGAACGCGAGGCGCAAGCCGCGGCTCGCCTCACGCATCCCAATATCGTCACGCTGTACTCCATCGAAGAGATCGACGGCGTCCTTCTGCTGACCATGGAGTACGTCGAGGGCGAGCCGTTGAGCCGCCTGATCACTTCACGCGGCCTGCCTCTCGACCGGATCCTCGAGCTGGGCCTGTCGGTCAGCGACGGCCTGATCGCCGCACACCAGCGCGGAATCGTGCACCGCGATCTCAAGCCGGGCAACATCATGGTTGGCACGGACGGCCGAGTGCGCGTGCTCGATTTCGGCCTCGCCAAGCTGAAGGAGGCCGAGCCTGACGCGGCGGCGGAGAGTCAGACGAAAACCGCATCGCTCACCGCCGAAGGAGCCCTTGTCGGCACGGCCGCGTACATGTCCCCCGAACAGGCGGAGGGCCGTCCCGTCGATGACCGCACGGACATCTTTTCTGTGGGCGTCATCCTCTTCGAGATGGCCACCGGACGGCAGCCGTTCAAAGGTGATACGAGCCTCGCGGTGCTCTCCTCGATCCTGCGCGATACCGCCCCCGCGGTGAACGAGTTGAATCCCCGGCTGCCGCACGAGTTCGCGCGCGTCGTGCGCCGTTGCCTGGCGAAGGACCCGACACGCCGGTATCAGACGGCGCTCGATCTTCGCAACGAGCTCGAGGATTTGAAGCAACACGTTGCACATCGGCGGACGGCCGGCTCCCAGCGATGGCTCGGGACAATTGGAGGCGCGGCTCTGCTGGCGGCGCTGGCGATTGCAGTCCTGCTGATACTGAGGATGAATCAGAAAGGCGATCGGACGACAGCGTCGCCGGTGGCGGCGTACGCGCAACTCACGTCATCCGCGGACCTCGAGCAGTTCCCCAGCCTGTCGCCCGACGGCAGGTGGATCGTCTATGCCGGGAACGCGTCAGGCAACTGGGATATCTATCTTCAGGCGGTCGGCGGGCAGCTTCCGATCAATCTGACAAAGGATTGCGTCGACACCGACACCGAGCCCGCCTTCTCACCGGACGGTGAACTGATCGCGTTCCGATCCGAGCGCGCGAACGGGGGTCTCTTCGTGATGGGCCGGACCGGCGAGTCCGTCAGGCGGCTCTCCAACACTGGATACAACCCGGAATGGTCCCCCGACGGCGCCGAAGTGATCTTTGCGACGCAGAACGTCGTGACGGAGCCGGCCGGCGTCGGCAGCAGCGAGCTGTGGACCGTCAACGTCACGACCGGCCGGACGCGTCGCATCGACGGCGCAACCGGCGGGCAGCCCCAGTGGTCTCCACACCGATACCGGATCGCATATTGGACCAACCGGGCTCCCGACCGGCCTGGCGGGCAGCGGGACATCTGGACGATTCCCGCGGAGGGGGGCGAACCCCAGTCGGTCACGAATGACGCGGCCGTGGACTGGAACCCCGTGTGGGCGCCGGACGGCAGGTATCTGTACTTCGTCAGCGACCGCGGCGGCAGCATCAACGTCTGGCGCGTCGCCATCGATGAACGCTCGGGCCAGGCGCTTGGGGTCCCCGAACCGATCACGACACCGTCACCGTTCAGCACGCATCTCAGCTTCTCGCGTGACGGAACGCGGCTGGCGTATTCGTCGATCGTGGAGAAGTGGAACGTCCAGAAGATCGCGATCGATCCGACGTCCGCGCGCGTCGTGGGCGATCCGGTCTGGGTCACGCGCGGTTCCACGATCTGGATGCGTCCGGCCCCGTCGCCGGACGGCGAGTCGGTCGCGTTCTACTCCGGGATCGGGCAGGAGGACATCTACATCGCGCGAGCCGATGGCACCGGCCTGCGCCGCCTGACGAACGACCGCGCCTTCGATCGTCGCCCTGCCTGGTCCCCAGATGGAAAACGCCTGATCTTCCCGTCCAATCGGACGGGCGAATTCCAGATCTGGGTCGTCAATGCGGACGGCAGCGGGCTCCAGGCCCTCACCCAGGCCCGGGAGAGCCTCAGCGCGCCGGTGTGGTCGCCGGATGGATCCAGGATCGCGGTGACCGCAGGTGAAGTGGACAAGAGCAGAGTCTGGATCTTTCAACCGAACGTCGCATGGTCCGCTCAGGCTCCGGAGGTGCTGCCCGCATTCAGCGATACGGACCCACGGTTCGCCGTCTGGTCGTGGTCACCGGACGGCACGCAGCTCGCGGGTCAGCGGTATCTGCGAACCCCGCAGGAGCTTTCGTTGCACGACTCCATGCCTCCGAGCGGCGAGATCAGCAGCGGCGGCGGGATCGTGGTCTATTCATTGACGTCGCGGTCCTACACCCGCCTGACCGACTACGGCGAGTTCCCGGTCTGGCTTCGCGACAGCCGGCGGTTGATTTTCTCGTCGAGAGGTAAGCTCTACTTGATCGACAGCGTCACGAAGAAGGTTCGGGAGCTCCTGTCCGCCGCCAACGAAGCGCTGACTGCTCCGTCGGTCACGCACGATAATCAATGGATTTACTTCCAGCATGGCACGAGCGAATCCGACATCTGGATGGCGACGCTGAAGCGATGAGCCCGAACGCAAAGGTATCGCTTGTGAAGGTGCGCGACGCAGTCATTTGGTGCCCGCGCGGCGCGACCATTCGCGCTGGATGTCGTCGGGCGAAATGTTGAACAGCAGCAGCGCCTGATCGACGGACGTCCCGTTGCCGACGTACTGCAGGAACGTCGGGAAGCTGGGCCCGAGGCGCTCGACGAGCACGCGCGCGGCGACGCAGCTCTCGGCATACGCGACGAGCGCGTCCTCACCGTCGAGCCGATCGAAGCTCTCCTCGAGCATCCGCAGCGGAATCGGATTCGCGGTCCGCAATCGCTGCGTCAGCCACGCGTGGTCGCCCGGCTCGAAGTACGTGGCCAGTCCTTCGTTGAGCCACGTCGGCACGCCACGCGGCGCGAGGCTGTGCAGGACGGCGTGCACGTACTCGTGAGTGACGACGCGATCGAGCTCTCCGGGGTCGCGGAGTGCGCCCTGCACCGGGATGCGGATCCGTCCGTCGTAGACGCCCGCGGCCCACGACGGCGATCGCGTAATGTCCCTGAACTGCTGCTTCGTGTACAGGATCGCGGTGATCGTCTCGGGCGGGTACTCGTTCAGCGTCCGGCCGATCCGCACGTACGCCTGCTCGAGGACCGCGTTGACGCGGTCGGCGACCGCTTTCTGGGCCGGCCCTTCGAAGAGAATCGTGAACCGCGCGCCCGGCCGTTGCACGAACGTGTCGTGCAGCGCCGCCTCTTTCTTCCATTGCTCGATCTGCGCCGCCAGCGTGCGGCTGCCGGGCGACGCCTTCAGCGCGCGTTCCAGCGATCGGATCGCGAGGTCCAGATCGCCTTGCGCGTAGGCGACCTGCCCGAGCATGTACGACGCATACGAGAGGTCCGGGTTCAACTCGAGCGCTTTCTTCAGCGAGCGGAGCGCCTCGTCTTCGCGGCCGAGCAGGTGCGCCGCGACGCCGGCGCCCGCCTGCGACAGCGCGTCGCGAGGATTGGCGGACAGCGCCTCGCGAAACGCGGAGGCCGCCTTTTCCGGTTCGCCGTTCTGGATGGCTTCCCATCCGGTCCGTGAGGGGCCCTGGAGTCCGGCCTGGGGCGACGGCGCGGCAAGCGCCAGTGACAGAAGGATGACGCGCATGGATCGAGGAGGACACCGGAGCAAGCCCGGTGCCCGACCCGGAAATCAGGAGTGTCCGGCGAACGCCGCCGTTCGTGAGATTACGGATCCGTCCCGGTGGTTACCTTTTCGGAACGCGCCGCATGCTATCCTCGAAAGAGCCAGCCCTCCAGTGGAGGTCCGATGGTTTCCGTGATCCTGGCGCTCGCGCTCCTGCTTTCCGCGGCGCCCCAGAACACTCAGGAAGAACGCCCCAAAATCCCGAAGGACTCTGCCGAGCTCGTCGTCCATGGGTGTTTGACCGGGCGGGTGCTTGCCGCGTCCGAGGCGCGCAAGACCGACGTCGAGAGCGGTCCGCCGCTGACGAAACACACGTTCCGGCTCGCGGGCAAGAAAGACATGATGAAGGCCGTCAAGGAAGCGGACGGCCAGCTCGTCGAAGTCACCGGTCTCGTGAAGAAGAACGATCTCGCCTCGCCGCCCGGCGTCAGGATCGGCAACACCCGTATCGTCGTCGGCGGCGGCTACGGCAGCAGCGATCCGAACCGCCGTCCCGACCCCGCCGAAGGGGTCGTCGTCATGGACGTCACCGCCGTGCGCGTCTCGGGCGGAACCTGCGGCAAGAACTGAGCGCGGGCCATGGAGGGAGCTCACCACAGAGATAACAGAGGTCACAGACAATAATCATTCCTCTGCGATGCCGCACGGGATCGGCGCACGCGTCAGCAGCGGCAGGCGCCGGCTGAGGAGGCCGTACGTCGCCACAATACAGAGGGCGATGACGAAGTGGAGCGCGACGCCGAGAAGGGCCGTCGGCCAGCCGCCGGAGAAGGCGGCCCTGCCGAGCAGGCCCGCGGCGATGCTCTGACCGATCCGAATCGGCCGCGCGCCTCGGAGACCGAAGAACACGAGCGCGTCCGTCAGGTCGAGGACGCCGACGACGAGCGTGCCGTACGCCAGCGCGCGCGCGACGGTGAGCCGGTTCGCAGGCGCTGTGAATGTCGTACGGACGTCGCGCATCCTGCGCATGATCGTACCATGCGCCGTCGTCGCGGCTCGGAAATCTCGGTCAGGGTGTGTGCCAATACTCCGGAAGCGCCGTTCGAGCGCGAGAAACGCGCGCCGGCCAAACTCGGTCCAGACCGAGTCCGTACGGTACGCCATTCTCGCGTACCAACAGTGGCAGATCTCCAGACCACTGCTCCGCCTCATACGCATTGTGCGCCCGGCAGCGGAGCTGAAGATTCGCGACCGTGGTCAATCCTCCATCGGCAAATGGAATCACGTGGTGAAGCTCGAGAACTTCGCGTTTGACGTCGGCCGGCACGTGACGCGAGCGTAACGTTCGCGAGGTCCGCGGTAGCGGTGCGAGTGCCCTACGCGGACGAGCTGTTTTTCCAAGCTTCTTCTTTTCGAGATCCGCAAGCGAAGAATAGCCTTCGCCCAGATATAGCCGGCGCGCGTCCAGTTCGGCGAGCGCCGCGATCAACCTGGCGGTCGCTTCGCGCTCGGACACCGCGAGCGCCTTTACGTGGACGAGCAGTTGATCATCGGTGAGACGTGCAGGCGAGTGAACTTCGGTCTTCATGATTCTCTTGTAGCATCGTCATTTCTGCCACTCGAGGAGGCACTGGCGCGTGGACGATCGCAATGCCAAGATCACGATAGGGCGCTCGCCGGCTGCGCCGGCTCGCGCCTGTCTCTAATCGATGAAGGGAGGCCCGGAGTCAGCGACTCGGCCACGGAATCGAGTCATCCCTCGAGCGTGTGGGAACCTCATCACCGCGTGTCACCGATGTCGCCGGTCTGTTTTGTTACCGATGTTGGCGGTCGCACACTGGGGCGCCGGGCTCAGCCCGCTGCTCGGTCCGGCCCGGACCGAGTTGGAGATTACAAAGTGTCAGGCCGAGCGCTCGCTCTCGAACTGCTCGAGTACGGCGTGCTGCTCTGGCGATTCGACCGCATGCGGCCTCGCCCGGCGGATCTTGGCGATCGCGTCGGATGCGGACAGCCCTTTCGCAATCCAATAGGCCGCCCCCATCGTGCCCGTCCGTCCGTAGCCGCCCTCGCAGTGCACCAGCACCTTGGCATCGGCCGCTGCGGTCGGGGCGACACTGTCCACGAACTCACGGAGCTGCGGCAGTGACGGCGCGTGAAAGTCCTTCACCGGAATGCACCGCCGCGTATAGCCGAGCCGCTTCGCTTCAGAGGGATCGTATCGGACGGTTTCTTCGGTTTCATCGAGCAGGCAGACGATCGTGCGGGCTCCTTCACCGTAGAGCCGGCGCAGATCCGCATCGGTTGGATGACTGCTGCCCAGAATCCTGGGTTCGTCGATCCACCAGGTGGCCGTCTTCTATCCTTTCTGCATCGACGACAGGAAGTCCGCGTTGGACTTCGTCTTCCCCATCTTGTCGAGCAGCAGCTCCATCGCCTCGACGGCCGACAGCGGCGCCAGCACCTTGCGCAGCACCCACACGCGGTTGAGATCCTCGCGCGGCAGGAGCAGTTCTTCCTTGCGCGTGCCGCTCTTCTGCATGTCGATCGACGGGAACACGCGCTTGTCGGTCAGCTTGCGATCCAGGTGGATCTCCATGTTGCCGGTGCCCTTGAACTCCTCGAAGATCACGTCGTCCATGCGCGAGCCCGTGTCGATGAGGGCGGTCGCCATGATCGTGAGCGAGCCGCCTTCCTCGATGTTGCGCGCGGCGCCGAAGAAGCGCTTCGGCTTCTGGAGCGCGTTCGAATCGAGACCGCCCGACAGGACCTTGCCCGACGGCGGGATCACGGAGTTATAGGCGCGCGCGAGACGGGTGATCGAGTCGAGCAGGATCAGGACGTCCTTGCGATGCTCGACGAGGCGCTTGGCCTTCTCGATGACCATCTCCGCCACCTGCACGTGGCGCTGCGCCGGCTCGTCGAACGTCGACGAGATCACCTCGCCCTGGACCGACCGCTGCATGTCGGTGACTTCTTCCGGGCGCTCGTCGATCAGCAGCACGATCAGGTAGACCTCGGGATGGTTCTTCGCGACCGACTGCGCGATGTTCTGCAGCAGCATCGTCTTGCCGGTGCGCGGCGGCGCGACGATGAGGCCGCGCTGCCCCTTGCCGATCGGCGTCATCAGGTCCATGACCCGCGCCGAGAGGTTGTCGGAGGCCGTCTCGAGCACGAGACGCTCTCGAAGAAGAGCTTGTCGCGCGCCTGTTCGGGCGCTTCGAAGTTGACCGCCTCGACCTTGATGAGCGCGAAGTAGCGCTCCCCTTCCTTCGGCGGCCGGATCTGGCCCGACACCGTGTCGCCCGTCTGAAGGTCGAACTTGCGGATCTGCGAGGGAGATACGTAGATGTCGTCCGGTCCCGGCAGGTAGTTGTAATCGGGCGCGCGCAGGAATCCGAAACCGTCCGGCAGCACTTCCAGCACGCCTTCCGAGAAGATGAACCCGCTCTGCTCCGTCTGCGCCTTCAGGATCTGGAAGATCAGCTCCTGCTTGCGCATGCCGGTCGCGCCGGCGACGTTGAGATCCTTCGCGATCTGCGTGAGCTGCTGGATGCTCTTGTCCTTCAGGTCGGTGATGTTGAGGCCGCGCCCGCGGCCGCCCCCTTCACGCGGCTGCTGCTGCGGCGGCGGCGGCTGCTGTTGCTGTTGCGGCGGCGCCTGCTGCTGCGCGGGAGCTTCCGGCGAGGACTGGGAAGGATCGGTCTGCGGGTCATTGTTGGCGACGACGACCGCCTGATCGGCGGACGACTGGCGCCCGGAATTGCGCTTGTGATTCGGCATGTGGACTGCTGGCGTTGAGTGGTTGTTGCTGTGATTGAAGCTTACGGGTTAATGAACGATCGCCGCTTGCGGCGTACTCGAGGTCGCGCTCGGAACGGGGACCTCTGTATGTGAGGAAGTTACTATCGCTTGCGAGTATAGGCGCGCCCGTGGCCCCTGTCAAATCCGGGCGGCGGCCTCAGAAACGCGAGGGGCTCTCGCCAATTCCCATGATCGAGCAGGCGATGATCGGCTTCAGGCCCAGCTCGGTGGCGCGCGCGACGACCTCCGGTCCGTCGGCCCCGGGGTTCAGCCACACCTCCTTGATCCGCTTGCGCGCAATGTCGTCCATCACACGGACGCCGACGGCGGGCGGCACGTACACCGTGACCATGTCGATCGGCTCGGCCACATCCGTGACCGAGGCGTACGTCGCGTGCCCTTCGACCTGGCGTTCGTTCGGGTTGATCGGGATGACGCGGTAGCCCTGTCGTTCGAACGCGCGAAGCGCCTTGTTTCCGTACTTGTTGCGATTGGATGAGGCGCCGATGATCGCGACGGTCTTCATACGGCGATTGTACCGCGCGCGGGCGTGTGCACCGGATGGCGCAGCGGTCCCTGATTTGCACGTGAGCGAGCGGCGATCTTCGCGGTGTCGCGCAAAGCGAGCCCGGCGGTATCCGCAAGCTCGCCTTGCGACCGGCAGGAGATTCCGATGGCAGGGTTTCAGGAAGTCGCGAGCGGCGTCGCGTTCATGCGATGCGGGCTCGTGAACGTCGCCGCGATTGGCGACGCGCACCGCTGGGTCCTCCTCGACGCGGGGTTGCCCGGCGACGCCTACGAGATTCGATTCGGCGCCGGCGTGCCGCCCGCCGCAATTCTGTTGTCGCACGGCCACTTCGATCACGTGGGCAGCATCGACGCGCTGATCGACGAGTGGGACGCGCCGGTCTATGCGCATCCGCTCGAGCTGCCGTACCTCACCGGCCTCTCCCGGTACGCTCCGCCCGATCCGCTCGTCGGCCGCGGGATGCTGGCGATCTTCTCGCGGTTGTATCCACGCGGCCCGATCGATCTCGCCGGCCATGTCGCGGCGCTGCCCCCCGGTGGCGCGGTCCCCGGACTCGATGCCTGGCGCTGGATTCACACGCCGGGACATACGCCCGGACACGTTTCGTTCTTTCGCGACGGCGACCGCACGCTGCTCTCCGCGGACGCGGTGGTGACGACGAAACAGGAATCGGTGGTCGCCGTGGTCACGCAGCGCGAAGAGCTGCACGGCCCGCCGGCGTACTTCACGGCGGACTGGGACAGCGCGCGCGATTCGGTCTGCGTGCTCGCGGCGCTTGCGCCGGAAATCGTGATCGCGGGACACGGCCGGCCGATGCGCGGCGAGCGCCTGCGCGACGCGCTCTACAGTCTCGCGGCGCATTTCGACGCGCGCGAGCGGCCGCGGTTCGGACGCTACGCCCGCCACCCCGCCATTGCCGACGAGACCGGCATCATCGCGCTGCCGCCGGATCCGCTGCCGAGAGTGCTCGCGGGCGTGGGCGCGGCCCTCGCGGTCGCGGGCGTCGTCGCCGCGGGCCTGAGGGCGGCGCGTCGCCGCCCCTCGACGCGGCTCGGGACGTAGCGGAGGTCAGCCGCCCGGGCGTCGTGCACTTTTGGCATTTAGCATTTAGCATTTGGCATTGACGGCCCTATATTGGACGTATGCCCACCCTCGCGGACGTTCTCGACGTCCGCACGGCCCAGGCGGCGCCGGAGCTGGTCGAACCGATTTCCAACGACCGGCTGCGTTGTTACGCGTGCGGACACCAGTGTCCCATTCCTGACGGCGCGCTCGGCGTGTGCAAGGTGCGTTTCAATCGCGGCGGCACGCTCTACGTGCCGTGGGGTTACGTCGGCGGCGTCCAGTGCGATCCGATCGAGAAGAAGCCGTTCTTCCACGCCCATCCGGGCGCGCTCGCGTACAGCTTCGGCATGCTCGGCTGCGATCTCCACTGCGCGTACTGTCAGAACTGGGTGACGTCGCAGGCGCTTCGCGATCCGGCGGCCGTCGCGCCTCCGGTCGATACGCAGCCCGCCGACATCGTCCGCGACGCACGCCGCCTCCGCGCACGCGTCGTCGTCTCGACGTACAACGAGCCCTTGATCACGAGCGAATGGGCGGTGGCCATCTTCAAGGAAGCGCGAGCCGCAGGTCTGCTGACCGCGTACGTCTCGAACGGCAACGGCACGCCGCGCGTGCTGGACTACATCCGGCCGTGGGTCGATCTCTACAAGGTCGATCTCAAGAGCTTCGACGATCGTCACTACCGCCAGCTTGGCGGCCGTATCGAGCCGATTCTGTTCACGGTGCGGCGGCTGCACGAGATGGGCGTCTGGCTCGAGCTGGTGACGCTGCTGATTCCCGGGTTCAACGATTCGGAGGAAGAACTCGAGCGGCTGACCGGTTTCGTCGCGAGCGTCTCGCCGCTCATCCCGTGGCACGTGACGGCGTTCCACAAGGACTATCGGATGAGCGACCCCGAGAACACCACGCCCGAGATGCTGATGCGCGCGGCGGAGATCGGCCGCGCGAACGGTTTGCAGTACATCTACGCGGGCAACCTGCCCGGGCAGGTCGGCGACCTCGAGGACACGCGCTGCCACAGCTGCCGCGCGCTGCTCGTGGAGCGCTTCGGCTATTTCATTCGGTCCTACCGCATCACCGCGGACGGCACGTGCCCCCATTGCAGGACGTCGATCCCTGGCCGCTGGGGCCGCGCGTTCGAGGGCCAGTTAACGGCGTTTCCGTTCGTCCCCGGCACGCGCCGGCTGCGCGTGATCTAGGCGATCAACGAGGTAATTCGATCACGCCCGACCTGAAGGTCGGGCCTACATCTTCTTCAATACCGGCGTCGTCACCTGGACGTTGAGGTTGTGGTTGATCCGGATCCCGGCGATGCCGTCGGGGTTCACGTCCGCGCGTGACGCGTGGTGCACCTCGCGGTCGTTGACCAGGAAATGCACGGTGTCGCCCTGCGCGCGGATGCCCAGCACGTTGCTCCGCTTCAGCTCTCCCTTCGCTTCCCGCATCGGCACCGCGTCCATCCAGTTGACGATCGTCGCCGTCGCCGCGCCGTTGCGCGACTTGATCAGAAACTTCCCGTCTTGCCGGATCAGAAAGTACGTATACCGCTGCTCGTCCTTCTGGAGATCGGCGCCGCCGACGAAGAGACCGTACCCTTCCGGATGCGTGGCCGGTTGGAGCTGCGAGAACGTCGCCGTCAACTCGAAGTTGCCTTCCGCCTTCATCCCCGGCTTGTAATAGATGCCGGCGGGCCCCGTCGTGAACGTCAGGGTCCCCTTGTCTTCCTTGATGTCCACGCCTTCCAGCTTGTTGCCGGCCTGATCGAGCCGCCCCTCCCAGCCCGCGGGCAGTTTGCCGACCCCTTTGACCGGCTGATCGGCATCGTGCTGCGCCGGCCGCTGTGGCGCGCCTGCGGAGACGGCCGCGATCGCCATCGCGGCGAGTGCGAGACGCATAGAAGATCTCCTGACTGGTTGTGACGAACGCTGCTTACGAGCCCTGCGCGAGCACCGCGTCGATCGCCGTCTTGAACTCGGCGTACGGCTTCGCGCCGCGCACGACGCGCAGCACTTTCATCGGCGCGCCCGCCGCAGGCGCGGTACCGATAAGGAAGGTCGGCGTGCCGGAAATCCCCGCGTCCGCCATCCGCTGGATCGATTGATTGATGGCTGAGGCCTGCGACCCGCCGGTCAGGCAGGCGTTGAACTTCGCCGCATCCGGGACGCCGGCGGCCGAGGCGAGCCCGGCGAGCGCTCCCGCGTCGCTCTGGGGCGGCGACGCGAACAGCTTGTCGTGCATCTCCCAGTACTTGCCCTGCGCGCCCGCGCACTGCGCGGCTTCGTGCGACTTGAACGCGTTCGGGTGAAGCTGCGCGATCGGACAATCGAGGAAGACGTAGCGGACTTTTCCGGTCGACACGTAGTCGCTCAGCAGCTGCGGCATCGTGTCTTGCGTGTACCGCCGGCAGAACGGACAGTGATAGTCCGACACCTCGGCGACGACGACCTTCGCCGCCGCGGAGCCGCGGGTCGGGGCGGCGTCGATCGGCACCGACGCGGCTTCCAGTGACGGCTGCGTGCCCCGGCCCTGGACCAGCGCCTGCAGCAGCGCCTTGATCTGGTCGAGATCTTTCCGCATCGCGGCCTGCGACGCCTTCAGATCGTCGATCTGCTTCTGCAGCGGATCCTGCGGCGCCTGCGCCGCCGTCGGACGAATCAGGAACAGCAGCGCCGTCGCGAACGCGAGCGGCAGAGCGCGGCGGAGGGCCATCGGATCGGACTCCTTCGCTGAAAAGAGGAAAACGGTTTCTATTGTCGCATCACTTCGCGTCAGTCCGGAAACATCTTGCCCGGGTTCAGCAGGCCGTGCGGATCGAAGGCCTGCTTGAGCCGTTTCATCAGCGCGATTTCGTCGGCGGACAGCTCGATCGGCATGTATTTCGCTTTCGCGAATCCAATCCCGTGTTCGCCGCTGATCGACCCTTCCATCGAGACGACCCCTTCGAAGAGCACCCGCTCCGCCTCGTGCGCGCGGCGCATTTCGTCCTCGTCTCCCGGGGTCACCATGATGTTGACGTGAATGTTGCCGTCCCCGGCGTGGCCGAAGCACGGGATGCGCAGCCGGTAGTCGCGCTTGAGGCGGTCGACGAAGGCGAAGAGCTGCGGGACTCGCCCTTTCGGCACGACCACGTCGTGGTTGAACTTGATCGGCGTGATGACTTTCAGCGACGGCGACACTTCCCGCCGCACGCGCCACAGTTCCTGGCGTTCCGCCTCGTCGCGCGCGCGCAGGATCTCGGTCGCGCCCGCCTCCAGGCACGCCTGCTCTACGCGGCGCGCTTCCTCCGCCACCGCTTCCGCAAGGCCGTCCATCTCGAGCAGCAGCAATGCCGCCGTCCCCTCTTTCGCGAGCGATCGCACGTTCAGGTGGCGTGCCACCGCCTCGAGACAATCGCCGTCGATCAGCTCGAGCGCGGCGGGCACGACGCGATGCCGGATGATGTTGGTCACCGCCTGCGCCGCATCGTCCACACTGCGGAACGTCGCGCGCAGCGTGGACTGGACCGGCGGTTTCGGGACGAGCCGCAGGATGATTTTCGTGATCACCGCCAGCGTGCCTTCGGATCCGACGAGCAGGTGCGTCACGTCGTAGCCGACGACGTTCTTGACGACCTTCCCGCCGGTTTCGACGATCTCGCCGGTCGGCAGCACCGCCTCGAGGCCGATCACGTATTGCTTCGTCGTTCCGTACTTGAACGCGCGCGGGCCGCCGGCGCACTCGGCGACGTTGCCTCCGATGACCGACTGGTTCAGCGACGCCGGATCGGGCGGATAGAACAGTCCCACCTTCTCGACCGCCGCCTGCAGGTCCGCCGTGATCACGTTGGGCTCGACCACCGCGACGAGATTCTGTTCGTCGATCTCGAGAATGCG
>QHWR01000313.1 GCA_003223835.1 Acidobacteriota bacterium | reverse complement strand
CTTACAGGCAGACGTACAAGATGTGGGGGCCGCTGCCGATCGCGACGCCGACGGGCCCGGCGCCGGGGTTCGTCGTCCTGACCGAGCAGGCGATGGGGCTGACGAAGCTTACCGCGGAACGTCACTTCGCGCCGGGCGTCGGCCTCGTGCGCGAGATCATCATCACCGCACTCGGAGGAGATTTGCTCAGCCGTCAGGAGCTGGTGCTGCAGAAGTAGCCGCCGACAATCGCCATCAGCGCACGCTCGTCAGCATGCGCTCGACGCGACTCTGAAGCTCGCCGTTCTTCGTCGCGACGACGTAGATCTCCCGTACGATGCCGACGCCCGGCAGGAAATCGCGTTCGGTCGTGCTGTGGAAATCCTCACGCGCGATCTGGCGATCCGTCAGCACGACGTAGCCGGGCGCCTCGCCCTGCAGGCCCTTGACCGGCACCGGACCCCACATACGATACGTCTCGGTAAACGAGCCGTCGCTCGCGGGGTAGCTCCAGGTCTTCGGCGCGTTCAACGGCCACGACAGCCACACCTGCGGCTGCGGCAGCAGCGCCTGACTGATTAGTTCCTTCCGCCAGACCGCGAGTCCGGACGGCCCGAGGTGCCACAGCATATGTTCGGACGATGCGTCCACCCGCGCACCGGCGTTATCGACCGAGGCAATCGCGTACGTGTCGTTGTGCGTCATGCGGGTTCCGCCCGCTTCTACGGTCTCGGCGTACGTCCACACGCGGCCTTTCGGCAACACGACGAGGTCTTCCGGCCGCGTGATTTTCGGCTCGGCCGCCGGCACGACGCTGAACTGCGCCGTCTTCCACGGGGCGTCGTCTGCGAGGATGTCGACGCGGTACTTTCCGGGCGGGACCGGGCGCTCACCGCTCGACTCGAAGAAGCCGACGCCGTTCACCGGTCCGACGACGTCGTCCGTCGATGCCAACAGCGCGTTCGGCGGAATGGCGGTTCCGGCGTCCACGGCGAAGATCTTCTCGGTCAGCTTCTTGTACTTGCCCTTCGTCACGCGGAAGACGACAGCAATGCCCTTCGACGTGGCGGGCAGCACGTTCGTTGGATAGACAGCCGAATAGTCGGCGGCAGATGCAAGGCAGACCTGCACGCTTTCGCTCGTCTGCTCCACCACCCCCGACACCGCGATCAACAGAACGAGCCCGAGCGGTGAGTATCGCAGCGGCATCGCCTATTTCCCGGCCAGCTCCTTGGCGATCGTTTCCGCCTTTTCGCCGAGCGACTGCGCGTACACGTAATTCCCGCTCTTGATCGCGTCGTCGGCCTGCTCGATGAAGCGCTTGGCGGTGTCGTACTGCGCCTTGCGCTCGACGCTGAGTTGACGGTAGTCGATGGCGTTCAACATCCCGCGCGCGCGATCGACGACGGCGCGCGTGTTCCTGGCGGCCGATTGATCGTCCGCGGTCGAGGGCGTGCGGAGCGGCGGGACCGCCGCGGACGGCTGCGCCGGCGTCTGCGGCAGCGGCGCCCCGCCCGACTCCGGCGGCGTCTCCGGCCTGGGTTCCGGCTTCGGCGCTTCGCGCGCCGTGTCGCGCGTGGCGGACGGACGCGTGCGGCTGGCCGGCGGGACGGCCGGCGGCAGCTCGGTCACCGGCTCTGGCGGCGGCTCGGCCGGCGTCGGTGGCGCCACGGCGCGCGGCGGCGGCGCCGGCACGTTCATCGGGGGCATATCGGCCGGCTTCGACCTCGCCTGCGCTGTCGTACACGCCGGCGCAATCGCGGCAAGACCGAACAACGTCAGAGCGAGAAACAACCGTCTGGACGCCGGGAGCTGGAAGCTCATTTCACGCCTGCGGAAACACCAGTGTAAACCTTGTGCCTGCCCCTGGGGTCGATTGGACCTCCACATCGCCGTTATGGAGCTGCACGATGCGGTAGACCATCGACAGCCCGATCCCGCTGCCCTTTTCCTTCGTCGTGAAATACAGGTCGAAGATCCGCTGCAGGTGCTCGGGCGGGATGCCGACGCCCGTGTCTTCCACGACGATCTCGACGCGCCGACGGGCCGCGGTGCGGCACACCAGCCGCAGCGTGCCGCCGTGCGTCATCGCCTGGCACGCATTCAGCGCGAGATTCAGGAGCGCCTGCGTCAGCATCGCCGGGTCCGCGTTGATCTCGGGCAGATCGTGCGGACACTCGGTCCTGACCGTGACGCCGACCGCCTCCGCTTCCGGAGCGACGGTCGTCGCGACGTCGCTGATCACGGCGTCGAGGTGGATCGGCTGCAGCTTCAGCTCGTCGGGACGCGCGAACTTCAGGAAGCCGTTCACGACCTGGTCGAGACGCTGGATCTCGTGCGCGATGATGTCCACGTGCTTGTAGACGTTCAGCGGCGGAAAACCCGCGGGACGCGAGATGCCGGCGGCGTCGTCCGGTTGAAGCGCGAGTGGCGCGCCCGGCTCGAACCGGACGCCGCTCTGCGCCCCGACGCCGACCGGCTGCGCGATGTTCGCGAGCTTCTGCTTCAGCAGCTCGAGATGAATCGTCATCGCGTTCAACGGATTCTTGACCTCGTGCGCGACGCCGGCCATGAGGCGGCCGAGCGCCGCGAGCTTGCGCGAGTAGGCCAGCGTCGAGTGGACCTGGCTCATGTACTCCAGGTTGCGCGCGACGAGCATCGCGCCGACAAACTTCCCGTTCGCGTCGTCGATGGCGTGCGTGACGAGCAGCCGCTCCGCATGCGGCTCGGCGGACTCCGGATCGCCGGGCTCGGCTGCGCTCGACGGCGCGCCGCTCTCGTCGATCACGACCGACACGGGCCCCTGCCCCGTCTGCGACGCGAGCGTGCGTTCGACGAGCTGCCGCGCGGGATGCTCCGCCGGCGCCATGCGATCGAGCTGGCCGTGCGCGTCCCCTCTGAAACCGGGCAGCAGCGCGTGCGTCGCGGAGTTGCAGAAGATCAACTCGCCGTCGGAGCCGAAGAGCGCGACCGCGTCCTCGAGGTTCTCGACGACCGATTCGAAGTCCGTCGCGGCCGTCGAGAGCGTCTTCGAGCGCACGGCGGAGAGCTGCGCGCTGACGGCGTCGAAGGAGGTGCCGATGTCCTTGAACTCGTCGCCGGGCGGGAGGTCGAGGCGCACGTCCAGCTCGCCGCGGCCCAGGCGCGTGAGGCCGCTCTGGATCACGTGAATCGGCCGGAGCAGCCACTGCGCCAGCAGCATCGCGACGAGCGACGACACGAGCAGCGCCACGAGGATCGTCTGCATCGCGCGGTCGAACGCCTGCTGCAGCTCGCTCCTGACGAGCAGCGTCGAGACGCCGATCCGGATGGATCCGAACTGCTGCGCGCCGCGCAGCAGCGGCTGCCGGATCTCGAACGTGCGGTCCGAATAGACCGAGCGCAGCTCCTCGATCGGGCCGGCGTCGGTGATCCAGTGCAGCTCCTGCTGCTCGGGCATCGGCTTGCCTTCGAGCGCCGGAAAGCTGTGCACGACCGCCACGCCTTTGGTGTCGACGATCGCCGCGTAGGTGACGTTCTTGGAGTACGCGATGCTCGACTCGAGCAGCGAACGGATCCCGCCGTCTTTCTGGAGCGCCGAATACGCGGCGTCCGGATCCTGCACGGGCGGGACCACGGCGGCGGCGCGCTGGAAGATCGATCGCGCGAGCAGCTCGCCGCGCGACGCGGTTTCCCGCCATGTGCAGCGCGGACAACACCGCCACGATGAGCACCACGAGGCTCGTGACGCCCGCGACCTGCCTCGCCTTGATGGACATCTAAATGACTGGCTCCTAGCCCCGATTGCCCTCTTCTTTCATGCGGTTGAGCTTGTTGTGCAGCGTCTTGAGGCTGATGCCGAGGATCTCCGCCGCGCGCGTCTTGTTGTGCCGCGTGTGCTCGAGCGTCAGCAGGATCAGCCGCCGCTCCGCCTCGTCGACCGTCGTCCCCGGCGCGAGCGTCAGCGTCGGGAGCGTCTCTTCGCCGCGCGTGACGATGAGCGGCGGCAGGTGACGCGTCTCGATGAACTCCCCTTCGGCGAGGATCGTCGCGCGCTCGATCACGTTGCGCAGCTCGCGGATGTTGCCGGGCCACGGGTAGTTCTCGAGGATGTGCATCGCGTCCTGGTCGACCGCGCGCACCGCCTTGGCGTTGCGCGTGTTGAACTCGTTGAGGAAACTCTGCACCAGCAGCGGCACGTCCTCGCGGCGATCACGCAGCGGCGGCAGCTCCATCGCGAAGACGTTGAGGCGGTAATAGAGGTCCTCGCGCAGCTTGCCGTTCCGCACCGCTTCGCCGGGATTGTGGTTCGTGGCGGCGAGGACGCGCACGTCGACCTGCTGCTCCTGGCGGCCGCCGAGCCGGCGGAACGTCCGCTCCTGCAGGACGCGGAGCAGCTTGACCTGCGTCGCCGGCTGCATCTCCGCGATCTCGTCGAGGAAGAGCGTCCCGCGGTGCGAGAGCTCGAAACACCCGAGCCGCCGGTCCTGCGCGCCCGTGAACGCGCCCTTCTCGTGCCCGAAAATCTCGCTCTCGAGCAGCGTCTCGGGAATCGCGGCGCAGTTGATCGCGACGAACGGAAACGCGCTGCGCGGGCTCAGCTCGTGGATCGTCTGCGCGACGAGTTCCTTCCCGGTGCCCGACTCGCCCCAGATCAACACCGACGCCGCCGTCGGCGCGGCCTGCTCGATCACGCGGTACACCGCGCGAATCCCCGGACTGTTGCCGACGATCCGGCCGAAGCTTCCCTGCTCGCGCAGCTGGCGCCGCAGGTGCTTCACCTCGCGCAGCGTCTCCTGCCGTTCGACGGCCTTCTGCAGCAGGATCTTCAGCCGCTGCGGATCCACCGGTTTACTGAGGTAGTCGTACGCCCCTTCTTTGATCGCCTCGACGGCGCTCTCGACCGTCCCCTGCGCGGTCAGCAGGATGACCGTGAGGTCCGACAACTGGTCTTTCAACGAGCGCAGCAATTCGAGTCCGCCCATGCGCGGCATGACCAGATCCGAGACGATGATCGCGGGACGAAAACTCGTGACCTTCTGCAGCGCGTCTTCGCCGTTCGCGGCCTCGTCCGTCTGGAATCCCCACGCGTTCACCAGCTCGGCGAGCCCGACGCGCGTCGCCGGATCGTCCTCGACGATGAGGACACGCTCGCCGGGAGCAGAGGACGCAGCGTTCTGCGTTTCCACTGGTTCGTGATCCGGTTCTGTCAGCGTTCCCACAGTCTTGTAAAACCTCTCCGGGGGAGTGTACCACCGGCCGGTAATCTTTACATTCCTGAGTCTGTGGGGCTAAAGCGAGAGCAGACAGAGGACAGCTCGTCTGTCCGAAATTCATGCGGCGGCCCCGGGAAACTCCGGGGTACGTCGCTTGCACAAGCTCAGGTCGATGGAGGACTTATGAAACGCCTTCTGATTCTGACCTGCGGCGCGGCGCTGCTGGTCGCGTGTTCGCGCGAGCCGGCGGCGGCGCTCAGCATCCCGACCGGCAGTCAGGTCAGCGTGGAAAAGAGCGACGGCGTCAAGGTCGAAGGCAAACTCGTCGAGGTGACGAGCGATCGCGTGATCGTCGAGCAGCGGA
>QHWR01000315.1 GCA_003223835.1 Acidobacteriota bacterium | reverse complement strand
GCATGCTGAGCACGCACACGACGGGACGATCGGCCGCGGGCGGTCGTTCGTGGGTCACTGGTGGAGTTGTCGAATCGAGGCGTGTGCCGCCGAGTTGCCGACCGGCGCGGCAGCCTTCAAGCGTGTCCTGCTCTGCCGTAGCATAGCATGCAGGTGCTCGGGGCTGAGTGCTGAGAGGGGGTGCTGAGTGACTCACGCGTGCTGGGGGCTGGGTGCAGGGAGGGAGTGCTGGGGAAAGAGGTGCGGCGTCCACACCTCGCAGCACTCAGCACGCATCATCACGCAGCACGCCCTCTCAGCACCCCGCCCCCAGCACCTATGTTTTCCCAGCACTCCCTCTCAGCACCCCGCCCCCAGCACCAGTTAGGATTAGCCCGTGCCCCCGCTCGTCTCGACAGTCCGCGCGATGTGGGAGCGCGCCTTCTATCGCCGGACGACGCTGGGACATCTTCTCGAGCATCCCGGCGACGACTCCGGTTCGCCGCTGGCCGCGTCGGCGACGCCGGTCAGCTTCGAGCTGCGCGCGCCGGCGCGCGCGATCCTGCAGGTGTACGCCGCGGTTGACGGCGACGCGGACGCCCGGGCGCGCTGCGAGATCGCCGTCGTCTCCGGCGCGCCGCCGCGAAGCCGCGTCCTCGACCTGACATCCGCGGACGGCTGGCGGTGCCTGCGGCTGCGGCTTGGCGCACCTCCCGGCCGCATCGTGCGCGTCGAGCTGCGCGCAACGGCCGCCGATTCCCGGACACCCGCGCCCGCCGTGCGCTGGCGCGAACCCGCCCTGCGATGGCGCCGCACGGCCGCGGACATCTGGCGCTCGTTTCTCGTGGGCGTGTCGACGCACGGCGTCCAGGGCCTCATCAGCCGGACGCAATCCGCGACCGTGTCGTTGGACCGTCGCCGCCGCGATTTCGATATATGGCGCCGCCGTCAAACGCCGGATCCCGCGGCGCTGGCGCGGATGGCCAGCGACGCGGCGTCGCTGTCGATGCGCCCTGCCTTCGCGGTGCTCGTGCACGCGGGCGCAACCGGCCCCGTCGCGTTGGCGCGCACGCTCGCGTCGCTCGAGCGCCAGGCATACCGCCAGTGGGAGGCATACCTCTGCGGCGTCGATTCGGGAACGGACAACAGCAGTCGCGTCCATCGCGCGACGGGAGGGGACGATGCGAGCGCGCGAAATGACGCGATCGCGCGTACCGCGGCCGACTTCGTGCTGAGCGTCGCCGCGGGCGACGAGCTGGCCCCGCACGCGCTGTTCGAGGTGGCGCGCGCGCTGAACGACGATCCGCGCGCGGACGTCGTCTACTCGGACGAAGCGCTGATCGGCGCGGACGGCGCCGTCATGCCGCGGTTCAAGCCGGACTGGTCTCCCGAGTACCTCCTCGCGCGGATGTATGTCGGACGTCTGCTGGTGTTGCGCCGCACGGCGGTCCGGGCCGCGGGCGGCTACCGTGCGGGGTTCGATGGCGCGGCGGACTACGACCTGCTTCTGCGCGTCACGGCACCCTGCCGCCGCGAGGCGCCGCGCGTCGTTCATCTCGCGCAGGTGTTGTACGAAGGCCGCACGCGGGACGTCGGAGACGAAGCGGAGCGGCGCGTGCTGGCGGACTTCTGTCGATCGCAGACCGTCGAGGCTATCGTGTCGCGGGGCGCCGTTCGCGGCGTCTGGCGCGTTCAGCGTCAGCTTCGCGAGCGGCCCGCCGTCACGCTCGTCATCCCGACGCAGGGTCGCGTGGGAGACACGCCGGCCGGACGCCAGCCGCTCGTCGCGTATTGCGTGCGGTCGCTGCTCGAGCGGACGAACTACGAGCGGTTCGAGATCCTCGTCGTCGACACCGGTCGGCTGACGCCGGATGCGGAAGACGCGCTCGCGGACGCCCGCTGCCGGCGCCTGCACCACGACGCCACGGGTCCGTTCAACTTCTCGCGCACGATCAACGTCGCCGTCACGGCGACGGCGACCCCCGTCGTCGTGCTGCTCAACGACGACGTCGAGCCGATCGATGCGGACTGGCTGAGCGCGATGCTAGAATACGCGCTGCAGGAGCGCATCGGCGCCGTCGGGGCGAAGTTGTTCTATCCCGACGGACGGCTGCAGCACGTTGGCGTGGCGACCGGCGTCTGCGGCGTGGCGGCCCACCTCCTCCATCAACATTCCGGCGGCAGTCTGGCGTGCGACGGCATCGCCGCGTCGGTCCGCAACTGCGCGGCGGTCACCGGCGCGTGCCTCATGACGCGGCGCGCCGTGTACGACGAGGTGGGCGGATTCGACGAGCGGCTGGCGACCGATTTCAACGACGTGGACTTCTGTTTACGGGCGCGGCGCGCGGGCTACCGGATCGTGTACACGCCATACGCGCGCCTGTATCATCATGAGTCCGCCACGTTCGGCCCGCGCCGGCAGCAGCCGGGCGACGTCGAGCAGGTGCGGCGGACCTGGGGTGACGCGCTCATGCACGACCCGTATTACAACGCCAATCTGAGCCGGGCGTACGCCGACTGCCGGCTCGACGTGTGATGGGCACGACCGAACGGATCGAGACGCTGATTCTCTGCGGCGGGATGGGGACGCGCCTGCGCGAGGAAACCGAATACCGTCCCAAGCCGATGGTCGAGATTGGCGGCCGGCCGATCCTCTGGCACATCATGAAAGGCTATGCGTCGTCCGGCTTCACCGACTTCGTGATCTGCCTCGGCTACAAGGGAGAGCAGATCAAGGAGTACTTCCTCAACTACGAGGCGATGAACAACGATTTCACGGTGGAGCTGGGACGCCCGCACCCGGTCACGTACTACGACTCGCATTGCGAGTCGGGGTGGCGCGTGACGCTCGCCGACACGGGAATCGAGACGATGACGGGCGCGCGCATCAAGCGCGCGAGCCGCTACCTCACCGGCGATCGGTTCATGGTCACGTACGGCGACGGCGTCAGCGACGTGGACATCCGCGCGCTCCTCGCCTTCCATCGTCAGGCGGGCACGCTCGCGACGGTGACCGGCGTCCATCCAAGCTCGCGGTTCGGCGAACTGCTCGTGGACGGCGGCCGCGTCGCGCAGTTCAGCGAGAAGCCGCAGACCCACGAAGGCTTGATCAACGGCGGCTTTTTCGTGTTCGAGCGGGCGTTCCTCGAGTACCTGAGCGACGAGGCCGCGTGCGTCCTCGAGGGCGAGCCGCTCGAGCGCGCCGCCACCGAGGGCCAGCTCGCGGTCTTCCAGCATCGCGGGTTCTGGCAGTGCATGGACACGTTCCGGGATTATCAACAGCTCAATCAGTTGTGGAGCACGGGAGAGGCGCGATGGAAAAGGTGGTAATGCGGGTGTTGGCGGTGGTCGCGATCGCGGCCGCGGCGAGCTGCGGATCGACGGCGGGCGGCTCGGCGAGCAAGGAACCGGATCCAAACAACGAACTGCCGTTGGGCTACGTCGATATGCCGTCGGCCAACGCGGTGGTCCCGCCGCAGTTTCCCGCGGCGGGCTGGGCCCTCGACGACACCGGCATCGACGTCGTCCGGCTGTACGTGGACGGGAAGTACGTCGCGAGCACGCACCTCGAGGCGGACCGGCCCGACGTGTCGAAGGCGTTCCCGC
>QHWR01000314.1 GCA_003223835.1 Acidobacteriota bacterium | reverse complement strand
CTGGCCTATGAGGGCCCGGCGCTTGCGGCGCTCGATCGGGCGCCGGCGCCCATCGACGTGCCGCTGCGCGCGGCCGCGTTCGTGTTTCCTGGTCGCGGGGACAGCCGCGTGGCCATCCTCGCCTCAACGGACGCCGCCGCTCTCCGATTCACCCGGGACGACAGCGCGCACACTTACCGCAGCGACTTCAGCATCGTCGCGCGCATCGTCGACGCGCGCGGGAACGTCGTGCGGAAGTCGAGTCAACCGTACCGGCTCAGCGGGTCCGCGGATCAGATCGATCGCGCGAAGCGCGGCGAGGTCCTGTTCTTCCGGAATCCTTCGCTCGCGCCCGGCCGATACACACTGGAGGTCGCCGTCCACGACGCGCTCGCGTCGCGTTCGGGCGTGCACCGCGCGACGTTCGCGGTCCCGGACGCGCCCCGAGGGTCGCTGCAGGTCAGCGATCTCGTCCTGGTTGGACGCGCGGAGCGCGTCGCCGACGCGGAGCGGAAACAGGACAATCCGTTGTATGTCGGCGACGTCCTGGTCTATCCCAACCTCGGCGAACCGATACGGAGGGGGCGCGACAAAGCAATCACGTTCTACTCGCTGATCCTTCCGGCGGCCGGCGCCGCGCCCTCGGCGGAGCTGGAGGTGGTGCGGGGCGATTCCGTCACGCGACTCCCCGTCTCGCTCCCTGCGGCCGACGCCGCAGGCCGCATTCCATACATCGCCCAGATCCCGATTCAGCCACTGACACCGGGGACGTACGTATTGCGCCTGACCGTCAGTCAAGGCGAACGCAAGGAGGTCCGGGACGCCACGTTCGCCATCGTCGAATGAAGCGGGAACGCCTCGTAGAACGGAATCCGTTGCGCAACAGAATATGTTGCGCTAAGCTGGGACCATGCCTGTCAACACCGCCCGGAAGGTCGAGGCGCTGCGGGCCGATTTCCGGTCGGCCGCGCAGCTCGCCGACATGCTCGGCGTGAGCCGGTCGCAGGTCACCCGATGGCTTCGCGGCGCCGGCATCGATCCGTTGAACGCGGAGAGGGTGGACCTGCTCGAGCTCGTCTGGTCGAGCGTGCTCCGCCTGTACGCGCGGGACGCGGCGCTCGCGTGGCTGTTCGGCCTGAACCCGCGCCTCGGCGACCGCCGGCCGATCGACCTCGTGCGCGCGGGACACGCCGAGGAGTTGATCCGCGCGATCCGCGCCGAACGGTCCGATTCCTTCGCGTGATCCTGCACCGGTGCTTCGCCTGGGGAGGCGCGACGAACCCGCACGTGGTGGACGCGCCGCTCTGGTTTCCGCGTGTGTTCCAGGGCGACGGCCGGCACGACAATCCCGACACGTACGGCTGCCTGTACCTCGCCGATCGCCCGCTCGCATGCATCGCCGAGCAGCTCGCCGCGTTCCGCGGACAGCGGCTCATGCCGTCGATGTTATTGCGCCGCGGCCTGTCCCTCGCCCTCGCCGATATCGAGCTGTCGGACGACGCGACGCTCGTCGACCTCGACGATCCGCGCACGCTGCAGCGCGAACATCTGCGGCCTTCACGCGTCGCGACGCGCGATCGATCCGTCACCCAGCCGCAGGCGCTGGAGCTGTACAAACGCCATCCGGATGCCGCGGGGCTGCGATGGTGGTCTCGTTGGGAAGCGTTGTGGGCGAACGTCACGCTGTTCGACCGCGCGGCGCCGGCGCTTCGCCTGGCGACCGTTCGCGCGCTGACGCTCGACGATCCGGCGGTGTTGGAAGCGGCCGACCTGTTCGGGCTTCGCGTCATGCGCGCGACGTAACGCGCGACGCGCCAGCTATTCCTGGAGAGTGAAGAACGCGGTCCGCGAGAGCTCGCGCCCGCCGTCGACGGCGCGGATGCGCAATTCGTACGTCCCCGGCGGCAGCGCGCCGATCGGCAGCCGCCCCACGTGCTGGATTCGCGATCCTGTCGCCGGAGGAAGCTCCACCGGCGCCTCCGCGAGCGCGCGGCCATTGCGCAGGAGTTGCGCGTACGCCTTCACGGTCCGGGCATCGCCGTAGAGCGTGAAGTAGAACGTCAGCTCGGGCGAGGCGGAATGGCCGATCGGCTCGCCGAGATTGGGATACAGCAGTGTGCGGCCGACGTACAGCGGTCCCGCGCCCGCGGGCGCCTTGCCGACTTCCTCCGCCCGGTTCACCAGGACGAGACTGCTCATCGTGAACGCCGTCCGCTCGGGGGCGGGCACCGTCAGCGTCGCGGTCCGGGCGCTGCCCTGCTGCGCGTTCGCGTCGAACACGATGGTCTCCATCGTGTAGACGCCCGGCCCGAGATCCGGCTCGCGGTAGAACAGGATCTCCCCCTTCTTCGCCGCGTCCACATCCTTCGCGTCACCCGTCAACAGGTATTGCTGACTCACCGTCTGCGCCGCATGTCCGTCCGCGTCGCGGATGCGGACGACGACGGCCGCCTGCGCTGAATAAGTCGAGCGCGCACGGTCGACGCTGAACCGCAGCGACGCCGTGGAGACGTGGACGAGCACCGGCGTCAGCCCGGGGCGCGCCGGGTCGGGAAAGCTGAAGCCGGCGGCGTGCACGGGAAACGCGTTGGGGAGCGGCGCGCGATCGAGCAGCGCGAGCGCCGGCGTCTCGTAGCTCGCCGCGTCGGCGGTGGGAAAGGCGCGGACGGCGCGATATCCCTTGCGCGCGAACACCTGCGCGGCGGGCCGGCGCACCTTCACCTGGATCGCCCGGAACTTCCCGTCGAACGTGGTGTTCTTTGGTGAATACGTGAGAAGGTAATGGAACCGGTTGTCCTCGTCGATGCGCCGGAAGGCGGACGCCAGGTCGTTCGACTGCTCGACGAGGAACCCGCCCGTTTCTTCCGCGAGCCGGGCCAGGCCGGTCCGCGAATCGAGCTTGAGGGTATCCTGGACGCGTTCGAACGCGATCGACAGCGGCTGTTGAGTGGCGTCGCTCCCGGAGGACACCTGTGTGAACCGTTCTTCGGCGAACGCGTCGATCTCCTTCCGCGCCGGCGTCAGTCCGCTCTTCGCGCGTAATCCGTTCGCATCGACGACGTACACGGTGACGTTGGCCTGGTTGGCCGCATCGATCGTGTAATCGAGCTTCGCCGACAGGACTGGCGACACCGGCAGGCCTTCCGAGAAGAACACAATCGTCTTCCGCCCGGGGTAGTACGCAAGGGACTGCACGATACGCGACAACGCGATCGTCGTGTCGTACCCCTGGTGCTCGCGATCGAAATTCTCGAACGAGCGCACCATGTTCAGCTCCGTCTGCACGAGCCGGAGCTCACTTTCGCGCTCCCCGATTTCAGACGCGCGGCTCGCGAGGCTGGCGCCAACGCCGGCGCCGAGATCCACCTGCGCCCCTTCCTGCTGCCCGTGCAGCTCCCGCCGACGCGCGAGCAACTCGTCGTTGCGTTCGGCCTTTTGCTCGTCCGCGGCGACGCCGACCGGCATGAGCGTCGCCAGGGCCCGCCGCACCAGCGCGCGATCGGTCGTGTACCGCTGCAGGACCCGTACGCCAGGGTCGGTCCCGAACACGCCGACGCGTACGATCGAATCG
>QHWR01000090.1 GCA_003223835.1 Acidobacteriota bacterium | reverse complement strand
CGGCAGACTACACGGGCGTCGGGACCGATCCGTACACCGTCAAGGGCTTCAGGAGCGAGCGCAACGGCGCGCGCGGGCCGCGCTTCTTCGAGCTGGACATGCGCTTCGGCTACCGCTTCGGGCTCTCGAACCACCGCCGGCTCGAGATCGCCGCGGACGTGTTCAACCTGACGAACGACACGAACTTCGCGAACCCGACCGGCAACCAGGCGTCGCAACAGTACCTCCTGCTGACCGCGTACAGCACGAGCTACACGCCGCGGAAGCTGCAGGTGGGCGCGAGGGTGGAGTTCTGAAGAAAGACGGAAGACGGATGACGGTAGGCGGAAGCCTGCTTCCGTCTTCCGTCTTGTTATACTCGCTTGAATGTCGCCCGCCGTCCGCCGTCTTCTTCCTTACGTCCGCCGCTACCGCCGGGAATTCACCATCGGGTTGATCTGCGTGCTGGCGACGTCAGCCGTTCAGCTGCTGGCGCCGTGGGTGCTGAAGTACGCGATCGACGACCTGCACGCCGGCGTCACGCGGCAGAAGCTCGCCTTCTATTCGCTGCTGATCCTCGGGATCGCGATCGTGCGCGGCACGTTCCTGTTCCTCATGCGCCGGATCCTCATCGGCGCGTCGCGCGGGATCGAGTACGACATCCGCAATGATTTCTTCGCGAAGCTCGAGCGGCTCCCGCTCGGCTTCTACCAGACGCGGCGCACCGGCGACCTCATGTCGCGCGCGACCAACGACCTGAACGCCGTCCGCATGATGATCGGTCCCGCGGTGATGTACACCTCGAACACCGTCCTCGTGTTCGTGGTCGCCATCGTGCTGATGCTGACGATCGACGCGCGGCTGACGCTGATTGCCCTGGTGCCGCTGCCGTTCGTCTCGCTCTCGGTGCGCTACTTCGGGCGCGCGATCCACCGTCGCTTCGAAGCCATTCAGGCGCAGCTGTCGGAAGTGTCGGCGGTGGTGCAGGAGGCGCTGTCGGGCGTGAGGGTCGTCCGCGCCTACACCCAGGAAACGCACGAACTGGAGCGGTTCCGCCGCGCGAACCAGGAGTACGTCGATCGCAACCGCATCCTGATCCGGCTGCAGGGCATGTTCTATCCGAGCATGACGCTGTTTCTCGGCCTCGGATCGCTCCTCGTCCTGTGGCTGGGCAGCCGCGACGTGATTCACGGCCGCATCACGCTCGGCGAGGTCGTCGCGTTCAACGCATATCTCGTGATGTTGAGCTGGCCGATGATCGCGTTCGGGTGGGTGACGAACATCCTCCAGCGCGGCCTCGCGTCGTGGGGGCGCATGCTCGAGGTCCTCGACCAGGAGCCCGCTATCAGCGACGCGACCGCGACCGATGCGGGACGGCACGCGGCGCTCGACGGCGCCATCGAGATTCGCAACCTGTCGTTCGGCTATCCGGGGACCGATCGTCCGGTGCTGCGGGGCGTCTCACTGCGGATCGAGCCGGGCCGGACGGCGGCGTTCGTCGGCGCGACCGGCTCCGGCAAGTCGACGCTCATCAACCTGCTGCCGCGGCTGCACGAGCCGCCGCCGGCCACGGTGTTCATCGGCGGCGTGGACGTCCGCGAGATCCCGCTCGAGCGGCTGCGCGCCGCGATCGGATTCGTGCCGCAGGAGCCGTTCCTGTTCTCCGACACGATCGCGGAGAACGTCGCCTTCGGGGCCGCGGCCACAGCCCCCGGCGGAGGGCCGGCGAAGGCCGCGCACGACGAGGAGCGCGATGCGGCGATCTACGCCGCGGCGGCGGTCGCGCGGCTCGACAAGGACGTGGACGAATTCCCCCTCCGGTACCAGACCGTGGTCGGTGAGCGGGGCATCACACTGTCGGGCGGCCAGAAGCAGCGCACGGCGCTCGCCCGCGCGGTCATGGTCGACCCGCGGATCCTGATCCTCGACGATGCGCTGTCGGCGGTGGACACGTACACGGAGGAGGAGATCCTCTCGCGTCTGCGCGGCGTCATGCGGCAGCGGACGTCGATCATCGTCTCGCACCGCGTGTCGACCGTCCGCGATGCCGATCAGATCTTCGTCCTCGAGAACGGCCGCATCGCGGAGCGCGGCCGTCACGCCGAGCTCGTGGCGCACGGAGGCCTCTACGCGGCGCTGTACCGGAAGCAGTTGCTCGAGGAGGAATTGCAGGCGTCATAGCTGATGTCTATTCACGAAGAAGAGGTCCTCGGAAAGGCGTACGACGCGCGGCTGATGCGGCGGCTGCTGGCGTACCTGCGGCCGTACAAGCCGCAGGTGGCGCTCGCGCTCGCGGCGATCGTCGCGGGCTCCGTGCTCCAGCTCGCCCAGCCGTACCTGATGAAGGTCGCGATCGACCGGTACATCGCGCAGGGCGATCTCGCGGGCATGAACCGCATCGCCTTCGCCTACCTGGCGATCATCCTCGCGTCGTTCGGCCTGGACTACTCGCAGACGTGGCTGCTCCAGATGACGGGCCAGCGCATCATGTTCGACATGCGCACGCAGATCTACCGCCATCTTCAGCGGCTGGACCTGCGCTTCTACGATCGCAATCCGGTCGGCCGCCTGATGACGCGCGTCACGACCGACGTGGACGTCCTCAACGATCTCTTCACGTCTGGCGTGGTCTCCGTCTTCGGAGACGTGTTCACGCTGGCCGGGATCATGATCGTGATGCTCAGCATGAACTGGCGGCTGGCGCTCGTCGCGTTTGCCGTGCTGCCGCTGATCGTGCTGGTGACGCAGTGGTTCCGCCGGAACGTCCGCGAGTACTACCGCACCGTGCGAACGTGGATCGCGCGCATCAACGCGTACCTGCAGGAGCACATCACCGGGATGGCGACGGTGCAGCTGTTCCGGCGGGAAGCGCGCGCCTTCGCGCGCTTCGACGAGATCAACCAGCGGCACCGCGACGCCAACGTCGAATCGATCTTTTACTACGCGGTGTTCTACCCGGCGATCGAGATCGTGGGTGCGCTCGCCTCCGCGTTGATCATCTGGTTCGGCGGGCGCTGGGTGCTCAGCGGAACGTTGACGCTGGGATCGCTCATCGCGTTCATCCTGTATTCGCAGCGCTTCTTCCGGCCCATCTCGGACATGTCCGAGAAGTTCAACATCCTGCAGGCCGCGATGGCTTCCTCGGAGCGCATCTTCAAGCTGCTCGACGAGCCGGTGCGCATCGAGAGTCCGCCGGCCCCCTCCGCCGCGCCGGCGCGCGGCGCCGGCCGCATCGAGTTCGATCGCGTCTGGTTCGCGTACAATCCGCCCGCCGACGGCCGCGAGCCGGACTGGGTGCTCAAGGACGTGTCGTTCGACGTGCGTCCCGGCGAACGCGTCGGCATCGTCGGGGCGACGGGAGCGGGCAAGTCCACGCTGATCAACCTGCTGCTCCGCTTCTACGACGTCAACAGGGGGGCGGTTCGCGTGGATGGCGTTGACGTCCGCCAGATGGATCTCCGCGAGCTGCGGTCGCTCTTCAGCCTCGTGCTCCAGGACGTCCACCTGTTCACCGGATCGATCGCCGACAACATCCGTCTCGGCAACGCCTCGATCACGGACGACGCCGTCAGAAGCGCGGCGGCGGCCGTGCACGCGAACTCGTTCGTCGAACGGCTGCCGCAGCAGTACGCGAGCGCCGTCGCCGAGCGCGGCGCGACGCTGTCGGTGGGTCAGAAGCAGCTGCTGTCGTTCGCGCGCGCGCTGGCGTTCGACCCGCGCATCCTCGTGCTCGACGAAGCGACGTCGAGCGTGGACACCGAGACCGAAATCCTCATCCGCGATGCCCTCCACGTCCTGATGGCCGGCCGCACGACGATCGCGATCGCGCACCGCCTCTCGACGATTCAGGACATGGACAAGATCCTCGTGCTGCACAAGGGCCAGCTCCGGGAGTCCGGCACCCACCAGGAGCTCCTCGCCCGCCGCGGCATCTACTACAAGCTGTATCAGCTCCAGTACAAAGACCAGGAGCCACAGCTCCTTTCGAACCTTCGACGTGATGACCCGGCGGTGACTATCTGATGTCGAGCGGCCGGGACGGAAGGGGCGGAGGCGGCTGCTGGGCGGCTTCGCGGGCGCGAAACAGCCGTTCGATCAGGCCGGGATTGGTCGCCTTCGGGTTCCAGCCCAGACGCAGCACCGTAATCACGATCCGCTGCGCGCCGAAGGCGAGCGCTTCGTTGCAGTTCCACATATACAGATCGATGTGGCGCCCCTACACGAGCGGGCCGGTATCCATGATCGTGTAGATGACGTTGTAGCGGTCGCCGGACTTGTCCACCTCGATGACCGAGCCCACCGGCAGCAGGTCCGGGTCCGCCGCCGCGATCCCCGTCCGGACATTGACCCCCGACGCGGTCGTCGTCCCTTTGCAGTAGGCGGTGGCGGTGAAGCGGAGCTTCAGCCCCGGCGCGGGCGGGGCGGTGTTCTCCTGTTCCTCGGCCTGCCGGGCGGCGAAGCGCGAGTCGAACGCCGTGACCTCGTACAGCATCACGAAGGCGACCGCGGCCGTCGAGGTCGCCACGAGTTTGCGCGCGATGGAACGCGAGATCAGCATGCCTGGGCTGTTGAGCTGGGGAACTTCCAATATAGGGGAGCCACCCGGCCGCAGTCAAAGGCTGCCACAGCAGAGTCGGGCCTGGGTGTTGAAAGCTAACTCTTTGTTATTCTGTATCTTGCAGCTTCTGAGCCGCCAGATGCCGACGGTGGGCGACGATCATGGCGAGGGCGATCCGGTAAGCGATGAGGCCGAGAATCGTTGCCCCGATGGTGGAGCCCAGAACGTAGGCCCACCCGAGGGGCGCGAGGACGTGCACCAGCCGGCGGAACTGTCCCCAGGACGCGTCGGTCAGCGCGGACGTCAGCTCGTGGAGCAGGCGCGGCGGCACCCGGACCCGGAGAATGAACGCGCCGACGAGCGTCGCGAGCGTGTAGTACGCCGGAAGGATCCAGGGAAGGTTCGAGTAGATCCCGAGCAGGACGGCGACGCGGTTCAGGTTGAGCGCGAACGCGAAGACCAGGCCGAGCACGGTGTGCAGGCCGAGCAGCGGCGAGAACCCGAAGAAGACGCCGAGCGCGTACGCGGCGGCGGTCCGCTGCGGCGTGTCGTGCGTGTGGAGAAGCTGCTCGAGCCAACGGCGGCCGCGCGGATGTGGCATCGGCTCAGAAGTGGACGAAGCCGGCCGGCAGCGGTTCCTCGCGGCCTCCGCGGCTCAGGCGCACGCCGGTGTCCCGGGTGAATTCGCCGATGCGCGTGAGCGGGACCCCGCGCGACTGCCGCGCGACCGTGGTCAGCCGGCCGCGCATCCGGCGCGGCACGGCGAAGAGCAGCTCGTAGTCGTCGCCGCCGGCGAGCGCCGCGCCGATGGGATCCACCCCTGCGGACTCGAACAGCCGCGCGGCGGCCGCGGGAATCGGCAGCGCCTCGGCGTCGAGCCGCGCGCCGACGCCGCTCGCCTCCGCAATCTGACGGACGGCGTCCGCAAGGCCGTCGCTCAAGTCCATGCACGCGCTCGCGGCGCGGTTGCGTCCGGCGAGCGCGCCGATGCGGGCGCGGGGCTCGGGACGGCGATAGCGCTCCACGCAGGCGCGTTCCCCCGCGTCCCGCGGTTCGGCGATCAGATCCGCGTGCGCGCGCAGCCAGCCAAGCCCGGCCGCCGCCGCGCCGACCGCGCCCGTGACGTAGATGGCATCGCCGCAACGCGCCCCGCCGCGGGTCAGGACGCGCCGCGGCTTCGCGGATCCGGTCACGGTCACGTCGACGACGAGCGGTCCCGGAGATCGCGTGACGTTGCCGCCCGCGAGCGCGACCCTGGCGGCAGCGGCCATCGCGAGAAAGCCGTCCACGAGACCGTCGAGGCTGTCGAGCGCCAGTGTTTCGGGGAGCGCGAGGGAGAGCAGCGCGAGACGCGGCGTCCCGCCCATCGCGGCCACGTCGCTCACGTTGACGGCGAGCGCTTTCCAGCCGACGTCCGCCGGCGCGCTGAACCGCCAGTCGAAGTGGACTCCTTCGACCAGCGCGTCCGTCGTCAGGATTTCGAGCGCGCCGCGTTCCGGGGCGGCGACGGCCGCGTCGTCGCCCGGACCGGCGTGCAGCCAGGCGGGCGCTTCCGGCAGGCGCGCGCGGATCCGCGCGATCAGGCCGCGTTCGCCGACCGCCGCGACGGTCGCGGCGCTAACGGGCGTACTCAACGGCGCGGGTCTCCCGGATGACGGTGACCTTGATCTGCCCCGGATACTCCAGCTCGTTTTCGATGCGCCGCGCGATGTCCTTCGAGAGCCACACCGTCTCCTCGTCCGACACGCGGTCGCTTTCGACGACGATGCGGATCTCGCGGCCGGCCTGGAGGGCGAACGCCTTCGACACGCCCTGGAACGAGTCCGCGATGTTCTCCAGCTTTTCGAGCCGCTTCACGTACGACTCGAGGATGTCGCGGCGTGCCCCCGGCCGCGCGGCCGAGATCGCGTCGGCCGCCTGGACGATCATCGCTTCGAGCGACGGCCAGTCGATGTCCATGTGGTGCGCGGCGACCGCCTGCAGGACCGGCTCCCCTTCGCCGTGCTTGCGGAGGAAGTCGAGCCCCAGCTCCAGGTGCGTCCCCTGCAGATCGCGATCGATGGCCTTGCCGATGTCGTGCAGAAACGCCGCGCGCGCGGCGACGTGGCCGTTGAGGCCGATTTCCTTGGCCATGATGCCCGCGAGAAACGCGACCTCGCGCGAGTGGTTCAGCACGTTCTGCCCGTAGCTGGTGCGGAACTTCAACCGGCCCATCAACCGCAGGACCTCGGGGTGAAGATCGTAGAGGCCCAGCTCGAACGCCGCCGCCTCTCCCTCGCGGCGCACCGTCTCTTCGATCTCGCCTTTGACCTTCTCGACGACTTCCTCGATGCGCGCGGGATGGATCCGGCCGTCCGCGATCAGCCGTTGGATGGCCTGGCGTGCGATCTCGCGGCGGAACGGATCGAACGACGACAGGATGATGGCGCCGGGCGTATCGTCCACGATCAGCTCGACGCCGGTCGCCTGCTCGAGCGCGCGGATGTTGCGTCCCTCGCGGCCGATGATGCGCCCCTTCATGTCGTCGCTGGGCAGATCGACGACCGACACCGTCGTCTCGATGGCGTGCTCGGCGGCGCTCCGCTGGATGGCGTCGGTGATGATTTGCTGGGCGCGCTGCGCGGCGTTCTCCCGCGCTTCGGTCTCGAGGCGCTTGATCAGATTGGCGGCGTCGCGGCGCGCGTCCGCCTCCATCTGCTTCATGAGCAGCTCGCGCGCTTCGTCCGCCGTCAAGCCCGCGACGCGCTGCAGCTCGCGGTGCCGGTCGGCGACGAGCTGTTCGCTGCGCGCGACGGCGGCCGCCGCGTTCTGTTCCTGTTGGGCGAGGGCGCGCTCGCGCGCGCGAAGGGCCTGTTCGACCTTGTCGCTGGTGGCGAGCCGGTCCGCGAGCGCGCGGGTCTTGTCGGCGAGCGACTGCTCGAGCGTCAGGATCTCCTGCCGCCGATCGCGCGCCTGTTCTTCGGCGCCGGCAAGCAGCGTGTGCGCTTTTTCACGCGCTTCGAGCTGCGCTTCCTTGCGGAGGTTCTCGGCGTCGCGCTCCGCCTGCTGGCGGAGCTGCCGGGCCTGCTCCTCGGCGCGGCCGACCGTCTCGGCGGCGAGCCGGCGGCGGCTGGCGAGCCACCAACCTATCGCGGCGACGCAGATGACGCCGGTGATCGCCGCATTCACGCCGTACAGGGTGGTTGGACCCATCGTATATCCCCGGCGACCGCGTTCCGGCGAGGGCACGCGAGCTTCGCCCGGCGACGGATCCGGTCAGCGTTGCGCGTTGCAGGAAGGAAAAGGCCCCGCTTTGCCGTGTGGGGAGGTCGGATGAACCTGCACAAAGCAGGTGGAACCGCTGTTCAGGCCACGCGTCAGGCTTCCTCTCGCAGAGGCATGCACACGGCGGGGCATCGCGATTCTCTTAGGATGTAACGTTGGCTCAAACGAGCCTCCGGGCCATCACGCGCAAAGCAGGGTACTCAAGCTCCAGAGGGGATCTTAGAATGAACGGCCGGTCGGGGCAAGGGCCGCCATGTCGGCCGCCGCCGCGTCGCCCGCCAGCGCCAGATCGAGCATCCGCTCGAGTTCCGCCGTCCGTCTCGTCAGGTCGGTCTGATGGGATTTGGCGTCCCCGCGCGCCCGGAACACCTCGTCGGCGATATTGAGCGCGGCAAGGACGGCAATCTTCAGCGTGTCGCCCGCGGGGCACTCGCGCGTGGCCAGCCGCATCTTCTCGTCCACATAGGCGGCCAGCTCGGCGATGTACGCCGCATCGAGGTGGCTGCGGATCGGATACCGCTGCCCGTTGATCTCGACGGAAACGACGCGGGTTTCGTCCATGTTCTTACGGTAGGTTCCGGGTTCGAGGTTCGGCCCCGAACGCCGAACCCTGGTCAAAGGTTCAATGCATCGATCTGCTTGAGCATGTCATCGACGCGGCCGCGAATGAGGTCGCGCTCCTCGCGCAGCGCCGTCAGCTCGGCGCCGGCCCCTTCCGCTTCGCTCGCCCGCGCGCGGGCCGCGTCGACCTCGCGCGCCAGCCGGGCGTTCTCTTCCGCCGCCCGCGCGATCTCGCTCCGCAGCCGGTCGATCACGCCGACGAGAAGCTTGAGTTTCGCTTCGAGCCGATCGATTGGTTCCAAATCGACCGTACGGGTCGCTACTGCCGCTTTGGCCATCATGTCCTCTGCGATGAAATGCTGATTGCTGAATGCTGATCGCTGAATCGAAGATCTCGAGGCTCTTCATTCAACATTCAACATTCAGCATTTCGCTGTTCTGATTAGCGCCGCTGCGCGCCGTGCGAAGCTTCCAGCGCCGCCACGACGCGCGTCATCGCCTCGTCCACTTCGGCGTCGGTCAACGTCCGTTCCGATGAGCGGAACGTGAGCCGCAGCGAGAGGCTCACTCGTCCTTCCGGGATTCCTTTGCCGCGGTACCGATCGAACTCCGCGAGCTGCACGAGCGTCGGCGGCGCCGCCCGACGGATCGTGCCACGAACCGCCGCGGCAGGCAAGCCGTCGTCTACGAGGATCGAGAGATCGCGGACGATTGCGGGGAAGCGCGGGAGCGGCTCCGCGCGCTGGATGTCGCCGGCGCCGAGCGCAGCCAGCGCGTCGAGGTCCAGCTCCGCGGCGTAGATCGGTTCGGCCGCGGGAAAGCCGCGCGCATCAAGAATCGCGGGCTGGATCTGACCGACGACGCCGATTGCGCGCGCGCCGTCGCCGGAGCCGTCGAGCACCTGCGCGGTGCGGCCGGGCACGAGGTACGAACGGGTCGCGGGCTCGAACGCCGGCGTCGCGCCCATCGCGCCGCACAACGCCTCGACGACGCCCTTGACGTCGAAGAAGTCCACCGGGCGCGTCGCCGCCGACCAGTTCGGGACGCTTCCCGCGCCGCACCAGGCGAACGCGACGGCGCGGGCTTCGCCGGCAGGGCCAAACCGGGCGCCGGTCTCGAAGAGCCGCACGTCGCGCCGCTCGCGCCGGCGGTTGTATGCGCAGGCGTCAACGAGGCCGGGCAGCAGCGAGGGGCGAAGAACGGCGAATTTCTCCGAAAGCGGATTCGCGAGCGCCGCCGGCTCCGCGCCGTCCGCGAACGGCGCGGCCGCCTGCTGCTCGATGAACGTGAACGTCGTCGCTTCGGAGAAGCCGCACGCCGTCAGGACCTGGCGGACGAGCCGATCCTGCAGCGTCCGCGCGTCGGGCGGAGCCTGCGGCGACGCGAGCGCCGGAAACGTGGCGGGCACCCGATCGTAGCCGTAGTGGCGCGCGACTTCCTCCACGAGATCGATCTCGCGCTGCACGTCCACGCGATACGTTGGGACCTCCACCTGCCAGCCCGCGCCGCCACGATCGGAGGGGGACACGGTGAACCCGAGCGGCGTGAGAATGCGCGGAACGTCGTCCGCCGGCACCTGCAGGCCGAGCACGTGCGTCAGCCGCGCGCCGCGCAGCGCGAGCGTGACGGGCGGGCGCGGCGCGGGGTAGCGATCGACGATCCGTCCGACAGGACGCGCCGCACCGAGCTGGTGCAGCAGCGCCGCCGCGCGTGCGATGCCCACCGGGGGCGCGTCGACGTCGGCGCCGCGCTCGAACCGCGTGGACGCCTCCGTTTTCAGCGCGAGGCGCTTGCTCGTGCGGCGCACCGACGCCGGTGTGAAATACGCGCTCTCGAGCACCATCGACGTCGTCTTCGCGTCGATCTCGGAGTCCGCGCCGCCCATGACGCCGCCGACCGCCTGCGGCCGCGCGGCGTCGGCGATCACGAGCATGTCGCCGTCGAGCGTCCGCTCGACGCCGTCGAGCGTCCGGATCTTTTCTCCGGGTTTCGCGCGCCGGATCCGCAGGGCGCGTCCGCCGAGCCGCGCGAGATCGAACGCGTGCATCGGCTGGCCCATTTCCAGCATCACGTAGTTGGTGACGTCAACGACGTTGTTGATCGGCCGGACGCCGGCGGCCTCGAGCCGCTCCTGCAGCCACGCGGGGGACGTCCCGATCCCGACCTCGAACACCTGCGCGCAATATCGCGGGCAAAGATCCGCGTCCTCGATGGCGACGTCCACGCTCGGACCGTTGCCGGGCGCGGGCATGGCGCGGTCCGGCATCCGCAGCGGCACGCCGTACGCGGCGCTGGCCTCGCGCGCCAGACCGATCGTGCTCAGGCAGTCCGGCCGGTTCGCGGTGATTTCGAAATCGATGACCGGCTGGCGTCCGTGCTCGATCGACGCGACCTCGAATCCCCGGAGCGCGAGCGTCGTCGCGACGCTCTCGGGATCGCCGGGCACCTTCACGAGCTCGCAGAGCCACGGATAGACGAGCCTCACAGGGGGAACTGCTCCAGGAAGCGCAGATCGTTCTCGTAGAACAGCCGGATGTCCTCGATGCCCCACTTGAGCAGCGCGAGCCGCTCGATGCCGACGCCGAACGCGAACCCGGTGTACTTCTCGGAGTCGTAGCCGACCGCCTCGAACACGGCCGGGTGGACCATGCCGCTCCCGAGGACCTCGATCCATCCGGTGTTCTTGCACATCGCGCAGCCGGCGCCGCGGCACGACGCGCAACTGATGTCGAGCTCGCCGCTCGGCTCCGTATACGGAAAGAAGCTCGGACGGAAGCGCGTGCGCCGTTCGGGGCCGAACAACTCGTGCGCGAACGCGAAGAGCGTCCCTTTCAGATCCGCCAGCGTCACCCCCTCGTCGACGACGAGTCCCTCCACCTGCGTGAACATCGGCGAGTGGGTCAGATCCAGATCGTCGCGGCGGTAGACGCGGCCGGGTGCGATCAGCCGCACCGGCGGCGGGAACTTCTCCATGTAGCGCACCTGCATCCCCGAGGTGTGGGTGCGCAACAGCGTCGCGGGACTGCCGACCGCGGACGTCACCGGCGATGCGAGATACAACGTGTCCTGCATGTCGCGCGCGGGATGGTCGGCCGGCATGTTGAGCGCTTCGAAGTTGTGGTAATCGTCCTCCAGCTCCGGGCCTTCGACGATGAGGAACCCGAAGCGGAGGAAGATCGCTTCGATGCGCTCGCGCAGCAGCGTCAGCGGATGGCGATGCCCGAGCGCCGGAGCACGGCCGGGCAGCGTGACGTCAACCGTCTCGCCCGCCGGCCGTCGCGCGGCGGCGGCCGCGAGTCGCTCGGTGAGCTGTGTGTCGATGTACTGCTTCAGCTCGTTGGCGAGCTTCCCGAGCGCGGGACGTTCCCCCGCGGGCGCCGACGCGACGTCGCGCAACAGGTTCGACGCGACGCCCCCTTTGCGCGCAAGGTACTTGTCACGGAGCGCTCGGACAGCCGCCTCCGATGCCGCGGAGGCCAGCTCTCGATCGAACTGCTGTTTGATCTGGGGGATGTCCATATCGGTTCACGGGTTCACGGGTTCACGGGTTCATCGGTTCACGGTTCGCTTTTACGGACCTTCGATCTGAACCTTGAACCCGTGAACTCCTGAACCTGAACCTGAACCCGTGAACCGGTGAACCCGTGAACCGGTGAACCCGTGAACCGGTTACGCGCGTGTCTCTGTCTTCTGACGCGCGTCACCGGCGATCTTCGCCAGCCGCGCGAACGACGCCGGCGACGAGACGGCGAGGTCCGCCAGCGTTTTGCGATCGAGCGTGTTGCCCGCGGCCTTCAGCCCGCTGATGAACTGGCCGTACGTGAGGCCGTGCTCGCGCGCGGCGGCGTTGATGCGAATCACCCAGAGGCGGCGAAAGTCCCGCTTCTTGCGGCGCCGGCCGACGAACGCGTACTTCAGCGCGGTATCAACCGACTCCTTCGCCGAGCGATACAGCTTGCTCTTGGTCTGGTAGAACCCTTTCGCGCGGCCCAGCAGCTTCTTGCGCTTCTGCCGCCGCACGTTTCCGCGTTTCACTCGAGGCATGTCTATTCCTTCGACGTCAGATGATGGATGGTGGATGGTGGATGACGGAACGCTCGGCTCTTTCCATCCTCGGTCATCCGTCCGCCGTCATCCGTCATCCAATATCAATCCGGTATCAATCCGGTATCAATCCGGCAGCATCCGTCTCAACTTCGCCTGATCCGCCGGCGCGACGACGGTCGTGCCTTTCAGGCCGCGTCTTGCTCGTCAGGATGTGCTGCTTGAACGCCCTGCTCCGCACGAACTTGCCCGTGCTCGTCTTCTTGAACCGCTTGGCCGCGCCGCGGTGGCTCTTCAGCTTCAGTTTCGGCATGTGTCCGTCCTACGCGCTCTCGGTCTCTCGCTTCGAGGGGGTGGGGCGCTTGCCCGTGGCCCGTTGCGAGAGGATCGTGTGCATCTGGTTGCCCTCCTGGCGCGGCGCGCTCTCGATGACCGCGACATCCGCCAGGTCTTCGATCAGACGCTCGAGAATCCGCCGCCCGATCTCGGGATGGGCCATCTCGCGTCCGCGGAAGAAGATCGTCGCCTTGACCTTGTCGCCTTCGGCGAGGAAGCGCTCGATGTGCTTCTTCTTGAACTGATAGTCGTGCTCGTCGACCTTCGGCCGGAACTTGATTTCCTTGACCTCGATCACCTTCTGGTGTTTCCGGGCCTGACGGGCGCGCTTCTGTTCCTGGTACTGGTAGCGCCCGAAATCCATGATCCGGCAGACGGGCGGGTTTGCGGTCGCGGCAATCTCGACCAGGTCCAGCCCTTTCTGCCTCGCGATCGCCAGCGCCGCCGGCGGCGCCATGATCCCGAGTTGCTCGCCGTTCTCGTCGATGACGCGCACTTCGCGCACCCTGATCCGTTCGTTCACGCGCGTGCGGTCATCCCGCCGCGGGCCTCGATCGAATGCGATAACGTCCTCCTTCGAAACGCTTGTGTACAACCACGGAGATGACGGAGATCACAGAGACAGATTCTTGTTCTCTGTCTTCTCTGCTATCTCTGTGGTGAAGATCCTCCGTCGTCTCCCCGCGGAGATTCTCCGCCGTCCCGACGGCGGCGATCCTCCGTGCTCTCAGCTCGCAGCCGCGAGCCCCGCCTCCGGCTCCCGCTTCGCGGCGATCTCGGCGAGCGCCTGCCCGACGAAATCGTCCACGCTCCGCGCGCCCTGATCGCCCGCCGTGCGGCTGCGGACCGAGATCGTCCCTTCGGACGCTTCACGGTCCCCCGTCACCAGCATGTACGGGACTTTCTGGAGCTGGGCCTCGCGGATCTTATATCCAATCTTCTCCTGCCGGTCGTCAACTTCCGCGCGCAGTCCCGAGGCGGCCAGCCGCTCCCGGACGCTCTGCGCGTACTCGAGATGACGGTCCGCAATCGGGAGCACCGTCACCTGCACCGGCGCGAGCCAGAGCGGGAACGCGCCCGCGTAGTGTTCGATCAGAATCGCGATGAACCGTTCGAAGCTGCCGACAATCGCGCGGTGGATCACGATGGGGCGGTGCTCGGCGTTGTCGGCTCCGGTGTACTTCAGATCGAAATTCTGCGGCTGCTCGTAGTCGAGCTGAATCGTCGCGCACTGCCACTTGCGGCCGAGCGCGTCGGTCACGTCGCAATCGATCTTCGGTCCGTAGAACGCGCCGTCCCCTTCGTTGAGCGCGTACGCCAGGCCGGCGCGATCGAGCGCAGCTTTGAGCTGCGTCTCGGCGCGATCCCACGTCGCGACCTCGCCCAGAAAATCCGCCGGCCGCGTGGACAGCTTCGCCGTGAACGGCAGGCCGAAGTCTCCATATACGCGCTGCACGAGGCGGATCAACCGCTCCACCTCTTCGCCGATCTGGTCTTCCCTCACGAAGCAGTGCGCATCGTCCTGCGAGAACTGCCGCACGCGGGTGAGCCCCGAGAGGACGCCGGACGATTCGTTGCGGTGCAGCGGCGTCTGCTCGTGGAAACGGAGAGGCAGGTCGCGGTAGCTGCGGACCTCGCTCGCGTACATGAGGAAGTGTCCCGGGCAGTTCATCGGCTTCAGGCTCATCGTCTCGCCTTCCGATTCGATGAGGAACATGTGCTGCCGGTAGTGCTTCCAGTGGCCCGATCGCTCCCAGAGCGCCTTGTTGTAGATCAGCGGGCTCTTGACCTCGACGTAGCCGGCCGGAAACAACACCTCGCGCATGTAGTTCGCGAGCGTGTTGTAGAGCGTCGTGCCTTTCGAGAACCAGAACGCGGCGCCGGGCGCCCATGCGTGGAACATGAACAGGCCCAGCTCGCGCCCGAGCTTCCGGTGGTCGCGTTTCTTCGCTTCCTCGATCCGGTGCAGGTGCGTCTGCAGCTCTTTCTCGGAGACGAACGCCGTCCCGCTGATGCGCTGCATCGGCTGGTTGCGCGCATCCCCCTTCCAATACGCGTTCGATGCGTTCAGGAGTTTGAACGCCTTCAGGCGCCCGGTGGACGGGACGTGCGGGCCGACGCAGAAATCGACGAACGTGTCGCGGTCCTTGATCGTGTAGCACGACACTTCGGGCTGTCCGGCGGTCTTCTCCTCGATCAACTGGACCTTGAGCGGTTCGCCGCGCGCGCCGAAGAAACGGATCGCGTCCTCGCGTGGCCACATCTGCCGCTCGTAGGGAAGGTCCTGCGACGCGAGCTCCTTCATCTTCTTCTCGATCGCGTCGAGATCCTCCGGCACGAACGGCCGCTCGACCACGAAGTCGTAGAAGAAACCCTCTTCGGTGGCGGGGCCGATGCCGCACTGCGCGCCGGGAAACAGATTCGTGACCGCCGCGGCGAGCAGGTGCGCCGTGCTGTGCCGATACAACCGCAACGCCTCGGGACTCTCGGGGGTGACGATGCGGACCGACGCATCCTGGCGAAGCGGAAACGTCAGATCGACGAGCCGTCCATCGACGACCGCCGCGAGCGCCGCCTTGGCCAGACGCGGCGAGATCGCGGCCGCCACGTCGCCGGGCGTACTGCCCGACGGCACTTGACGGCTCGACCCGTCAGGCAGCGTGACCGAGATGTGGTTCATTCAGATCGCGTCGTGCTAAGGGTGCTGGTGGCGCTAATGGTGCTAATGGTGCTGGTGCTAAGGGTGCTCGTGCCAAGGGTGCTCAAATGTGCAGGACGTGCTCTGGCACCGTTGGCACCAGCACCCTTAGCACCCCCAGCACCATTGGCACCAGCACCCTTAGCACCCCAGCACCATCAGCACCCTTAGCACCTTTATCTGGTAGGCGCGGGTGGAGTCGAACCACTGACCTCCTGCGTGTCAAGCAGGCGCTCTAACCACTGAGCTACGCGCCTATGTCTTGAAAACACAGGCCTTGCCGGAACGATTAGTCTAACAAAGGCAGAAGGCAAAAGGCAAAAGGCAGAACGCCGGGATTATCCCGACGCTCTGCCTTCTACCTTCTGCCTTCTACCTTCTGCCTTCTACCTTCTACCTTCTGCCTTCTGCCTTCTGCCTTCTGCGTTTCGCCCGCGGATCGTCAGTTG